>NZ_JBEPQV010000001.1:0-539507 GCF_040548035.1 Bradyrhizobium sp. LB8.2 | reverse complement strand
GCAGGGACCCACCACGCCTGCGGCCATGACAGCCAGCATGCAGGCGGGACGCGCTGCGCGATGATGGTCGACCACGGGTGGCCTGCGACCTAGCGAGCTGGCATCGGTGGCGGGTGGGCATCGCAGCCTTGCATGGCGCCGCCAGCACAAGGGGCAGGCACGACCACCGCGCTGCGCTGGGAAACCTCCGCTGCCCGTGCCGACGGCGACTATGGAGAGTGATCGCGATCCAACTACGTGAGCCGGATGCAGGCGCACCGGCCGGCCGCGCTGTCTGTCACGCCGTGCAAGATCACCCCGTCACAAAAAGGCCAAGCGTGGGCGCGTGGTCGAGTGGATAGCAGCCACCGGTCCGGCAGGGACCCACCACGCCTGCGGCCATGACAGCCAGCATGCAGGCGGGACGCGCTGCGCGATGATGGTCGACCACGGGTGGCCTGCGACCTAGCGCGCTGGCATCGGTGGCGGGTGGGCATCGCAGCCTTGCATGGCGCCGCCAGCACAAGGGGCAGGCACGACCACCGCGCTGCCGATGGTGCAGCGACGCGGGAGGCTGTCTCGAAGCCTGGGGAAATTACGGGTGGCACGCATGACGGCGCCACGCGACCGGGACGCGCTGGCGGGTGGTGGTCGAGCGCTGCGGTTTGCGACCGAGGAAGCGCATCCGGGAATATGACGGGCGGCAGCACAAGATTTCGTTTGACGAAGCCGATTCCGGTCCGTTACAAATACGTCAACGGACGTTGAAGTGTTTGTAACGCGATTAGCTATGGCGCAGCACAACGGTAAATTCGTCACCTACTACCGTGTTTCGACCGGCAAGCAGGGCAAGTCGGGTCTCGGTATCGAGGCCCAGCAGGCGGCGGTCGCGGCGTATCTCAATGGTGGTGACTGGACGATTGTTGCTGAGTTCACCGAGGTCGAATCGGGCAAGAGGTCTGATCGGCCCGCGCTTGAGCAAGCCTTGGCCGCAGCACGACTGCATCGCGCGGCCTTGGTTGTCAGTAAGGTTGATCGACTGACGCGCTCCGTCGCGTTCCTGTCTCGCTTGCTTGAGGCCGGTGTTGATGTCCGATTTGCTGATCTTCCCGTGATCGAAGGCGCTACCGGCCGCTTCCTGCTCCAGCAAATGGTTGCTGTCGCTGAGTTGGAGGCCGGCATGATCTCCGCTCGCACCAAGGCGGCGCTGGCAGCGGCCAAGCGGCGCGGTAAGCAGCTCGGTGGCAACCGTGGCGTTGTTCCCGGCGCGAAGATGCAGGAAGCATCTCGGAAAGCCCTCTTGGAGCGCACCGCGAAGCATGCGGCAGATATCGGCCCAACGATCCGCAAGCTACAGGCGGACGGCGCAACGTCGTTACGGGCGATTGCAGATGGCTTGAACGAGGCCGGCATTCCTACCGCTCTCGGCAACGGCAAGTGGCAGGCGCTGCAGGTGCAGCGCGTCTTGGCGCGGTTACCGCAGTGACACGCAATAGCTGCTGTTGCTGGCGAATGAGCCGGTTGGACATGATCGGCCGGGCAGCCGAGCAAAGGCCCGCGGCGAGTCCCCATGGAGCGCGATGCAGCACGTCCCCGACGCCAGATAGTTGACCGGACACGCGATGCCGATCTTGGCGATCTGGTCGCGACCATTGGTCGGCTGGCAGTACTTGCCTGCGAAAGCGGGAGGCGCGGCCACAGAGAGAGCCACCGCGCCATGCAATGCGAGTCTCAGAATCGTCATGTGGTCGCGCCTCCCTTGCGGCCTGCTCATGGTGTGAGTTCCACGGCCGGCCGATCTTGGTCAACCGGCCATCAAGATGTTCGTTGCGTTGACCTCTGCTTCGATGGCGGCAATCGTCGCCTTGGTCGCCTTGATGGATGCCGCTGATTCAGCCACTAGAGCAAGTGCATCCTGATGTGCCTGCGTAACGACGGCCAGCTCGTGCTGGGCATCGACCAGTCGCTGCATCCGATCACGGGCGACCAGATGGGCGGCACGACTCTGCCGCACCATCGGTGAAAGCTGCTCGATATCCTGCCGGGTGGCAACCGCACTTCGTAGTCTGCGAGACATAGTGGTAACTCCTATCGTTTGGCGCTGCGGGAGGCAGCAAGCTCTGTCATGTGGGCGCGGGTGACACCGGTATATCGATTGATGTCATTGGCGGTGATGGCGGGACGTCGCCTGCGCATCTGGCTGACCGTTCGCTCATCGGCCGGCTTGTCGGGCTGTTGCAGCCTGCTGAACCCAGACGGTGCGCGATCCTGAAGGTCGCGGAGATAATCACGGACAGCCAGCGTCCCCTTGCCTCGGATCGTGATTTGGTCACCATTCAAGGTTCCGCCCGCCAAATCGCAGGCGACCGTCATCATGGTCGTGCTGTTGATCGAATAGCCTTTGGACCGTGCCGCCGCGACGATCGCGTCCTCAATTTCGTTAGTCATCAGGCGGCATCCTTCGAAGGGGCAGCCCCCTTATTCAGTTCGTTCAAAATCAGGCGGCGTACCCAGCCTGATTTCGATGCCAACTCAAGCTTCGCGCGGTGCTCGATTTCGTCAAACAACGAAACCGGCAAGGCGACGCCGATAGTTCGGTTGGGTTCGAAACGAACCCGATCTAGGTCGATCATGTAAACTCCAAAAACGGATCGCCGGCACCGCGAGAAACGCGGTCCGGTGGATACAAGGTGAAGATGCGGAGGGGTGAATCAAAAAGGCCGCCAGCGTTTCAGCTTGACGGCCCTTTGGTAGCTGTACCCAACCTACACTAGGGGGCCCCCGGAGTCAAGCCCAGCCTCCTGCCATGCAAGAAAGACAGGGCACGAAAATCGTAAACTACTGAATTTCAGAAGTATCGGAAACCCCTTCTGACATGGGGTTTCGCGCGTTTTCTCGCTTGGGGTCGTAACTCTTTGTACTTTTATAGCGCGCAGGGTCTCAGGTCGGCGAGGAATGTCGTAACGACGGCAATCATCACCCGATGGTCGGTTCCCAGTGCGTCTGTATGGCGATGCATCTAGAACGTTCTGTCGGGGGTGCTGCCGCGCCCCAAACGATGGGAGGGGTGTCCGCGCTCGGTCGTAGCGGCAAGTGCCTGCACGGCGCTCCGGCGCGCGGGAAGCCGCCTTCTATTCGCAGCGGAAGCTGATGCCGCCCCCCGGGACGATGCCTAGATATTCCTTCAAGCCGTTGAGGATGAAGCCGATCGTTCGGATTTTGATCTGATTAACATTCTGGCGATCGGTCTTTCGTCCCCCAGAATAGAGTTCAAGCGCAATTCCGTAGTCGTCATGACGGACGAGGGCGACTGCGGCCTTGCGGAGCTTATCGCCGGACGGCGCGGCATGGAGCCAACGAAGCCAGGCAAGGACGCCCAGGGCGCGTTCCTCATCGTCCCACTGGGACGAGTACCTCGTCTGTTCGGCGTCGTAGGGTTTCATGCTGTTGAGGAACCGGATTCGTTCCAGGTCGATCAACTCAGCGCGCGAGAGGCCCGGAGACTTCCAGCTCGAACGAGTGCCGGACGTGAGCCATTGCCGTTCCTGGTCTGGCGCCTTGTCGATCACCTCGACGGCCTCGACCAGCAACTGCCAGATCGCGTCCTGGTGTTTCGCCTTGTCCCCCCTGAGATCGCGGGCAAGTTCAGCGCCATGGGCGAGCCAGTCTAGCGCGTCGTCGATCTCGGAGGGGCGGCGAATGGTCTTGAAGTGGGTGATGGTCGTCGTGGCGGCGGTGGTCATGATATTTCCTTGGCAACCGGTGACGCGATACGGCGCACACACCGGCATGGATTGATTGTGGCGAGGTACAGGGGAGCGACCGGTGGCTTGAGTTGCCACCGGTCAGCATGGGTAGGTTAGATTGCCATGTGCATCCTGGGCTTGGGCCGGTTGTCTTTCTGGTAGCCCGTATAGAGACGCTTCGTCAGGAAGTTCTCGGGCTTCAGTGCAAAGCCGTCCTCAATCTTTTTTCTCTCATCGCGCGTGTAGTATTTGGCACCTCGTAAGATATCTCTGTAGTCGGTCAGACCTTCCAGCCTGATTGCTTCCAATGCCTCCGATATTTTCGTTCGGTCGCCGCCCTTCGGGTAATGCGACTGGAACTTCTCGACCATGTCGGCCGGCCAATTTCCGCCCGGTGGGGTCGGTCTGGCTTCATCGCCGTCAACGTCACCGTCACGACCAACCGGCCCCTGCTGACGCGGAGCGTTCCGCGTGTTCTCTTCACTGGGTTCTTTCTCTGGGTTTTGTTCACTGTGTTTATCGGTCATCAGTGATCGAGCGTCGGTGTCATCGGCGACCGAACGTGGCGGGCACTGATGACCAATCGTGGCATCATCGGTGACCGATCGATCGGTCACCGATGACCAATCTTCATCAGACTTGATGATCCATGACTCACCCTTCTGGAATTGAATATCGACTTGACTGCTGCTTTTGCGGCCCTTGAAGAATTTGGCGGTCGTGGTGATGAAGCCGGCATCCGCGAGTCGCTTGAACGATCGTTTCACGGTCGACTCTGAGACCCCGATCTCACTGGCGATCGTCGCATGGGAGGGATCGCATTGACCGGTTTTGTTGTTTCGATGGCCGAACAGGGCTACCACGACGAACAGGTCGACTTGCTCCAAGAGTTTCTTGTGCTTCTTACCCTTGGCTTGCTCTTTCGCTTGCGCCTTCGTCAAGGCGGATAACAGGTCCAAACGAGCGGTTGGCGAGATGTAGAATTTGGTCTTGGTGTTGTGCTTTTCGTGACTTTGCATGAATACTTTCGTTCGATCTTAGCGGATTGAGCATAAGAGGATAACGATTTCGAGAGCCGTGACGCGCCAACGTCGCGGCTTCCGCGTTTGTGGGATGACGCGGCCTGTGGCTGCCGGTCGAGTCGCGATTGTTCAGTCGGTCACGACCTCCACAATCACCGCAATGTCTCCGATCTCATCAAATGCCATTTTCTCATCCTCTTTGGCCGGCATGGACCTCGACAAGCTGAGGCTTTTTTCATCCATTCCCATCAACAATCGGACTCTTGTCCGACCATCTTTTCCCGTCAGCATCACAAGATCTCCGCCGCTAGGATCTCGGGCTTTCGTTGCGAACATGAGTGCGCGTGGCCGGAACCACGGCCCCAACGACTCGTCCGGATTTCGAAAAGCAAACGCGGTCTCATCGTCTTCCAACTGAAACGGCGCCGGCACGAGTTCGGTTTTTGTCATCTTCACCCTGGAGTGAGAGCTGACTGGCAGAGCAGACACGCTCCGTACTTCGACAAGCCGATAGGGGTGGGACGGCGATTGCCACCCCCATTTGGTGGAATGACTTCCATCCGGCAGACCGACTTCGGCTGTCTCATCCCTCAGGTGAGCAGGCAGCGACTCCCGTGCCCCGCGAGCGATTTTCTCCAGCGTCCTCGACGAGAAGACGTACTGGTAATCCGGCTGGTTGAGAGCCCGAAGAATTGTTGATGGTGAGATGCCTGCGTGGCGGGCCAGATCTGTGCCGCTCCAATCCCGCTTCCGCATAAGGAGCCTGATCCACTCAATCACAGCCTCTCTCGATCGACCTGATTTCCGACGGCCGCGCACCATCACCCCACCTCCAACGAGCTCATTTGCATTTCTAACATAAAAAGCAATTAAATGCAAATGCAATCACCTCCCTCGGCTCGACGCAACTCCTCTGCGACAAGAGCGACGGTGACTAAGCCAGCTGAGGTTCTGGACCCCGGCATGCCATGATGCGACGACGGGGCCCTATCAAACGGACAGAAGCCGGCGCTTGCATTATTTGCATAATATGGTAATAATGCAAAAACCAAGGGGCGGCATCTTGCCCCCCGGCGCCTAAAAGGAAAGCAGACTTGTCAAATCAGCCACACGTCAATGAATCGAAGCAGCCGGTGGTCCAATCAGTTACCGCTGCGCAGGAGCAAAGTGCTCGCCCGAACTTAACCGGAGCGAGCTACGCGATCGGAAAAGTCCTCGGCGAAGTTTGGAACGACGTGTGCATGGATCTCCACGAGTTCCAAGTCGCATCGGCCATGTGCTTTCAGGCACTCTCCGAAGGAAAATCCGCCATGTCACTGGCTGATATCTTGGCCGCGACCAAGCTGAAAATGCGCGACGGAAAACGCGCAATCGAGCGCCTAGCCTCCGCCGGCCTTGTGAGGACGATCCGCCCTTCGATGCAGGAGTTGGAGCGCGGGCCGCTGGCCATCCGATATGAGCTTTGGTCCGCGCTGGACCTCGTTCAAGCCTCTTAAGCTGCCCATGATCCAGGGGACATGGAGCAGACACTCCATGTCCACCTAACGACCAGGCCACGAATGACAAAAGCGCTCTTTGAGGCGGAGGGAATCTCTTCCGCGGTCGGCATCATCGGAGCGGCTACGCCACTGAGATTGGAGGCAGCAGCCAAGCTCGCCTTTCCGGATGGGTCAATGAAGGTAGCTGGACTGCGCCGCGAGATCGCACGCGGTCGGCTCGCTTATGAAGTGATTGCGAACAAACACTACGTCACGCTCAACGATATCGAGGAAATGAGAAAGCTATGTCGCGTACCAGTAAGGGACCGCGCCTCTATAAGCGCGCTGCGCGCCGGAAGAATGGGGCAGTCGTCCGAAATCCAGTCTGGGTCGTGCTCGACGGAGGCAAGGAAATCTCCACAGGAGTTGCTGCAACTCCGGATCAGTCAAGGGCTCCAAAGGAAGCGATAAAATTCCTCTCCGACTACTTGATCAAGCAAGTCAGGCCTGAGCGAAAGGCGCGCGAGATCGAAGACATCCCGATCGCGGATGTACTTACGATCTATCTTGACGATCATGTCGAGGCAGGCAGGCCAGAAGACGAGTTGACAGGTCAAGAGCGGCACTTAGTCCAAACGATCAATCGCCTCAATGAATTTTGGGGCAGCAAGGTCCTGACCGAGATCAACACGAGGGAGTCGAAGGGATACGTCAAGCATCGCGAGAAACAAGGTGGCGGACCCGGTGGCGCACGCCGTGATTTGGAAATCCTGCGAGCCGCCATCAATCATCACGGCGCCGAGAACCTGCACTACGGCAAAGTCAGCGTTTGGCTGCCGGAAAAGGGGGAAGCTCGCGAGCGTTGGCTCACGCGGAGCGAGGCTGCCCAAATGATCTGGAGTGCTTGGCGCTATCGCGAGGTCCAGACGATCCACGTCGGCCCCGACAGGGGTAAGAAGGTCGTCACCGACCGCCGACCGCTTCGGCATATCGCCCGCTTCCTTCTCATCGGGTGCTACACCGGAACGCGCGCAGGAGCGATCGCATCGGCGTCCAAATTACGTTCGATCGGAAAGTCGTATGTCGACCTGGAACGGGGCATGTATTACCGCAAGGCAATCGGCAAGAAGGCAACGAACAAGCGCCAGCCTCCCGCACCGATCCCACCTCGCCTCCTGGCGCATATGCGTCGCTGGGACCGGCTGGGCATCGCCAAGGAACACTTCGTCGAATACAACGGGAAGCCCGTTCTATCCGTCAAAAAGGCCTTCAGAACGGTCGTCAAGCTCGCGGAAATCGACACCACCGTCGGAAATGTAACCCCCCACACGCTCCGCCACACGGCGGCGACGTGGTTGATGCACCAGGGTGTCGATTTATGGACGGCGGCCGGCTATCTCGGCATGACGGTCGAAGTGTTGGAACGGGTATACGGCCATCACCACCCGGACCATCTGGCGGACGCGGTGCGGGGCATCACGGCCAAGCGGCCCATGAAAAAAGCCGTGGGCTGATATCAATCTTGGGCTATTTCTTGGGCTTGAAAAAAGTGCAAAACCCTAAGTGTCTGAAAGTCTTGGTCGGAGTGGCAGGATTCGAACCTGCGACCCCTGCGTCCCGAACGCAGTGCTCTACCGGGCTGAGCCACACTCCGACAAGAGGCCGGCTTATAGCGTCGGGTTTGGCGCACCGCAAGCGGCCGAGCTGAGGAATCTTATCCCTGTGAAAACGGGTCTTGAAACGCTGATTTTACCGGCCGGCGAGGCCGGCGCGGAAGCTGCGGCCCGGACATTGGCTGCCGGCGGGCTGGTCGCGTTCCCGACCGAGACGGTCTACGGGCTCGGGGCGGACGCTGGAAATGCCGGCGCGATCGCCCATCTTTACGCCGCCAAGGGGCGGCCGGCCTTCAACCCGCTGATCGCCCATGTCGCCGACCTCGCGGCCGCGCGGAGGATCGGGCGGTTCGACGCCTGCGCCTCAAGCCTCGCGGAGGCGTTCTGGCCGGGGCCGCTGACGCTGGTGGTGCCGAAGACGGAAAACTGCCCGGTCGCCGATCTCGCCACCGCGGGCCTTGACACGGTCGCGATCCGGATTCCGGCCCATCCGGTGGCGCAGGCGATACTGCGCGCCTTTGGCGGGGCGGTGGTGGCGCCGTCCGCCAACCTCTCCGGCCACGTCTCGCCGACGCTGGCCGCCCATGTCGAAAGCGACCTTGCGGGGCGGATCGACCTGATCGTGGACGGCGGGCCTGTTACGGTCGGCGTCGAATCGACCATTGTCGGCTGCCTCAATGCGCCGATGCTGCTGCGGCCCGGTGGGCTGTCACGTGAGCGGATCGAAGCCGTGCTCGGCGCACCGCTGGCGCGACTGCCCACGGAGGCCGAGAGCAACGACAGCCAGCCGCTGGCGCCGGGCATGATGGCCTCGCATTACGCGCCGCGCGCCAATGTGCGGCTCAATGCACAGGACGTTGCGCCCGGAGAAGCGCTGCTGGCGTTCGGCCCCGCGCGCCTGCCGGGCGTTGACGCCGCCGCCGCTGTCATGAATTTGTCGCCCACCGGTGATCTCGATGAAGCCGCCGCCAATCTGTTCGGCTATCTTCGCGCCCTCGATGCCAGGAGGCCGCGCGCAATCGCCGTGATGGCGATCCCCGAAGACGATTTGGGCGAAGCGATCAACGACCGGCTGCGCCGGGCCGCGGTGGCGAGATAAGAGCGAAGCAAGAGACAACACAAATGAACGTCAATCATTCCGCCACGCCTCCGCTTGCGCCCGAGTTGATCGAACAATTCCGCAAGATCGTCGGCGATCGCCACGCCATCACCGATGCGGCCGACATCGAGGCGTACGTCACCGAGGAGCGCAATTTGTTTCACGGCCGCTCGCCGCTGGTGCTGCGCCCGGGCTCGACCGCGGAGGTCTCCGCGATCTGCAAGCTGGCTTCGGAGCACAAAATTGCGCTGGTGCCGCAGGGCGGCAACACCGGCCTCGTCGGCGGACAGACGCCGCACAATGGCGAGGTGGTGGTGTCGCTGCGGCGGCTGGACAAGATCCGCGAGGTCGACGTCGCCTCCAACACCATGACTTGCGAGGCCGGCGTGGTGCTGCAGATCGCGCAGCAGAAGGCCGCTGAAATGGACCGGCTGTTCCCGCTCTCGCTCGGCGCCGAAGGAAGCTGCACCATCGGAGGCAATCTCTCGACCAATGCCGGCGGCACGGCCGCGCTCGCCTATGGCGTCGCGCGCGAGATGGCGCTGGGGCTCGAGGTGGTGCTGGCCGACGGGCGCGTGCTGGGCGTGCTGTCGAAGCTGAAGAAGGACAACACCGGCTACAATCTGCACAATCTCTTCATCGGCGCCGAAGGCACGCTCGGCATCATCACGGCCGCGACGCTGAAGCTGTTTCCGAAGCCGCGGTCGATCGAGACCGCCTTCGTCGGGCTGAAGTCGCCTGACGCGGCGCTGAAGCTCCTGACGATCGCGCAAAGCGAGGCTGCCAATGCGTTGACGAGCTTCGAGCTGCTCTCGGAGCTGGCGGTCGATTTCTCGATCCGCCACGGCATCGACGTGCGTGACCCGCTCGCGCAAAAACATGCCTGGTACGTGCTGATGGAATTGTCCTCTCCGGGCGACGATGCCCGCACGCCGCTGGAAACGATCCTCGGCCGCGCCATGGAGGACGAGATCGTCGACGACGCCGTGATCGCGGCCAATCTCACCCAGCGCGCCGGCTTCTGGAAGCTGCGCGACGAGATGTCGTCGGCGCAGAAGCCGGAGGGCGGCTCGATCAAGCACGACATTTCCGTGCCGGTGGCCACTGTTCCCGCCTTCATCACGGAGGCCAATGCCGCCGTGATCAAACTGATCCCCGGCGCGCGGCCGGTGCCGTTCGGCCATCTCGGCGACGGCAATCTGCATTACAATGTCAGCCAGCCGATCGGCGCCAACACCGCGGATTACCTGGCACGCTGGCACGAGATGAACGCGGTCGTGTTCGCGATCGTGTTGCGCATGGGCGGCTCGATCTCGGCCGAGCACGGCATCGGCGTGCTCAAGCGCGACGAGCTGCCTGACGTGAAGGACAAGACCGCAATCGAGCTGATGCGGTCCATCAAGGCGATGCTCGATCCGCTTGGAATCATGAACCCGGGAAAAGTGCTGTGAGTGCTCTCGAGATCGATGCGATCAATGACGCCGATGTCGAGTTGGTGGTCGCGCTGTGGCAGCGATGCGGCCTGACCCGGCCGTGGAACGATCCACATTCGGACATCGCGCTGGCGCGACGGCGCGACAATTCCACCATCCTGATCGGTCACGACGGCGGCGCGATCGTCGCGACCGTCATGGTCGGCCATGACGGCCATCGCGGCTGGGTCTATTACGTCGCGGTCGACCCCGATGGCCGCAAGCGCGGCCATGGCCGGGTGATCATGGCCGCCGCCGAGGACTGGCTGCGCCAGGCCGGCATCGCGAAGCTCCAGCTCCTGGTCCGGCGCGGGAACGCGCAGGCCAATGCGTTCTATCAGTCGCTGGGGTTTGAGGAATCGACCTCGGTGATGTTCCAGAAGTGGCTCGACGGCCGCGACACGACTCCAAGCAACTGAGCAAGCAACTGAGATCGAGCCATGACCATTTCCGACCGCGTCCGCATCAAGGACGTCCGCGTGCTCTCGGACAACTGGACCACCCTCAAGAACACCACGTTCGAGTACCGGCGCGCAAATGGCGAATGGCAGACGCAGCACCGCGAGACCTACGAGCGCGACAACGCCGCGGCCGTGCTGCCGTATAATCTCGCACGGCGCACGGTGATCCTGGTAAAGCAATTCCGCCTGCCGGCGTTCATCCGCGGCTACGACGATTTGCTGATCGAGGCGGCCGCCGGCGTGCTGGACGATGCCTCGCCCGAAATGCGCATCCGCGCCGAGGCCGAGGAGGAAACCGGCTATCGCCTGCACCACGTCCATAAGGTGTTCGAGGCGTTCATGAGCCCCGGCGCCATCACCGAGAAGCTGCATTTCTTCGTCGCCGAATACGAGCCGGAGATGCGGGTCAGCGACGGCGGCGGCCTCGAACATGAAGGCGAGGACATCGAGGTGCTGGAGCTCGGCATCGACGAGGCGCTGGCAATGATCGCGGACGGGCGCATCATCGACGCCAAGGCGATCATGCTGCTGCAATACGCGGCGCTGCATCTGTTTCGGTGAGCTTGCTTACCCTTGAGCTCACCTCCAACTATCAATAGTCTGTTGCCAACAAGAACCACAGGAGACGCGCCCCATGACCGCTTCGCGCGACGACGAATTCGGCTTTGCGCCCGACTATGATGCCCCCGTCCCCTATATGCAGCGCACGCGGGATTATTACACCGCGATCGGCTACACCACGGCGTATCGCTGGGCCCACTACACCGAGGCGCCGTTCCAGCCGCTGAAGAAGTCGCTTTCGCAATCGCGCGTCACGATCATCACGACGGCCGCGCCGTACGATCCGGACAAGGGCGACCAGGGGCCGGGCGCGGCGTATAATGGCGGCGCGAAATTCTACCAGGTCTATGACGGCGACACCTCGAAAGCGCACGATCTGCGCATCTCCCATATCGGCTACGACCGCAAGCACACTTCGGCCACCGACAACGGCACCTGGTTTCCGCTGCCGCAGCTTTTGAAGGCGAGCGCCGCCGCGCGCATCGGCGAGGTGGCCCCGCGTTTCTTCGGCGCGCCGACCAACCGCAGCCATCGCGTCACCCTCGACACCGACGCGCCGGAAATTCTGGCGCGGGCCGTTGCCGACAAGGTCGATGTCGCCGTGCTGGTGCCGAACTGCCCGGTCTGCCACCAGACCACGGCGCTGGTGGCGCGGCATCTCGAGGCGAACGGCATTCCGACCGTGATCATGGGCTGCGCCAAGGACATCATCGAGCACGCCGCCGTGCCGCGCTTCTTGTTCAGCGATTTCCCGCTCGGCAATTCCGCGGGCAAGCCGCACGACATCGCCTCGCAGGCGCAGACGCTCGAACTGGCGCTGAAACTGCTGGAGACCGCGAGCGGCCCGCAGACCACCATGCAGTCGCCGCTGCGCTGGAGCGAGGATGCCTCCTGGAAGCTCGACTACAACAACGTCGCGCAGCTCTCACCTGAAGAGCTGGCGCGCCGCCGTGCCGAATTCGACAAGCAGAAGGAGCTCGCGCGCGGCAACCGCGCCGCCTGACGTCCTCCGACAACCAAAACAAAAGGGAGAGCGACGTGACGCGACCGTTCGAAGGCGTGAAGATCCTGGACTTCACGCAAGTGCTGGCCGGCCCTTATGCGAGCTACCAGCTCGCGCTGCTGGGCGCCGACGTGATCAAGGTCGAGCGGCGCGAGGGCGAGGACATGCGCCGCACGCCGCTGTCGCGCGAATGGGCCGACCGCGGCCTCGCGCCGGCGTTCCAGGCCATCAACGGCAACAAGCGCAGCCTGACCCTCGATCTGCAAAAGCCCGATGCGATCACGATCGTGAAGAAGCTCGTGGCGCAAGTCGACGTCGTCATGGAGAATTTCCGGCCGGGCGTGATGGACAAGCTCGGCATCGGTTATGAGGCGCTGTCCGCGATCAATCCGAAGCTGATCTACTGCGCGGTATCCGGCTTCGGCCAGACCGGTCCGGATCGGCTGCGCCCCGGCTATGACGGCAAGATGCAGGCGCTGTCCGGCATCATGGCGATCACGGGCCATCCGGAGACCGGCCCGACCCGCGCGGGCTTTGCCGTGTGCGACGTGCTGTCGGGGGCCACGGCCGCCTTTGGCGTGTCGAGCGCGCTGTACCAGCGCGATCGCACCGGCAAGGGCCAACTCATTGACGTCTCCATGCTGGAAGCGACGATGGCGTTTCTCTCAGGACAGATCGCGGACTGGTCGGTCGCGGGCCATCGCCAGACACTGTCGGGCAATCAGGCGGTGAGCCGCCGGACCACGGCGAATTTGTTTCGATGTGGCGACGGCCACATTCTGCTCGCCGTCAACAACGAGAAACAATATCGCGCGCTGATGTCTGCGCTCGGCCGCGAGGACACGCTGACCGATCCGCGCTTCGCCGATTGGTTTGCGCGCAACGACAACGAGCCGGCGCTGCGCGCCATCATCGAGGAGGCGCTCGCGGCCAGGCCGGCGCGCGAATGGGAGACGATTTTGGAAGATGCCGGCGCGCCCTGCGCCAGCATCTGGAAGGTCGAGGAGGTGATCGACCATCCGCAGATCAAGGCGCGCGGTGCGATCCAGGAGCTGGATACGCCCTACGGCCGCCTGCGCTTCGCCGGCAGCGGGTTCAAGCTCGCCCATGGCAGCGGCAAGCTCGACCGAATGGCGCCGGAACTCGGCGCGGATACGGATACGGTGCTGGGCCAGCTAGGTTTTGACGCGGCGGCGATTGCGGAGTTGAAGGCGCGGGAGATTGTTTGAGGGCGGCGCCACCTAAAACAACGACCCCTGCCCGCCATCCTCCGATCCAACCGCCTTCCGCACGACCTTCTTCGGCTTCACCGCTTCCGCCTCGATCTCCTCCGCGCTGATCGGCAGCAACAGCTGCTCGTCATCATTGGCGACGCGGTTGACACGGGTGGTGACCGGGTGCCAGGCGAATTCGCCGATGCGCGGGGCGGTCATCAGCGGCAACACGGTGTCGACGTCATCGCTGCGGCTGTCCAGCCAGCGCTCGAAATCGCGCGGGCCGATGGTGACAGGCACGCGGTCATGCAACGTGCCGAGATCCTCGCTCGCCGCCGCCGTTACGATCGCGGCCGTGTCGAGCTCTTCGCCGTTCGGCCCGACCCAAGTCTCGAACAATGCGGCAAAGCCGAGCGGCTCGCCGTCGGCGCGGTGGATGAAGAAGGGCTGCTTGCGGCCGTCGATCGACTTCCATTCGTAATAGCCGTCGGCCGGAATCAGGCCGCGCCGCCGGCGGATCGCGCGTTTGAACGCGGGCTTCTCCAGCACCGTCTCGGAACGGGCGTTGATCAGCAGCGTAAATCCTTTGGGATCCTTGAGCCAGCCCGGCAACAGGCCCCAGCGCATCAGGCGGAAATGCCGCGCGCCGCTCTCGGCCAGCACGACCGGAATCGGTTGTGTCGGGGCCACGTTGAACCGGGGCGGGAAATTCGGCTGCTCGATATAGCCGAACAGTTGCCGCAAAGCCGCCGGGGCTGAAGTTATGACGAAGCGTCCACACATCCTTGAGCGCCTATATAGGGTCCGTTCAGGTCCTTTTAACCCCGAACGTTAACACTGCGGCAGATGAGCTCAACGGTCTCCCAGCCGGCGCGAATGCATGGACAGACGGGGCCCGAGGCCGCGGCCTGGGCCGAGCGGCTGCGCGTCGCCAACATCAACCCGCGGACCGGGCTTGCCACCGACTATCTCAACCATTTCAATGAAGCCGTGATGCTGCTGGAAATGGTCCCGGACATGCCGGAATGCGCGGAAGATTTCTTGACCTGGTCGCCGCTGTCCTACGCCGAGCATTTCACCGCCTCGAATTTCAAGGCCCGGGATCTGGCGATCGAGGCCTATGATAAGGCCGACCCGAACGTGCGCGCCCAGTTCGACCATCTCACCGACACCATGACCTCGATTCTGTCAGCGGTCGGCTCGGCCATGCGCGAGGTCGAGAAGGATACGACCCGCGTCCGCCTCGCCGAGCAGGCCGCAGTCTGGGTCAGGCCGCTGATAGCGGCCTGCGGCGGCATCATCAATGGCGGCGCGGAAGCCGACGTCGACACCATCATGGCGAACTGAGCCCGAGCAGGTGAAGTCATGGCCGCGGTCGTCCAGCCCACCCATCCCCAACTCGCGGTCAGTGCCGCGATTTTTCGCGACGGCAAGGTGCTCCTGACCCGCCGCGCGCGCTCGCCCGCAAAGGGGTTCTATTCGCTGCCCGGCGGCCGGGTCGAGTTCGGCGAATCGCTGCACCAGGCGCTGGCACGCGAGGTCGACGAGGAGACGGCGCTCGATATCGACATCATTGGCCTGGCCGGCTGGCGCGAAGTGCTGCCGCCCTCGGGCGGCGCCGGCCATTACCTGATCATGTCCTTTGCCGCCCGCTGGGTGGCGCGGGAGCCTGTTCTCAACGACGAGCTCGACGACTACCGCTGGGTCGCCCCAGAGGCCCTGGCGAGCCTCGGCGACCTCAAGCTGACCGGAGGGCTGGAAGAGATCATCCAGTCGGCCCACCGGCTGATCGGCCCCTGACCCCGCCTTGCGTCTACCGCCCCGAGGAGGCATACACCCCGCCGATGTCCACGCGATTTCTGGCCATTTTTGCCCTGCTTCTCGCCTGCGCCTCCGCGCCCGCCCGGGCCCAGGACGGGGCAGCGCCGTTTGACGGCGATTTGCAGCGGCTGGCGGAGATCCTCGGCGGGCTGCACTATCTGCGCGGCATCTGCGGGTCTAACGAGGGCAACAAATGGCGCAGCGAGATGCAGGCGCTGATCGATGCCGAAACCCCCGCGGGGGAGCGCCGCACCCGCATGATCGCCGGCTTCAACCGCGGCTATAACGGTTTTCAGCAGACCTACCGCAGCTGCACGCCGGCCGCGACGGTGGCGATCCGCCGCTACATCGAGGAAGGCTCGAAGATCTCGCGCGATCTCACGGCACGCTACGCGAACTGATTTACTGCCAACCGCATCCAGACCGTGAACTCCTCATCCTGAGGAGCGCGGAACGCGCGTCTCGAAGGATGAAAGGCCCTGCTGCTGCAGCGGGGCCTCTATGGTTCGAGACGCGTGCTTCGCACGCTCCTCACCATGAGGGTTGGGCATCGGGGAACCCTGTCATCGTCTTTGTACACAGCCGTTAACCGTTCCTAAAGATGTGGCCTAGCGGGCGTTAACGCGCGTGCTACACCTCTCGCACAGCGCATCGCCGTGGACGCGCCTCCAGCCCTGTCGAGTTTCATGAGCCATCCAGTGTCCTACGCCCCCGCCCGCGCGCCGCTGCCCGATCACGAGCAGAAACAGGCCGCACTGAGCTATCTCAACGAGGCCTGGGCCGAAGCGCGCCATGATGGCGTCGACGGCGACTGCCTGGCGCAGGCGAGCCTGTTCGCGGCCTTGGCCGAACTCGTCGGCACCTATGGCGAGGACGCGGTGGCGAAATTCGTCGAGGGCTTTCCCGGCCGCATCCGCAACGGCGAATTCTCGGTCGACATCTCCAGACAGTAAGCCTTGCTCCAGGCAGTAAGCCTTGCCGAAAATGACCCCGCCGCACGGGCGGGGCCAGTCTACGGATGAATGACTTTACGACGAAGTCTCGGCGAAGGCGTCGCGAAGTCTGCCGTGTTTATCGCACGGAAGCGGCCTCCCCCGGCCAAGCATTAGTCTCGTCAGGGCCGGGAGTTGTTCCCGCAGCCATCGGGAATGCGCGCCCCAGCCCGTCACGGCTCGATCTTGAGCGTCGCTTTCATGTTGGGATGATAGCGGCAGTAATAATCGACCGTGCCCGCTTTCTTCAAAACGAACGTCGCCGATTTTTTCGCCGGCAGGTTCACGTCGAAATCCCCGTTCCCAGCGGTCGCGGTGTGGGCGAAGACGTCCTTGTTGATCCATTCCACGGTGTCGCCGACCTTCGCCGAAGCGTCTTTCGGCGACATTTCGAGATTCTCCATCGTGATTTGTATGGTCGCGGCGTGCGCCGGGACGGCCATCGCCACGAGCACGACCGCTGTCGCGATCGCAGACAATCGTCCCGGCATCATCGTCTCTCCCTATTTCAGTTCGGCCGCGACGTGCTCGGCGTGCTGCTGATGCCCCTGGAAGATTTTCAGACCGGTCTGCAGCAAGCTCTTCAGCTCGGCATTGTTGGCGGACGGAATGAGCTGCGTCTCCAGCGCGCCGTTGACCGCCTTGTGGTAGGCGACCTCGTTCGCGACATAAGCCTTGTCGAAGGCCGCACCGTCCAGCTTGCCGAGTTCGGCCAGCTTATCGCTCGCCTGCTTCGACAGCGCCTTGCTGGTGTCGTTGTCTTCAGGCGTAACGTTCAGCTTCTTGACCAGCGCCAGCGCCTGCTTGTTGACGGCCTCGTGGTCGCGCAGCATGTCCTCTGCAAATGCCTTCACATCCTTGTTCTTGGCCTTCTTCTGCGCCTGCTTGGCCGCGTTGATGTCGATCACGCCCGCGGTGTAGGCGATGTGGGCGATCTGCGGATCGGTCGGCTTGTCGGCTGCTCTGGCGCCTTGCAGCAGCGCGGGGCTCGACAACAAAATTGCTGCGGCGATCGCCGCACTCCAACGAACGAACATGGTTTGACACTCCTGTGCTGCCGGACGGATTGCCGGCGCTTTGCTTCACAGGCGTTGGATGGAATTTTCGCGCGAACGTTCCCGAAAAACTTCAGCCGCCGATGCCGAGCCGCTTCAGCACTGACACGGTCAGCCGCTCGCAGCGCCACCCGGCGAACGGGAACGCATCCATCACCAACGGACCGATCTCCTTCTCGACGTTCTCGCGCAGCATGGTGCGGGCACGGTGCAGCCGCGTCTTCACGGTCTCGGGCTTGACGCCGAGCAGCTCGGCGGTCTCCTCGATGTTCATGCCTTCCATGACGCGTGCGACGAAGACCATGCGGAAGACATCCGGCAACTCATCGATGGCGCGCTCGACGACGCGCTGGATTTCACGTTGGGCCATGGTCCTTTCCGGATCGCCTGCGGGAGAAACGGGAAATTTTATGATCTGCGCCTCGAGCATCGCTTCGGGGACCGAGCCGAGCTCGACATGCGGCTTGGCGCTTCGCGCCCGGCCAAGCGCCTCGTTGATTGCGATGCGCGACAGCCAGGTCGACAGTCCGGACCCGCCGCGGAAGCCGTCGAGATGGGTGAAGGCGCGGACGTAGGTTTCCTGAACCACATCCTCGGCTTCGCTGTCGCTGCGCAAAATCCCGCGCGCCAGTCGATAGAGCCTGCGGTTGTTGGCCTGCATGATCTCACGCAACGCGGCCTCGTCCCGGCCCCGCGCCCGGTCGACCAGTTCGGCTTCCAATGCCCTGATTTCTGATGTCTTGGCGCCGGCGGACAGGCCGGCTGCGGTCCGTTGCATAGCGGTCACCTGCTCGTTTCGCTTCGTTCCGGACATTGGATGCCGGCCCAAGGGAAAGGTTCCCAACTTTCTGATCCTCTCCTCGGGGTTCCCTTGGGGGAAGGGTTAAGGGATATCCTAGTCCGTCTCGATCGGCAGCGCCGGATCCCTTGCCCACTCGCCCATCGAGGCGTCGTAGAGCGTCAGCTTGTCGTAGCCGAGTTGCGTCAGCAGCAGCAGGTCGATCGTCGCCGAGATGCCGCCGCCGCAATAAAGGATCACATTCTTGTCGCGGGTGACGCCTGCCGCGGCGAATTTGGCCTCAGCATCGGCAAGCGTCGTCAGCGTCTTGTCGGCATTGGTAAGCGTTGCCGCTGATACGTTGACGCTGCCGGGAACGCGACCCGGCCGGCCGTAGCGGCTCGGCTCGAGCCCGCGATGAAATTGCGGACCGAGCGCGTTGACGATAACAGTCGCGGGATCGCCAAGCCGCGCCTTCACGGCGGTCTTGTCGACGAACAAGCCTTCGCGCGGTGTGGCCTTGAAGGTCGTGGGCGGATATCCCTTTGGGGCGCCCATCTCGAGCGGCCGCCCCTCGGCTTTCCATTTGTCGAGGCCGCCATCGAGCACCTGCGCATCGACGCCGAGTGAGCGCAGCATCCACCAGAACCGCGTGGACCACATCATGGTGCCGATGCTGTAGAGCACGATGGTCTTGCTAGCATCGAGGCCGTGGCGGCCAAAGGCGGCCTCTAGGTGGGCAACATCAGGCATCATGAAGAATTGTTGCGCGGAGGCGTCGGAGAACTCGCCCTGCAGGTCGAGAAAATCGGCGCCCGGGATGTGGCCGGCCTCGAACGTCTTGTCGCCGGGGACGGCGCGATAGGGCACGTCGCTGCCTGATGGCACCGGCTCGTTGTAGGTCGTGCAGTCGTAGAGGCGGAGATTGGGGTCGCCGAGCTGGGCTGCGAGTTGCTCGGTGGTGATGAGGGGGGTGGGTTGGGGCATTGACTACTCTCCCTATCGAGGGAGTGTAGCTCTCTCCACTCGTCATTGCGAGCGCAACGAAGCAATCCCGTCTGCCTCCGCGGAAAGACTCTGGATTGCTTCGCTGCGCTCGCAATGACGAATGTGTGGCAACACCGCGGCTACGCCTTCAACGTCTCCAGAAACCGCACCGGCTCGCCCTGCGACGCCGTCACGAGGTCGCCCTGCCACATCACCCGGCGGCCGCGGATGAAGGTGCCGACGGGCCAGCCTGTAACGCGGACGCCGTCATAGGGGGTCCAGCCGGCCTTGGACGCCACCCATTTGTTGGTGATGGTCTCGCTGCGCTTGAGATCGACGATTGTGAAGTCGGCGTCGTAGCCGGCGGCGATGCGGCCCTTGCAGGCCATGTTGTAGAGGCGCGCGGGGCCGGCGCTGGTGAGATCGACAAACCTTGCCAACGACAAGCGGCCGGCATTGACATGATCGAGCATGAGCGGCACCAGCGTCTGCACGCCGGTCATGCCGGAGGGCGAGGCAGGATAGGTCTTCTGCTTCTCTTCCAGCGTATGCGGGGCGTGGTCGGAGCCGAGCACGTCGATGATGCCCTGCTCGATGCCGCGCCAGATCCCGGCGCGGTGATCGGCGCCGCGCACCGGCGGATTCATCTGCGCCAGCGTGCCGAGCCGCTCGTAGCATTCGGGCGCAACCAGCGTGAGATGATGCGGCGTCGCCTCGCAGGAGGCGACGTCCTTGTGGTCGCGCAAAAACTCGATCTCTTCCTTGGTCGAGATGTGCAGCACATGGATGCGCTTGCCCGTCTCGTGCGCGAGCTTGACCAGGCGCTGCGTCGCCATCAACGCCGCGGTCTCGTCGCGCCACACCGGATGCGAGCGCGGATCACCCTCGATGCGCAGCGATTTGCGGTCGTTGAGGCGGTACTCGTCCTCGGCGTGGAACGCGGCGCGGCGGCGGATCACCTGAAAAATGCGGCGCAGGCTTTCGTCGTCCTCCACCAGCAGCGCGCCGGTCGAGGAGCCGATAAAGACTTTGACGCCGGCGCAACCCGGCGCACGCTCCAGCACCGGCAAGTCCTGCACGTTTTCGCGGGTGCCGCCGATGAAGAAAGCGAAATCGCAATGCATGCGATGATGGGCGCGCTTCACCTTGTCGGTGAAGGTGGCCTCCGTCACGGTCAATGGCGAGGTGTTCGGCATCTCGAACACGGCGGTGACGCCGCCCATCACTGCGCTGCGCGAGCCGGTCTCGAGGTCTTCCTTCTGCTCCAGCCCGGGCTCGCGGAAATGCACCTGCGTGTCCATGACGCCGGGCAGGATGTGCAGGCCCTTGCAGTCGATCATTTCGGCGGCGGAAGCCTGCGACAGCGCGCCGATATCGGCAATGCGGCCGTTGACGACGCCGATATCGCGGGCTCCCTCGCCGTCCTGGTTGACGACAGTGCCGCCCTTGAGGATCAGGTCGAAACGCTGGGTCATGGCTGGAGGCCTCTCTCGTCCCCAAGCGCAGGGCTTGAGGTCTTGTCGTTTTTGCCTTGCGGGCTTACGTTCCGGAGCAACATGTCGCAAGAGATTTTCGTATGAAATCAGCGTTTCTTCCCGACCGGGGCGTGGTGAAGGTCGCGGGCGAGGACGCGCGCAACTTCCTCAATGGCCTCGTCACGACCGATGTCGACAAGCTCAAGCCGGGCCTGGGGCGATTCGGCGCGTTGCTGACGCCGCAGGGCAAGATCACCGTCGATTTTCTGATCACGGAGGCGCCTGCCGGCCATGGCGGCGGGTTCCTGATCGATTGCCCGAAGCCGCTTGCCGACGGCCTCGCCACCAAGCTGAAATTCTACAAGCTGCGCGCCAAGGTCACCGTGGAAAACCTGTCCGACGATCTCGGCGTGCTCGCGGCCTGGGACGGCAAGCCCTCGGCCCAGCCCGACCTCGCCTTCGCCGATCCGCGCAATGGCGAACTCGGTTACCGCATCCTGATCCCTGAAGATCTCAAACAGAAGCTCTCCGATCTGATCGGCGCCGAGCTGGTCGACGCCGCTGCATACGAGGCCCACCGCATCGCGCTCGGCGTGCCGCGCGGCGGGCTCGATTTCATGTACAGCGATGCGTTCCCGCACGAGACCAACATGGACCGCCTTTCCGGCGTCGATTTCGACAAGGGCTGTTATGTCGGCCAGGAGGTCGTCTCGCGCATGCAGCATCGCGGCACCGCACGCACCCGCAGTGTCAAGGTGCTGCTCGAGGATCTCTCGCCTGAGCTCGGCGTCAGCGTTCTTGCCGGCGACAAGCCGGTCGGCACGATGGGCTCGTCGGCGCAGGGCAAGGGTATCGCGCTAGTGCGCATCGACCGTGTCGCCGATGCGCTCGATGCGGGACAGGCGCTGACTGCCGGTGGCCTCGCTGTGAGGCTAGCGGAGCCTAACGTTGTCCGCATTTCAGCCAAGCAGCCCATCGCATGAGCCGTGCCCCTCGCCTGCATCCCGACGGAATCACGCGCTGCCCCTGGCCCGGCGAAGATCCGGTCTACGTCGCCTATCACGACACCGAATGGGGCGTGCCGGAGTATGACGACCGTGCGCTCTATGAAAAGCTGATCCTCGACGGTTTCCAGGCGGGCCTGTCCTGGATCACGATTTTGCGCAAGCGCGACAATTTCCGCAAAGCCTTCGACGATTTCCAGCCGGAGAAGATCGCGCGCTACAACGAGAAGAAAGTCCACGCGCTGATGAACGATGCCGGCATCGTGCGCAACAAGGCCAAGATCGACGGCGCGATAGCAAGCGCGAAATCCTATCTCGATATCATGGAGAAGGGCCCCGGCTTCTCGAAACTGCTGTGGGACTTCATGGACGGTAGCCCCAAGGTCAATCATTTCAAGACCACCGCGAGCGTGCCGGCCTCGACGCCGCTTTCCATGCAGATCTCCAAGGAGCTGTCCTCGCGCGGCTTCAAGTTCGTCGGCCCGACCATCGTTTATGCCTTCATGGAGGCGACCGGCCTGGTCAACGATCATCTCGTCGACTGCCATTGTCACGCGAGCTGCGGCAAGACGCAGCGCAAGCCCCGCCTCAAATCCAAATGACGGCCAAGAAGTCGTCACGCGATGTGGCGTCCCGCGCCTGGCAGCGCATGCTGTCGGGCCGGCGGCTCGATTTGCTCGATCCCTCCCCGCTCGACGTCGAGATCGCCGACATCGCGCATGGGCTGGCGCGTGTCGCCCGCTGGAACGGCCAGACCATCGGCGCGCACATCTTCTCGGTCGCGCAGCACACGCTGCTGGTGGAAACCGTGATGCGGCACGAGATGCCGCGCGTCGACCAGCGCATGCGGCTTGCCGCGCTGCTGCATGACGCGCCCGAATACGTCATCGGCGACATGATCTCGCCGTTCAAGGCCGTGCTCGATGGCCATTACAAGGCGGTCGAAAAACGCCTGCTCGCCGCCATCCACGTCCGGTTCGGGCTACCGCCGGTGCTGGCTGACGAGATCACGCTGGCGATCAAGGCCGCCGATCGCGGCGCGGCCTATCTGGAGGCCACCGAGCTCGCCGGCTTCAGCGAAAGCGAGGCCAGGCGCCTGTTCGGCCGCGATCCGGGCCTGTCCGACAGCGTCCGGCGCGACTATCTCACGCCCTGGACGGCGGCCCGGGCGGAGAAGCAGTTCCTGGAGCGGTTTGGCGCGGTGTTTGCGTGATCGTTGTCGTGAGTTAGAGTCCTCTGGGTGGGCAAAGGCGCCCTTGCGCCGTCCCCACCAATTTTTCCCAAAATGCGACGAAAGTGGTGGGCACGCGTCGCTTTGCCCACCCTACGAACGCCCGCTATAATCTGCGGAAAAGGTCCGCCATGATTCACGTCTGTTCCCTCGCCGCCCTTCCCGAAACCGTCCGTCTCACCAAGGCCAGTCACGTGCTGACCGTAATGGCCAATGTCGAACAGGTCGCGCGGCCGGTGTCGGTGCTGCCGGCCAACCATCTCAAGGTGTCGATGGACGACATCACCGAGGAGATCGACGGTTTTGTCGCGCCGTCCGAGAGCCATATCGAGCAGGTGCTGAACTTCGTGCGCGGCTGGGACCGCGGCGCAGCGCTGGTGGTGCATTGCTATGCCGGAATCAGCCGCTCCACCGCGAGCGCCTTTGCCGCCGTCTGCGCGCTCAATCCGGATCGCGACGAGACCGAAATCGCGAAGAAGATTCGCGCGGCTTCGCCGATCGCCTCGCCGAACCGGCGCATCGTCGGCCTCGCCGACCGTGCGCTGGGGCGCAACGGCCGCATGCTGCGCGCACTCGACGAGATGGGCCCGGGCGCGATGACGGTCGAGGGCCGCCCCTTCGTGATCGAGCTCGAATGAGAAGAGAGTCGAATAGCAGCCCCAACGGGACTGCGCTCCCTCTCCCGCTTGCGGGAGAGGGATGGGGAGAGGGTATCTCCGCATCGGGACAGTCCCCCAGAGGAGAAAGCCCTCACCCGGCGCTGCGCGCCGACCTCTCCCGCAAGCGGGAGAGGTTGCAGCGAGCCCGCGGCGAGACCGGCTCAATCAACCTTCTCACAACACCGGCGATCGCCACCGCATGAGCGACAAGCTCCTGACGCCGATCGAGATCGGCCTGACTGCTGCGATCGTCGCGATCGAGGATCATGAACCGCTGATTCTCACCGCGCGCGGCAGCGACGGACTGGCCGGACTGCCGTTCGGCCCGTTCGATGCGCCGAGCCATCGCACTTTCGAGATCGGCCTGCGGGCCTGGGTCGAGCAACAGACGGGCCTGCGGCTCGGCTATGTCGAACAACTCTACACGTTTGGCGATCGCGGCCGGCATGCCGAGGCCGGCGATACCGGCGCGCACATGGTGTCGATCGGCTATCTCGCACTGACGCGCGCCGTCGGCGGTGAACTCGCAGCCACGAGTGCGAGCTTCGCGCCGTGGTATCGCTTCCTGCCCTGGGAAGACTGGCGCGAGGAGCCGCCGGCGATCATCGCGCGCGACATCATCCCGGCACTGACAACATGGGCCGAAGAGGAGACGCCGGAGACGACGCGGGCGCTGCCGCGCCGGGATCGCGTACGGTTCTATTTCGGTCTCGACGGCGCGCCCTGGGACGAGGAGCGTGTGCTCGACCGCTACGAGCTCCTGTACGAGGCCGGACTGATCGAGGAGGCACGGCGCGACGGCCGCCCCGCGGCATTAGCGCGCAAGACGCTTCCCGCGCTCGGCACATCCATGCGCTTCGACCACCGCCGGATTCTTGCGACAGCGATCGCGCGGCTACGCGCAAAACTGAAGTATCGTCCTGTGGTCTTTGAACTTTTGCCCGCCGAATTCACACTCACCGAATTGCAGCACACGGTGGAGGCGATCTCCGGCCGCCACCTGCACAAACAAAATTTCCGCCGCCTGGTCGAAATGGAAGCCCTGGTCGAACCGACCGGAGTGATGTCGACACAGACGGGTGGACGTCCGGCGGCGCTCTACCGCTTCCGTCGCGACGTGCTCCAGGAGCGGCCCGCGCCGGGCTTGCGCGTTCGCTCCCGGCGCTAACCCGAGAAATGCGTGATCGGCCCCTGCCCGCCGATTGCCTGGAGGCTTTATGTCAGACGGCCCGTTCGACGTCTTCGCGCTGATCATTGCGATCATCGCTTTCATAATCGCGATCAAGGCCTCCAGCCAGGCGGCCGGGCTGCGACGACGGCTGAGCTCGCTCGAAGAGATGTTTTATGCGCAGCGGCAAGTGCAGCCGCCGCCACTGATGCCCGCGCCGCCGATGCGGGCCGAAGCGCCCGCAGCAACTTCCGAAGCGCCGCCGCCGCTTGCGCCCGACGCCGAGGCGCTGCCCCCTCCCGTCACGGAGGATGTTTCACCGCCCCCACTCGAGGCGAGCACCGAAGCCGATGCGCCGCCGCCGCTGCCTGCACCCGCGCCCGGCTTCGAGGAACGGCTCGGCACGCGCTGGGTGGTGTGGATCGGCGGCCTCGCGCTTGCGCTCGGCGGCTTCTTCATGGTGCGCTATTCGATCGAGGCCGGCCTGGTCGGCCCCGGCGTGCGCGTGTTCCTTGGCGGCGTGTTCGCGCTGGCGCTGCTTGGCGCCGGCGAGTGGTCGCGGCGCAAGGAGAGCATCTCCAACATCGCCGCGCTGCCGATCGCCAACATTCCCGCGATCCTCACCGCGGCCGGCACGGCGGTGGCATTTGCGACCATCTACGCGGCTTACGTGCTCTATGGCTTCCTGGTGCCCGCGACCGCCTTCGTGCTGCTCGGCCTCGTCGCGCTCGGCACCCTGGCGGCGGCGCTCTTGCACGGGCCCGCGCTCGCAGGCCTCGGCGTGGTCGGCGCGTTCGTGACGCCGATCCTCGTCACCAGCGGCAAGCCGGACTATTGGGCTCTCTACATCTATCTCGCCATCGTCACCGCCGCGAGCTTCGGCCTCGCGCGCATCCGGCTGTGGCGCTGGCTTGCAGTCACGACAATCGCCTTCGCCGTGCTCTGGATCTTCCCGGGTCTCGACACCAGCGACTTGCAGGTCGCGCCGCACGCTTTCCATGTGATCGCAGGCTTTGTCCTCGCGGCCCTGCTCGTCGTCTGCGGCTTCATGTTCGGCCCGACGATCGAGGACGGAGAGATCGAGCCGGTCTCGTCGAACTCGCTCGGCGCCTATCTGTTCGGCGCGATGCTGATCGTGCTGTCGAGCGCGCATGCGGATCTGGCGCTGATCGCCTTCACGCTGCTCGTCGGCGCGACGCTGCTCGTCGCCTGGCGCGCGCCGGCGGCTACGGGCGCGCTGGGCGCGGCCGCCGCGACCGTCTTTATCGTATTCGCCGAATGGGCGGTTCGCGCTAATCCCGACATGCTGGTGCTGCCGGGCGGCCCCCTGGCCGGCATCGCACCGACAGCGACCGACAGCGCGGTGACGCTGCATCTCGTGATGGCGGCGGTCTTCGCCGCCGGCTTCGGCATCGCGGGCTTCCTCGCGCAGGGACGCTCGAACTCGGCGATCATTCCGGTGGTGTGGTCGGCCGCGGCTGTCGCGACGCCGATCGCTATCCTGGTCGCGCTCTACGCACGCATCGCGCATCTCGACCGCTCGATCCCGTTCGCCATCCTCGCAGTGCTGCTCGCGGCCGCCTTTGGCGCAGCCACCGAAGCGCTAGCGCGCCGCGAGACCCGGCCGGGCGGCAAGATCTCCACGGCCTTGTTTGCGACCGGCACGCTCGGTGCGCTGGCGCTGGCGCTGACGTTTGCGCTGGAGAAGGGCTGGCTCACGATCGCACTGGCGCTGATGTCGCTCGGCACCGCCTGGATCTCGATGCAGCGGCCTATCCCGTTCCTGCGCTGGCTGGCCGCGATCTTCGCTGGGCTGGTCACCGCACGCATCGGCTATGATCCGCGCATTGTCGGCGACGCCGTCGGGACCACGCCGATCTTCAACTGGCTGTTGTGGGGCTACGGCTTGCCGGCGGCATCGTTCTGGGCAGCGAGCCTGTTCCTGCGCCGCCGCGGCGACGACGCCCCGCTGCGCATGGTCGAGAGCGCCGCGATCCTGTTCACCACGCTGCTCGCCTTCATGGAGATCCGCCATTTTGCGACCGGCGGCAACATGACGGACGCACCGTCGCTGCTCGAATGCGCGCTGCAAGTCTGCGTCACGCTCGCCATGGCGATCGGGCTGGAGCGCCTGCGACTGCGCAGCCGCAGTATCGTGCACAATGTCGGCGCGGTCGTGCTCACGGCGATCGGCGGGCTCGTCAGCGTGTTCGGCCTGTTGATCCTCGAGAACCCGCTGCTGTGGCGCACCGATGTCGGCGGCGCCGTGTTCAACCTGCTCATGCTCGGCTACGCGCTGCCGGCGGTGCTGATGCTGCTGCTCTCCTATGCCGTGGCTGGCCAACGCGGCAAGGCCTACGCCAACACGATCGCGGGCGGCGCGCTGCTGTTCGCGCTTGCCTATGTCACGCTGGAGATCCGCCGCTTCTATCACGGCCCGATCCTCTCCACCGGGGCGACGACGGGCGCCGAGCAATACACCTATTCGATCGGCTGGCTCGGCTTCGGCGTGGTGCTGCTTGGCGTCGGCATTCTCGTCAACTCGGAGCGGGCGCGGCTGGCCTCGGCCGCCGTAATCGCGCTGACGATCCTGAAGGCCTTCGTCATCGACATGTCGACGCTGACGGGCGTCTACCGCGCGTTGTCGTTCATGTGCCTCGGCATCGTGCTGGTCGCGATCGGCTGGCTCTACCAGCGCATCCTGTTCCGGCGGCAGGTCGCACCGCCGCCGGCTCCGCAGACAAGCATTTGAGGATCAGGCCGCGCGGACCGATTCCAGGAACTGCGCGACTTCGACCTTGAGCCGCGTGCTGTCGGTCGCCAGCGATTTCGCCGCCGACAGCACCTCGTTCGAGGCCTCGCCGGTCTCGATCGCACCGCGCTGCACGTCGGTGATGTTCGACGAGACCTCCTGCGTGCCGACCGAAGCCTGCTGCACATTACGCGAGATTTCCTGCGTGGCCGCGCCCTGCTGCTCGACGGCGGCAGCGATGGCCGCGGCCACCTCGGACAGCCGCTCGATGGTGCCGCCGATCTCCTGGATGGCACTGACCGATTCCTGCGTCGCCGCCTGGATGCCGGAGACCTGCGCCCCGATCTCACCGGTTGCTTTCGCGGTCTGCTCGGCCAGCGCCTTGACTTCGGAGGCCACGACCGCGAAGCCGCGGCCAGCCTCGCCGGCACGCGCGGCCTCGATGGTCGCGTTCAGCGCCAGCAAATTGGTCTGGCCCGCGATGGTGTTGATGAGCTCGACGACGTCCCCGATACGGGACGCCGCCTGCGACAGCGCGTTGACGCGGTCGTTGGTCCGCGTCGCCTGTTCGACGGCTTCCGCTGCCATCCGTGCCGAATCCTGCACGCGACGGCTGATCTCGGTGATGGAGGACGACAGCTCCTCCGAAGCGGATGCCACCGCCTGTACGTTGGTGGAGGCTTCCTCGGACGCGGCTGCGACGACGGTCGCCAGCTCCTGTCCGCGCTGCGCGGTGTTGGTCAGTGTCGACGCGGAGGCCTCGAGCTCGGTCGAGGCGGAGGACACGGTGCCGACGACCTCGCCGATCATGGCTTCGAATTTGCGGGTGATGGCGTCGACGCGGCGGCCGCGCTCGATCTTGGCTTCGGCGTCGTGCGCGGCGGCCTCGTCGGCGGCCTTCTTGGCGATCAGCGCCTCCTTGAAGATCTGGAGCGCATCCGCCATCGAGCCGATCTCGGTCCGCTCGCCGCGATGCGGCACATCGGCCGAGAGATCGCCTTCGCCGAGCGACTGCATCGGGCGGATGATTGAAGCGATGCCACGGGAAACGTCGCGCACGAGATAATAGGCGGCGCCGATCGCGATCACGACCGAGAGCACGATGATGCCGACCAGCACGCGGAAGATCATGGCATAACTGTCGGCCGCCTGCTTCGTCTCCAGCTCGGCGCCCCGGTTGTTGAGCTCGATGCCCTTTTGGAGCAGCGGATCTGCAGCCTGGGCCATCTTCGCCACCTTGGTCTGCAACAACTCGTTGGCATCAGTCGGGAAATGGCCAACGCCCTTGCGCGACAGCGCCATCACGTCCTGCACGCCGATCAAATATTCGGCCCACGCCTTGGCCCACTGCCCGTAGAGCGAGCGCTCCTCCGCGGTGGTGATCAGCGGCTCGTAGACCTTGCGGGTCTGGTCGATGCGTGCCTGCAGCGAGGCGAGGCGCTTCTCGGCGGCGTCCTTGCCCTCAATGGTGTCCTGCATCAGATGCAGGCGGAGCGCGACGCGCAGCTCGTTGATGTCGGCACGAAGCGAGCCGAGCGCGCGCACGCCGGGCAGCCAGCTCTCCGCGATCTCGACCGTATGGGAATTGATGTTCTGCATGGTGCCGATCGCCGTCACGCCGACACCGGCGAGCGAAAGAACCAGGACCGACAGCACGGCCAAAAGCTTGAAGACGATCGACAATTTCGACATCACGACAAATCCCGATGATACCTAGCAACGCGCAGATCACCCGCCGTAATCGCCACGACGGTGGCGAGACGGAGGTCAGTTCAACAATGCTGGCTGGTTCTTATCCCGTGAGATTGCTCCCATAGTTGCAAACACCCGTTAACAGGAGCCTACGTAAAACTACGGGATGGGCCTAACCGTCACTATTTCTCCTGCAACTGTCTGTTGCAGCTGCAACGGCGCCTCATGCTGCGACGCGCAGCGCTACGCTTGCTCGCAGCATTCAACCTAAGTGGCCGCCGTCATGCAGCCCGCACCGACTCCAGGAAGCGCGCGACCTCGCTCTTCAGCCGGTTGCTCTCCTGCGACAGCGATTGCGCGGCCGAATGCACCTGCGCCGAGGCAGCCCCGGTTTCGCCTGCGCCGCGCTGGACGTCGCCGATATTCGCCGAGACTTCGGAGGTGCCGTGCGCGGCGTGCTGAATGTTGCGGGAGATCTCCTGCGTGGCGGCGCCCTGCTCCTCGACCGCGGCGGCGATGGCCGACGAGATTTCCGACATCCGCGCGATGGTGTCGCCGATCTCCTTGATCGCACCGACTGAGTCTTGCGTCGCGGTCTGGATCGCACCGATGTGCTGGCTGATTTCGCCGGTGGCTTTCGCAGTCTGCTCGGCGAGCGCCTTCACCTCGGTTGCGACCACGGCAAAGCCCTTGCCGGCTTCGCCCGCCCGTGCCGCCTCGATCGTCGCGTTGAGCGCCAGCAGATTGGTCTGGCTGGCGATGGTGTTGATCAGCTCGACCACGTCGCCAATGCGGGAGGCGGCCTTGGTCAGCTCGGCGACGCGCCCATTGGTGCGCTGGGCCTGCTCGACGGCGACGTCGGCGACACGCGCCGATTCCTGCACCTGACGGCTGATCTCGGAGATCGAGGAGGTCATTTCCTCGCTCGCGGAAGACACCGACTGTACGTTGGCGGAAGCCTCTTCGGAGGCCGCCGCCACGACGGTGGCAAGCCCGTTGCCGCGCTCGGCGGCCTGCGTCAGCGTGTTCGAGGATGCCTCGAGCTCGGTTGCCGCCGACGACACGGTCTCGATGATCTCGCCGACCGCGCCCTCGAAATTGTCGGCGAGCTCCTGCATGTCGGCCTTGCGCTGCTGGCGACCGCGCACATCGGCTGCGACCTGCTCAGTGCGCAGCCGCTCGGCCTCCGCCATGTTGGTCCTGAACACCTCGACGGCACCAGCCATCTCACCGATCTCGTCCCTGCGCCCGATGCCGGGAACGGAAGTCGAAAGCTCGCCGCGCGCAAGCCGCGTCATCGCACCGACCATGCCGGCAAGCGCTTTCGAGATCGAGCGTCCCAGGAGGAAGCCGACCGCGGCGAGCACCACAACGGTGACGCCGAAGGCGACGGCCATCCACAGGCGTACGGAATCGCGGGTCGCAGCTTCCGCCGCCTCGGCCTGCTTATACAGGTCTTCGACTGTGTTGCGCACCTCGATCATACCCGGTTCTAACCCACGGAACGTCTTCATCATGCTGGCGTCGAGTGCCGCGGTTTGCTGCGCCGTCTCCGCCCAGGACGCGAACTCGGACTGATATTTCTGCAGCTCGGCCGTGACCTCGTTCATCGCCTCCGTAGGGATTGCGACGAGCTCTATCGCCTTGGAGAATTCGGCTGCAGCCTTCTTCATCTCGACAATGTATTTTGGGTCGCGCCGCAGCATGAAGTCCTTCTCGTGCCGGCGCATCATCAGCATCCAGCTCGTGGTCCGCGGATCGTCGATCTCCTTGAGCTTGGCCTCGATGTCGTGCACCGCGGCGCGGAGCGAGCCGGACAGGCCCAGGGTCTCGTTCAGGCCGAGCCGGGTCTCGGCGCCGACCAGCGCATTGAAGTCCGACGCATAGCGCTTGAAGCCGCCCTGCGCTTCCTTCATCCTCTCTGAGAGCGTACTCATGCCGCCGGCCGTCATCAGCCGCTCGACCTCGTCGAAATCGCGGTTGATCGGGCCTATCAGCTCGGCATGCGCCTTGGCGTAGCTCTCGTTTCGGCGCTGCTGAAAGTTCTTCTCGTTGCGCCGCGCCTCCAGCATCTCGATCGAGAGCTGCTTGTTCAGATCGGCGATCGCACGAGCACGGTTGGCGACGGCCCGGGAGGCGTCCTGGGAGAGGCTGCCGATCTGGTAGATTGCGCCGAAGGCGGCGAGACCGACCAGGCCGAAGAGTCCGATGGCCATGACCTTATGAGTGAGACGGATGGAAAGGCCGCTCATGAGTGTGCTCCAATACGTCGATACGCAATACAAGGAGGGCGACTCAGCGCCCGGAATATTGCGGGGATCATGACCGCATCGGTTTTCCGCAAGGTTAACCCTGCGCGGTCTTCGTCACGGCGCCGCAATGTGCCCCCGCGCAAACGCCGCGCTTGTACGCGCGGCGGTTGCAGTTCTCTCAGGACATGCCCCGTCAAGCTGCGCGGACGGTATCGAGGAACTTGCCGACCTCGAGCTTGAGCCGGTTGCTGTCGCCGGACAATGACTGTGCGGCTGCCAGCACCTGCGACGATGCCGAACCGGTCTCGCTCGCGCCGCGCTGCACGTCGGTGATGTTGGACGAGACTTGATGGGTGCCTTCCGCCGCCTGCTGCACGTTGCGGGAAATCTCCTGCGTCGCCGCGCCCTGCTCCTCGACGGCCGCCGCGATGGCCGAGGAAATCTCCGACAGCTTTTCGATGGTGTCGCTGATGTCCCTGATGGCGCCGACCGAATGCTCGGTCGCGGTCTGGATGCTGGCGATCTGCTGGCCAATCTCGCCGGTCGCCTTCGCGGTCTGCTCGGCCAGCGCCTTGACCTCGGAAGCGACCACGGCAAAGCCGCGTCCGGCCTCGCCGGCCCGTGCCGCCTCGATGGTCGCATTGAGCGCCAGCAGGTTGGTCTGGCCGGCGATGGTGTTGATCAGCTCGACCACGTCGCCGATCCGCGTCGCGGCCTTGGACAGTTCGCTGACGCGCTCGGTCGTGGTGCGCGCCTGGCCGACCGCCTCGCTTGCCACACGCGCGGATTCCTGGACTTGCCGGCTGATCTCCGTAATCGAAGACGACAGCTCTTCCGTTGCCGACGCCACCGACTGCACGTTGGTCGAGGCTTCCTCCGAGGCTGCCGCAACCACGGTCGTGAGCCGTTGCGTGCGCTCGGCGGTCGAGGTCAGCGTCGTGGCGGACGCTTCGAGCTCGGTCGAGGCCGACGACACCGTTCCGACGATCTCGCCGACGGCGCCTTCGAAACTGTCGGCAAGCTTGCGCATCTCGGCCTTGCGCTGCTCGGCCGCGATCTGGTCCTGCCGCATCTTGGCTTCCGCTTCCTCGCGCGCTGTCCGCTCGGATACGGTCTTGAATTTTTCGACCGCGCCGGCAACGCCGCCGACCTCGTCCTTACGGCCGAGGCCAGGTAGCACCACGGCGAAGTCGCCGCCGGCGAGCTTCTCCATCGCGGCAGTCAGGGCGCGCATGGGACGGGCAATGCTGAAGATCGAGAAGACGCAGGCGCCGATCAGGACGAACGCGACCACCACAGCGGCGATGAACGACGTCCGCGCAACGGACGCAGCCTCTGCTTCCGCCGCCGTGCGCGCCTCTGCACTTTTCTGCTTGGCAAAATTCGTGATCTGGTCGGCGAGTTCCGATATTTCTGCGTTGATCGGAGCCAGCACTTCCTTGCGGATGTGGTCGACCTCAGCAGTCAGCTTTGCCAATTGCGTCGCCGCTTCGCCGTCCTTCTTTGACTCAAGCGCGAGCTCCTGCTTGCGGATCGCCTCGATCTGCTGCGCGCCCTTCTGGAAACTGCCGATCAACACGGTCAGGCGGTCGATACGCTTGTGGTTCTCCGGCGATTGCGAGAGCCTTGCCATTTCACCGGAGAACTTCAGGGCCGCCGTCTGCCGGTCGTTGAAATAGCTGGTGGCCTTCTGCATCTCGGTCGGCGAGCCGGACGTCAGGATGTCGCGAATGCCGATCTGCATTCCCCGCACCGACGCCTTCGCTTCCGCGGCGTTTTGCGCGACCGCCTGCTGTCCCGATGCGCCATTGCTGAGCTTCTGGACCTCGGCGCCTCCGCTCATCTGGAGCAGGATCATCAGCGCGACGAGCGCGAGGGTCAGCGCCGAGGTGATGGCGAGCTTGGTGCCGATTCGCAGGTTCTGAATGAACATCATCGAAAAATCCCCGGGATACGCATTGTCGCCGCGACGAAGCGCGTGAATAGCGTGGGAGATTAGTCTGCGAGCTTTCCATTAACGTTAAGCGGGAGGCGACACCGCTTGGGTAGAAATACTGAATATGCCGCTCCAATTGCCGGATTATCGCAACCATTCCGCGCAATCGAAACATGCTTCGCGAATTTACGGAGGTCACGTGCGTTAACGTCGATCCCCTTGCGCGAGCGCGTCATCGCTGACGGAGCGGATTTCGCGTTCGGCTTGCATCTGGGCGCGATGCCGCCGTCAGGCGGTGCGCACGGTGCCGAGGACAGCCGCCACGATGGTCGCCCGCTCGCCCCGAAGATCAGTCGATGCGGTTGGGAAGCGGATGGCTCTCACCGACGAGACTGATACGAAACACCGGCTTCTTGTTCTCGTCGAGCAGCTCCATGCGCCACTCGGCGTTCGGCTTCAGGTTGCGCGAGATGCCGCCGAGCAAATTGGCGCAGACCTCGGTCATCTCGGTCCAGGCCGCGGCACGATCCTCGAACTCGTATGGCTGGTCGGCAGCGCCGGAATAGCGGCCCGTGCTGATACGGAAGAAATACAGCGACATCGTCGAACCCTTTTATCGGGCCGCGCCCCCCGGCCGTACGCAAATTGGGGCGCGAACAGCTACCAACGCATAAAAGCCGCCGCCCGTATGACTACGGCGCGGCGGCTTCGTGTTCGACGGCAGCTCTCAACGACAAAGTGCGCGGACTGTCCCGCGCAGCAAACTCACTGGGTCGAGCGGCGCAACTCCAGCGGGGCGTCGTTCTTGGCGGGCTCTGATTTGGCTTCCGGCTTCACCGGCTCGAGCCGGCTGCTCTCGACGCGCGGGGTCTCGACGCGCGCGGCGACTTCGGTGTTGGACGCACCGACCGAACCCGTGTGTTCCGAGTTGCGCAGCGAGCGCGGCCGCGCCGCGGCGCGCGCCATCAGCATTTGGTTGCCGCCCTGATGATGGAAGTCGCAATAGGCGAAGCCCATCCCCGACACCGAGCCGCGGAAACTGCGATCGTCGGTCTTTTCAAGGTTGAAACAGGGCTCGAACGGAATGCCCTTGATCGAGGCGCAGACGTTCTGGCCGCGGATCTGAAGCGTGTTGCCGGGCAGGCGGAGATGCTTCACCGGACCTGCGCCCGAGAACTGCACGGCGCCGGCGGCGCCGAGGTCGTCCATGATGCGGCCCGCGCCGCGGGTGCCGTCAAAACAGGTGAACGCAAACACCTTGCCGGCGACGAAGCGGCGCGCCTCGTCGGCGTTCATGCTTCCAGCAATGGCCGGCGCAAACGTCGCTACCGCCGTGACCGCCCCCAACACAATACGCGCAAGCATGCTCAACTCCGAACCACCCCCGCAGCGGGCTATGCCTTATCTCTTTACCCGCTGCTTACCATACTAACCATGGCGACATTGAAGCAGCTTGGTTGGTAAAGTCTGAACGTCGTTAGACAATTTTTACCACGATGCGACCGCGGACCTGGCCGGCGAGGATTTTCGCGCCCCACTCCGGAACTTCAGAGAGCGGAATTTCGTGAGTAATTTCAGCTAGTTTTGTCCGATCCAGATCGGACGCCAGGCGTTGCCAGGCGGCTTTCCGCGGCTCCATCGGGCACATCACGGAATCGATGCCGAGAAGGCACACCCCGCGCAAAATGAAGGGTGCGACAGAAGACGGCAGGTCCATGCCGGCAGCCAGGCCGCACGCCGCAATCGCGCCGCCGTACTTCGTCATCGACAGCAGATTCGCGAGCGTGGTCGAGCCGACACTGTCGACGCCACCAGCCCAGCGTTCCTTGCCAATGGGCTTGGCCGCCGCCGACAATTCGTTGCGGTCGATCACCTCAGTTGCGCCGATCTCCTTCAGATAGTCGGCTTCGGACGCACGGCCGGTGGACGCGATGACGTGATAGCCGAGCTTCGAGAGCACGGCGGTCGCAACCGAGCCGACGCCGCCGGCCGCGCCCGTCACCACGACCGGACCACTCTTCGGCGACAGCCCGTGCTTCTCCAGCGCCAGCACGGACAGCATCGCGGTGAAGCCGGCGGTGCCGATCGCCATGGCGTCGCGCGCCGACAGGCCCTGCGGCAAGGCGACCAGCCAGTCGCCCTTCACCCGCGCCTTCTCGGCATAGGCGCCGAGATGGGTCTCGCCCATGCCCCAGCCGGTGCAGACAACCTTGTCGCCCGCCTTCCACTGCGGATGCGAGGACCGCTCGACCGTGCCGGCGAAATCGATGCCGGCGATCATCGGGAAGCGACGCACCACCGGCGCCTTGCCGGTGAGCGCGAGGCCGTCCTTGTAGTTCAGCGTCGACCATTCCACGCGAACGGTGACGTCGCCCTCCATCAGCTCTGCTTCGTCGAACTGCGTGAGCTGCGCGGTGGTGCCCTTGTCCGCTTTGTCGATCCGGATCGCCTTGAAATTGGCCATAGCAAAACTCCCTGACTTGTTTCAGGGATGTTTAGCCGATCAGGCAGGCTGCGCAACCGCTCGGACGACAGGTTTCTCCACGATCGGAAGATTGATCAGCGCGGAGAGCACGCCAAACAGGATCGAGAGCCACCAGATCGGCGTGTAGGAACCGAACCGCTCGAATACGATGCCACCGAGCCAGACGCCGAGGAAGCCGCCGACCTGATGGCTGACGAAGGCAAAGCCATAGAGGGTGGCGAACCAGCGCGTGCCGAACATCAATGCGACCAGCGCCGAGGTCGGCGGCACCGTCGACAGCCACGTCAGGCCCGAGACCGCACCGAACGCGATCGCCGAGAACGGCGTAATCGGGAACGAGATGAAGGCAAGCGTCGCAAGCGCGCGGGTAAAATAGATGGTCGAGAGGATGTAGCGCTTGGGTAGTGAGTTCTGGAGATAGCCGACGCTCAGCGATCCCATGATGTTGAACAGGCCGATCGCCGCGATCACCCAGCCGCCGGTTTGCGTGGAGATGCCGCTATCGACCAGGAAGGCCGGCAGATGCACGGTGATGAAGGCGAGCTGGAAGCCGCAGGTGAAGAAGCCGAGCACCAGCAGCACGTAGGAGCGATGGCCGAAGGCCTCCGCGAGTGCTTTGGTGAAGGTCTGCTCGTCCGCCGGCGCCGCGGTGGCGGTGCTTGCGACCGGTGGGGTCGAGAGCGCCAGCGACAGCGGGATGATCAGCAGCATCAGGAAGCTGAACACGGTGAGCGCCTGCTGCCAGCCGAAATTGTCGATCAGCGCCACGCCGATCGGCGCGAACAGAAACTGCCCGAACGAGCCCGCCGCAGTGCCGGCGCCAAGCGCAAGGCCGCGCTTTTCCGCCGGCAGCAGCTTGGTGAACGCCGACAGCACCAAATTGAACGAGCAGCCGGCAAGGCCGAAGCCGACCATGACGCCCGCGCCGATGTTGAGCGACAGCGGCGTCGAGGAGTAGCGCATCAGGAGCAGGCCGCCGGCATAAAGCAGAGCGCCGACGCACATCACCCGGAACAGGCCGAAGCGATCGGCGACTGCGCCGGCGACGGGCTGGCCCAGTCCCCACAGCAAATTCTGAAAAGCGATGGCGAGGCCGAACACGTCGCGCCCCCAGGCGAACTCGTGACTCATCGGCTGCACGAAGAAGCCCAGCGCCGAGCGCGGGCCGAAGCCGAGCATGCCGATTGCACAACCGCAGAGAATGATGATCGCCGGCGTGCGCCAGGAGGAGGAACGCGAAACCGGACCGAGCTTGCCCGCTTGAATCGACATGGTGTTCCCCATCAGTCGGTGGCGCATCCGGAATAGGCCGCCACGAGTCAGGCGTTTAATGCAGGTGCATGAAAACCCCAAGTCAAAAATGATTGCGTTCCACGAAGAGCTGCCGCGGGAGCATTGCGTTTCGCCGAGACCTCCTGGGCGAGATGCGCCACGCCTTGACGAGAATGTGTGCGGCGGGACCTAGCGACCCTCTCCAAGACGTGTTATCTTCAATTTACTCAGATTGAGCATATCAGAGGCTCCACCGGCCTTTCGGTCGGATTTCTCGGGCTCTACATATACTCATATTGAGTATATATGACATGTACGGGAGGCTTCAATGCCGCTAACTGGAATTTACGGCCCCGACGACTTTGCCAACCGGCCGCAGGGCCAGGTCACCACCTCGCCCCGGGCCGCGCCGGCGCGAACTGGACCTCCGCTGCCGATGCCTTCGCTGGAATGGACGCCGGAGGTCGAGCGCGCCACCGCGCCGCTCTATGAGCGCGTCAAGCACGTGATCCCGCCAATCGAGTGGCCGCTGATGGCGCCGACCATCAAGGCGATCAACGAGCTAAAGCGCGCGCGGGGCGCGGTGATCCTCGCGCACAATTACCAGGCGCCGGAGATCTTCCACTGCGTCGCCGACATCGGCGGCGATTCACTCCAGCTCGCGGTCGAAGCCACCAAGGTGAAGGCCTACATCATCGTCCAGTGCGGCGTGCACTTCATGGCGGAGACGTCAAAGCTGCTCAATCCGGACAAGATGGTGCTGATCCCTGATACGCGCGCCGGCTGCTCGCTCGCCGCCAGCATTACCGGCGCGGACGTTCGCCTGCTGCGCGAAAAATTTCCCGGCGTGCCCGTCGTTGCCTATGTCAACACCTCGGCGGAGGTGAAGGCCGAGGTCGACATCTGCTGCACCTCGTCGAACGCCGTGCAGGTGGTCGAGAGCCTGGGCGTGCCAAGCGTGATCTTCCTGCCCGATCGCTATCTCGCCACCTACGTGGCTTCGAAGACCGACGTGAAGATCATCGCGTGGAAGGGCGCCTGCGAGGTGCACGAGCGCTTTACGGGCGCGGAGCTGCGCAGCTACCGCGAGGCCGATCCCTCCGTGCAAATCATCGCGCATCCCGAATGCCCGCCGGATGTGCTGGCTGAGGCCGACTTCACGGGCTCGACCGCGCATATGATCAACTGGGTGCGCGAAAAGCGGCCGAGGCGGCTGGTGATGATCACGGAATGCTCGATGGCCGACAATGTGCGCGCCGAGCTCCCCGATGTGGAGATGCTGCGCCCCTGCAATATCTGCCCGCACATGAAGCGCATCACGCTCGCCAACATTCTGGAGAGCCTGCTGATGCTCCGCGAGGAGGTGACGATCGATCCCGCGCTCGCGGAACGCGCAAGGCGTTCGGTCGAGCGGATGATCAATCTGAAGAACTGAGAGCACGACATGCAAGATAACATCGATAACCTCACCCGTTCCGACGACGTCGTCATCGTCGGTGGCGGGCTTGCCGGATTGTTCTGCGCGCTAAAACTCGCGCCGCGACCGGTGACATTGATCTCGGCCGCGCCGCTGGGACAGGGCGCGTCGTCCGCATGGGCGCAAGGCGGCATCGCGGCGGCAGTAGCCGAAGGCGATACGCCGGAAGCACATGCTGCGGATACGATTTCGGTCGGCGGCGGCCTCGTCGACCAAGCGGTGGCACTGGGAATCGCGCGCGAGGCCGCCCCACGGGTTCACGATCTTCTCGCCTATGGCGTGCCGTTCGACCGCGATCTCGAAGGCAAGCTCGCAGTCGGGCGCGAAGCCGCACACTCCGCGCGGCGCATCGTTCACGTGCGAGGCGATGGTGCGGGGGCGGCCATCATTGCCGCGCTGAGCGATGCCGTGCGGCGCACGCCGTCGATCCGACTGATCGAAGGTCTCGTCGCCGAAGCGCTGTTGACCGAGGATGGCGCCGTCACCGGTCTTCAATTGCGTGAAGCCGGCAATTTCGCCGCGCTGCCGATCCTGCTCGCCGCTCGCACGGTGGTGCTCGCCACCGGCGGCATCGGACATCTCTATGCCGTCACCACCAATCCGCACGAGGCCAGCGGATCCGGCCTTGCGATCGCCGCGCGCGCGGGCGCGGTGATTGCAGATCCCGAGTTCGTGCAATTCCACCCGACCGCCATCATGGCCGGACGCGATCCGGCGCCGCTCGCGACTGAAGCTCTGCGCGGCGAAGGCGCGACGCTAATCAACGGCCATGGCGAGCGTTTCATGGCGGCGCGCCATCCGCTTGCCGAGCTCGCACCGCGCGACATCGTGGCTCGCGGCGTATTCGCGGAGATCGCGGTCGGGCGCGGCGCCTTCCTCGATGCGCGGCAGGCGCTGGGCGCGCGCTTCGCCGAAAGATTTCCAACGGTGCATGCGAGCTGCATCGCCGCCGGCATCGATCCCGCCACGCAGGCCATTCCGATCGCACCGGCGGCGCACTATCATATGGGTGGCATCGCGGTGGACGATCGCGGCCGCAGCTCGATCGACGGGCTCTGGGCCGGCGGCGAAGTGTCGTCCACCGGCGCGCATGGTGCCAATCGCCTCGCCTCGAATTCGCTGTTGGAGGCCGTGGTCTATGCCGCGCGCATCGCCGACGACATCGCCGGGCGCACGATCCCCTCGCCTGCCCGTCTTTCGGACGTGGTGATGCCGCGCGGCGGCGCGCCGGATGCTGCGGCCGTGAAGCGGCTGCGGACGATGATGAGCGCGCATGTCGGCGTGATCCGCGACGGCGACGGGCTCGCGGAAGCGGTTCGCAGCTTCGCCACGCTCGAACGCGAGGCCACGAGCATCGCAGTCTGCAACATGGCAACGGCAGCCCTGCTTGTGGCGGGCTCCGCCTGGAACCGGCGCGAAAGCCGCGGCGCGCATTTCCGGTCCGACCATCCGGCCGATGCACCTGCGCTGGCACAACGCACCATGACCACGCTCTCGGCGACACGCGAGGTCGCGGACAGCTTGACCGAACGTCCGCTCTCACGCGCCGCGCAACCTATAATCGCCTGAAGGAAACCCCATGATCACCCCGACTTCTCTGCTCTATCCCGACGCCTTCCTCTCCCCGCTCGCGATCGACGAGGCCGTGCAGCGCGCGCTCGGCGAGGATCTCGGCCGCGCCGGCGACATCACCTCGCTGGCGACGATTCCCGAAGCAACCAAGGCACAGGCGATCCTGGTCGCACGCCAGTCCGGCGTGATCGCGGGATTGCCGCTGGCGCTCGCAACCTTGCAAAAATTTTCACCCGACATCGAGGTGCGCGCACATGTTCGCGACGCCGCGCTCGTCGCCCGCGGCCAGCAGGTGCTGACGATCTCCGGGCCGGCACGCGCCATTCTCACGGCGGAGCGGACCGCGCTGAATTTCGTCGGCCGCCTGTCGGGCGTTGCGACGCTCACGGCGGCCTACGTTGCGCGCACCGAAGGCACCAGGATGCGGATCTGCTGCACGCGAAAGACCACGCCGGGATTGCGCGCACTGGAGAAATATGCGGTGCGCTGCGGCGGCGGCTTCAATCACCGCTTCGGTCTCGATGACGCGATCCTGATCAAGGACAACCACATCGCGGTCGCCGGCGGCATCCGCCCCGTGCTCGAGCGCGCCCGCGCCCATGCCGGCCATCTCGTCAAGATCGAGATCGAGGTCGATACGCTGTCGCAGCTGCGCGAGGTGCTCGACACCGGCCTCGCCGATGCCGTCCTGCTCGACAACATGGACAATGCGACGCTGCGCGATGCGGTCAGGCTCAACGAGGGGCGCCTCAAACTGGAGGTCTCCGGCGGCGTCACGCTGGATTCGATCGCCGCGATCGCAGCGACCGGCGTTGATTATGCGTCGGCAGGCGCGTTGACGCATTCGGCGCCGAATTTCGATTGCGCGTTGGACATCGAAGCTTAGCGGCTACCGCCGCTCGGTCGCGCCCATCTCGGCGGAGCTCTTGGCTTCCTGGGTGAGCTCGGCGGAGAGCGCGGCGGTTTGCGCCGGGGTGCCCCAGCTCGGCTCCTCGCTGCCGTCGCCCCACGCGCGCGGGCGATAGAAGGTGTGGACGCCGGTCTTGTACATCTTCTTCATCTCGGCGACCCAGGACGGGCGCACCCAATAGGCGTGGTAGTGCGTCGACTTGCCGACCTCGGGCAGCCATATCTGGCCGTCGAGCATCGCCTTCGAGATCTTCTTCGCACGCTCCCACATCTCGGGTTCGCGGATCACGTCGGCGTTGTTGTCGCAGGCGAAGGTGAACTGGCAGGCGAGATGGCGATGCTTGTTCTGATAGACCGCGCCGCACACGGTATCTGGATATTTGCCGGAGAACACGCGGTTCATCACCACCTGCGCAACCGCCATCTGGCCGCGCACGGCCTCGCCGCGCGATTCAAAGTAGACAGCCTCCGCGAGGCACTTCTCGGACTTCACGCGCGACTTGTCGTCGAGTGCGAGCCGCTCCGCCGGCGATCTGGCGCGCTGGTTGTCGACGTTGACCTCGCCCTTCGGCGCGACGCTCTCGCCGTTCTCGATGTCCTTCGCAATCTCCTCCGTCGGCGGCGTCAACGAGGCTGTCACCTTCATATCAGGGTCGGGCATCACGATCAGCGGCTCGGCACCGGGCTGCCAGCTCTCGATGCTCTCGACATTGCCGCCGAGCGAGGAGCTGCCGAAGAACAGGTTCGATGTCTTGACGCGGAATGGATCGCGTGGCGGTGCAGCCGGAATGGTGGCCTGCTTCAGCGCTTCGAGCGGCTGGAGCGCGAGCGAGCGCGCAGCGTCACTGGCTCGTGGCGTATTGGTGTATTGCGGCAGCGGCGGCGCACGCAGTGCTTCCGCGAGCTCGGGATCGAGCGCGGCCGCGGACTCCGGCGACATCGCTTGTGGCAGCGCGACGGTCTTGGCGCCGAACACCGAGCTGTTCGAGGTCGCGGGATCTTCCTGCGCCGGCGCTGCCGTCGGCGCGCTCGCCTCGGGAGCCTGCGTCGGTGTGATCGTTGCGAGACGATCACCCTTCATGGAGCGATCGACCTTCGGAAAATCAGAGGCTTGGTAGCGGGGCGGCGCCTGAAGCGCCGGGTTGCGGTTGATCGCGCCGGTGACGTCGCGGCCATCGAGGCTTGCGAGGCGAACCATCGTGCTCTGCGGAACCGAAGTGCCGATCGGCCGCGAAAAACTGTAGGTGGCGAGCTGTATGGAGGATGCAGCAGAGAACACCTGCTTTTGCCAGCGCTCAGCGACGCCGGGTTGGCGCGCCAGCAGCGAGGCAATGTCCTGATAGCCGGTCTCTCTCGGCATCAATGCGAAGATGCAGAGACCGATGCCGAAGGACGCGAACCGCGCGCCCTTCGGATGGTTACGCAACAAAAACATCGCTACGCTCACGCTAGGCTTACGCTAGAAAAATCGAGCAGCAGTACATCCGTGCAATTCGATCTTTATCGTGAGTATCTAATTTAGGTTGCCGGGGCGTTAATCGACGTTGCGCATGCGGCACACGCAAGCAATCTCAGGTGTTTTCACGGAGCGACGATGCGCATTGGTAAATGCGGCCTCACGCGACGAGGTAAACAATTGGTCAACGCGAATGGTGAAGGAACTCTTGCGCGCACGTATCCTTACGCGAGGCGCGCGGTTCCCTCCCCGACGTTGTGCTTCAAATGAAAGAGGCGGGGTTTTGCCCCCGCCTCCTTCGCTGTCAATATTTCAACTCTTCGATTTACGCGTGGCTCGCGACCGCCTTGCCGAGCGCGGCTTGCGCCGCGGCGAGGCGAGCGATCGGGACCCGGTAGGGCGAGCAGGAGACGTAGTCGAGGCCGATCGCGTGGCAGAAGGCGACTGAGGCCGGATCGCCGCCGTGCTCACCGCAGATTCCGACCTTGAGCGAGGCGCGCGTCTTGCGGCCGCGCGCGACGCCAATCTTGACGAGCTCGCCGACGCCTTCCTGGTCGAGCGCCACAAAGGGATCGACCAACAGGATGCCCTTCGTCACGTACGGACCGAGGAAGCTCGCCGCGTCGTCACGGCTGATGCCGTACGTCGTCTGCGTGAGGTCGTTGGTGCCGAACGAGAAGAACTCGGCACTCTCCGCGATCTCGCCCGCGAGCAGGCAGGCGCGCGGCAACTCGATCATGGTACCGACCTGATAGGTCAGCTTGGTGTTGGTGTCGCGCATCACCGCCTTCGCGGTGGAATCGATCCGCGCCTTGACGAGATCGAGCTCCATCTTGGTGGCAATCAGCGGCACCATCACCTCGAGGCCGACGGCCTTGCCGGTGCGCTTCTCGGCCTCGACCGCCGCCTCGAAGATCGCGCGCGCCTGCATTTCGGCGATCTCTGGATAGGCGATCGCGATACGACAGCCGCGGAAGCCGAGCATCGGATTGAACTCCGACAGCTCGCGCGCGCGGTCGGCCAGGCGCCGCGGGTCGGTGTTCATGGCGCGCGCCACTTCCTCGACCTCGGCATGGGTGTGCGGCAGGAACTCGTGCAGCGGCGGATCAAGCAAGCGGATCGTGACGGGCAGGCCCTTCATGATCTCGAACAGCTCGACGAAGTCGGCGCGCTGCATCGGCAGCAGTTTTGCCAGCGCGGCGCGGCGCGACTGCTCGTCCTCGGAGAGGATCATCTCGCGCACCGTGCGGATGCGCGTTTCCTCGAAGAACATGTGCTCGGTGCGGCAGAGGCCGATGCCTTCCGCGCCGAACTTGATCGCTGTGTGCGCGTCCTCCGGCGTGTCGGCGTTGACGCGCACGCCGAGCTTGCGGACCTGGTCGGCCCATTTCATCAGCGTGCCGAACTCGCCGGACAGCTCCGGCTCGATCATCGGCATGCGGCCGGCGAGCACCTGGCCGAGCGAGCCGTCGATGGTGATGACGTCGCCGGTCTTGTAGGTACGCGAGCCGATGCTCATGGTGCCGCGGCCGTAATCGACGCGGATGGTGCCACAGCCGGAGACGCAGGGCTTGCCCATGCCGCGCGCGACCACCGCAGCATGCGAGGTCATGCCGCCGCGGGTCGTCAGGATGCCTTCGGCGGCATGCATGCCGTGGATGTCTTCGGGGCTGGTCTCGATGCGGACCAGAATCACCTTGCGTCCGTCGGCCTGAAGCTTGGCCGCCTCGTCCGAGGAGAACACGATCTCGCCGGAAGCCGCACCCGGCGAGGCCGGCAGACCGGTCGCGATCACGTCGCGCTTGGCGTTGGGATCGATGGTCGGATGCAGGAGCTGGTCGAGCGAAGCGGGGTCGACTCGTGTCACCGCTTCCTTCTTGGTGATCAGGCCTTCATTGGCGAGCTCGACCGCGATGCGCAGCGCTGCTTTCGCAGTGCGCTTGCCGCCGCGGGTCTGGAGCATCCAGAGCTTGCCCTGCTCGACCGTGAACTCCATGTCCTGCATGTCGCGGTAGTGCTTCTCGAGCTGCGTGTAGATCCGCGTCAGCTCCTTGAAGGCCTCCGGCATCGCCGATTCCATCGACGCCTTGTCGGAGCCGGAGTCCTTTCGCGCTTCCTCGGTGATGTCGTGCGGCGTGCGGATGCCCGCCACCACGTCCTCACCTTGCGCGTTGATCAGGAACTCGCCGTAAAGCTTGCTCTCGCCGGTCGAGGGGTTGCGGGTGAAGGCAACACCGGTCGCCGAGGTCTCGCCCATGTTGCCGAACACCATGGCCTGCACGTTGACCGCGGTGCCCCAGGATTCCGGAATGTCGTGCAGCTTGCGGTAGGTCACCGCGCGCGCGTTCATCCAGGAAGAAAACACCGCGCCGATCGCGCCCCAGAGCTGGTCGTGCGGATCCTGCGGAAAATCCTTGCCGGTCTCGCGCGCGACTGCGTCCTTGTATTTGCCGACCAGATCGACCCAGTCCTCGGCGGTGAGGTCGGTGTCGAGCGTGTAGCCCTGGCCGTCCTTGAAGGTGTCGAGGATTTCCTCGAAATGATGATGCTCGAAGCCGAGCACCACGTCCGAATACATGGTGATGAAGCGGCGATAGCTGTCATAGGCGAAGCGGCGGTCGCCCGACAGTTCCGACAGCGCTTCCACGGTCTCGTCGTTGAGGCCGAGATTGAGCACGGTGTCCATCATGCCCGGCATCGAGGCGCGGCCGCCGGAGCGAACCGAAACGAGCAGCGGGTTCCTGGAATCGCCGAAGCTCTTGCCGGTCAACTTGCCGACATGCGCGAGCGCCTTCTCAACCTGCGACTGCAATTCCTTCGGGTAGGATTTGTCGTGCGCGTAGAAATAGGTGCAGACCGAGGTTGGGATGGTGAAGCCCGGAGGCACCGGCAGGCCGAGATTGGCCATCTCGGCGAGGTTGGCGCCCTTGCCGCCGAGCAGGTCGCGCATCTCCGCTTTGCCCTCGGCCTTGCCGTCCCCGAACGTATAGACCCACTTGCCGGCCTTGGCCGTAACAGGCGCTGCCTTGGCCGGCGCAGCCTTGCTCGGCGCGAGCTTCACGGCGACCTTCGGCGCAACCGGTTTGGTCGGTGCCTTTGAAGCACGCTTGGAAACAGTCTTGGAAACGGTCTTGGCGGCAGGCTTCACAGCCGGCTTGGCAGCGGGTTTCGCAGCGGCCTTGGCCACTGGCTTCGGGGCGCTCTTGGCAAGTGCCTTGCGGGCCACCGGCGCGGCTTTCGCCTTGGCGGAGGACTTTGATTTCGCTGGGATTTTCGAGGCGGCTTTGGCCATAGCTTGCACACAACCTGCGAGAGGAATGGGTAATGGCGCGCCTTACACCACTTTGGGCAGGCCCGCGCAAGTCGAAGAGTTCCGGAGAATGAAGGCCTAGAGATGGAGCCACTTCAACAATCCGAGCCCGATCGCACCATTTATGATGAGAAAAATCGCGACGATCAGGTTCAGGAGGCGCGGCATGATCAGGATGAGCACGCCCGCAAGCAGCGACAGGATTGGCGAGATGTGGGCGACGGTGATGTGCATGAATTGTCTTTCCGTGGGTGGGGCGAATCGCGGCCGGATCATAGCGGACCGGGTTCCGCGGGTAGAGACGCACAGGGGACGTGGGAGTTCCCGGCTCCGCGAAAACTGCCCGAAAATGCCGCGAATGCGGCAGGTGTTTTCCGGAACATCGCGAAGACGCGCGCATTGGCAACCGGTTGCGCCGCTGGCGCTTCCCGAAAACCTTCTCGAAGGAGTTGCACATGCGGAACAGGATTCTTGCTCTTGCAGCGCTCGCGGCCGCGATCGGCTCGCCCCTTGCGGCGCAGGCGCAAAGCGGCACGGTGGGACGCGCACCCGTCGTCGTCGACAGCGGCCCGACCATTCCGGTCGAACAGCGGCCGGCTTTCCGCGACTATGTCGTCGAACAACGTGTGCCGGCTTTCCGTATCCCCGATCGCGTGGTGGTCGGTGCCACCTTACCCGAAAGCGGCGTCACCTATTATGACGTGCCGCAACGTTTTGGCGCCACCACCTATCGCTACACCGTCGTGAACGGCGAGACCGTGCTGGTCGAGCCGCGCTCGCGGCGCATCGTCGAGGTCATGGACTAGCGCTTTCAAGGATCAACTAGATGTCCGGCGCGTCACATCAATCAGGCTGACGCGAGCAGTGTAATCGGACATCTGGCCCTGCCCGGTCTTCCCCCCGCCGGGCGGGGCTTTTTTGTGCATCTCGTGTGCGTGCTCTCGTGTCCCGGGCAAGCGAAGCGCGACCCGGGACCCAGAAGCTCCAAGTCCCGGCGGTACGCGCCCCGGCTCTGCAGCGCACCGCAAAGATGCGCTGCGCTGCGTCCGGGGCACGAGATCAATCCTGGATCTTCGAGAAATCCGCCACCGCACGCGTGGCGCTGCGGATTTCGTTCAGCAGCTTGAGGCGGTTTTCGCGCACTTTCGCGTCGTCGTCGTTGACGCGGACTTTCTCGAAGAACGCATCGACCGGCGGCCGCAGCTTTGCCATCGCGCTCATCGCGGCGGCAAAATCTTCCTTGGCGACGGCAGCACTGGCTTCCGCCTGCACCTCGCCGATTGCCTTCGCCAACGCCTTTTCCTCGTCGAGGCTGTAAAGCGCAGCATCCGGCGCACCATCGAAGGTGCGCTTGTCCTTCTTCTCCTCGATGCCGAGGATATTGCTGGCGCGCTTGATACCGGCGAGCAGGTTCTTGCCGTCGTCGGACTCGAGGAATTTTCCCAGCGCCTCGACGCGGCGAACGATCATCAGGAGATCGTCCTGACCACCGAGCGCGAACACGGCGTCGACGAGATCGTGACGCGCGCCCTGTTCGCGGAGCTGGACCTTCAGGCGATCGGCGAAGAAAGCCAACAGGTCGCTCGGAAGCTTCTGCGCATCGGCAGGCTTCACGGACAAGCCGGCGAGTGCGGACGCCGCCACCTTCATGAACGACAGACGCAGTGCGTTCTCGGCGATCAGCCTGATCACACCCAGCGCCGCGCGACGCAGCGCATACGGATCCTTGCTCCCCGTCGGCTTCTCATCGATGGCCCAGAAACCAACGAGCGTGTCGAGCTTGTCGGCGAGCGCCACCGCGATGCTGACCGGATCGGTCGGCACGCGATCAGCAGGGCCCTGCGGCTTGTAGTGCTCCTCGCAGGCGGCGGCGACGGAAGCGTCCTCGCCTTGGGCCAGCGCGTAGTACTTGCCCATCAGGCCCTGCACCTCGGGGAATTCGCCGACGACTTCGGTCAGCAAATCCGCTTTCGCCAGATGTGCGGCGCGCGTCGCCTTGGCGGCATCGGCGCCGACCAGCGGCGCGATCTCGGCGGCGAGGCGTTCAATCCGCTTGATGCGCGCGGCCTGCGTCCCGAGCTTCTCGTGGAACACGATCTGCTCGAACTTCGGAAGCCGATCCTCGAGTTTTGTCTTCAGATCGGCCTCATAGAAGAATTTCGCATCCGACAGCCGCGGGCGGATCACGCGTTCGTTGCCGGCGACGATGGTCTTGCCGCCGTCGGCCGCCTCGATATTGGCGGTGAGGACAAACTTATTGGTCAGCCTGCCGGTCTTGGAATCCTTGACGACGAAGCACTTCTGGTTGTTGCGGATGGTGGCGCGGATTACCTCTTCGGGGATCGCGAGATATTCCGCTTCGAACGATCCCATCATGACGACCGGCCATTCAACCAGACCGGATACTTCGTCCAGCAGCACCTGATCTTCGACGAGTTCGAACCCTTGCGCGAATGTCAGCTCCTTGGCGTCCGCAAAGATGATGTCGTTGCGGGCCTGCGGATCGAGGATGACCTTTGCAGCCTTCAGCTTGGCTTCGTAGTCCTCGAACCGGCGCACGCTTATCGCGTCAGGCGCCATGAAGCGATGACCGTAGGTGGTCTGGCCGGTCTCAATGCCGTCCACTGAGAATTTGACGACATCGGGCTCTTCGGTCTCGGGCCCGAAGGTCGCGGTGATCGCATGCAGCGGGCGCACCCAGCTCAGCGACCCCGGTTTTCCGGAGCGCGCGCCCCAGCGCATCGATTTCGGCCAGGGGAAGGTGCGGATGATCACGGGGAGGATTTCCGCGAGCACGTCGATGGCATCGCGGCCGGGCTTTTCGATTAGCGCGATGTAGAAATCGCCCTTCGGGTCGCGCTGGATCTTGGCTTCGTCCAGCGACGTCAAACCCGTCGCTTTCAGAAAACCCTGCACGGCCGCATCGGCCGCGCCCATTTTCGGTCCACGGCGTTCGGTCTTCAAATCGGGCTGGCGCGCAGGGATGCCGTGCACGGTGAGCGCGAGGCGGCGCGGCGTCGCGAACGCCTTCGCGCCCTCATAGACGAGGCCTTCGGCGACGAGCTTGTCGGTGACCATGCGGCGCAGATCGTCGGCCGCCTTGGCCTGCATGCGCGCGGGGATTTCTTCCGAGAACAGTTCAAGCAAAAGATCGGGCATCAGGCTGCTCCGCCCGCTTCAGTATGGATCCAGGCCTCGCCGCAGGCCTTGGCCAGCTCGCGTACGCGAAGAATGTAGCTCTGCCGCTCGGTCACCGAGATCACGCCGCGGGCATCGAGCAGGTTGAAGACGTGACTCGCCTTGATGCACTGGTCATAGGCCGGCAGCGCCATCAGATGCGCCTCGCGTTTGCTATCCTTCCAGCCCGCGTCGAGATATTTCCTGCAGGCAGATTCCGCCATCTTGAATTGCTCGAACAGCATCGCGGTGTCGGCGACTTCGAAATTGTGCTTCGAATATTCCCGCTCGGCCTGCAGGAAGACGTCGCCATAGGTGACCTTGGCGTCACCATCGCGGCCGTTGAAGTTGAGGTCGTAGACGCGGTCGACGCCCTGCACATACATCGCGAGGCGTTCGAGCCCGTAGGTGAGCTCGCCCGCGACCGGCGCGCATTCGACACCCGCGACCTGCTGGAAATACGTGAACTGGCTCACTTCCATGCCGTCGCACCAGCACTCCCAGCCGAGGCCCCAGGCGCCCAGCGTCGGGCTCTCCCAATCGTCCTCGACGAAGCGGATGTCGTGCACGGCGGAATCGATGCCGATCGCGGCAAGCGACTTCAGGTACAGCTCCTGAAGGTTCGGAGGCGACGGCTTCATGATCACCTGGAACTGGTAGTAGTGCTGCATCCGGTTCGGATTCTCGCCATAGCGGCCGTCCTTGGGCCGGCGCGAGGGCTGCACATAGGCCGCGTTCCAGGGCTTTGGCCCGAGCGCGCGCAGCGTGGTGGCCGGATGGAAGGTGCCCGCACCCATCTCCATGTCGTAGGGCTGCAGGATCACGCAGCCCTGCTCGGCCCAGAACCGCTGGAGCGCAAGGATAAAACCCTGGAACGAGCGTTCCGGGCGCATATGGGCGGGCAATGAGGCGTCCATCGTCAGATCAGGCTCTCGCGGGGGTTTGAATCGCGCGGGACCGTATCGACGGCAGGGGTGGGAATCAAGGTGAAGGGGGCCGTTTCGGGCCAAACACTCCATCGTTCCGGGACAACGGAGCAGGGTGGGCCAAGGCGCAATTGCGTCGTGCCCACCATCTTTCCAAGATCGCGATGCCGGTGGTGGGCACGCTTCGCTTTGCCCAGCCTACGGCACCAACTAACCCGGCCGGTAGGCTCCGGTGACGGGGTCCTGTTTCAGCGTCTGGACGGCCCCTCTATGGGCGGCCTCGGCGACGCGCGAGAGGCGCATCTCCTCCAGCTCCCGGTTGATCCGGACAGCGGTCTTGTAGGTCCAGCGGACCACGGCAAGCCCGCCCAGGACGCCCGCGAATGCGACGAACGGCGGCATTGGTCGTTCCTTGTTCACAATGCTCAGCCCCCACGCGCATTCTTGCGCAGACCGGGCCGCGCCGCAATCGGCACGCCCCGGGCGAAATGGCGCGGGCGGCCTCGGTCTAGAACCCGAATTTCGCCCAGATCGCCCGTGTCTCGACAGCCGAGATCAGATCGTCCGGCAGGCCAGCCACTGATTCCATGGCCGAAAGCTGCCCGGCGCCCGGCGATTTCCGGCCCAAAAGACTGGAAAGCAGACCGGTCGGCTGGGCAATCACGGGCGTGAGAACCTTCTCACCAAAGCGGGCACGAAGAGTTGAGCGGAGATCGCCGATGCTGTCGGCGAGCCCCAGCGCGATTGAGCTTTCGCCGGCCCAGTATTCGCCCGTGAACAGGGTGTCGTCGTCGCCCTTCAACCGCGTGCCGCGGCTCTCCTTCACCAGCGCGATGAAGATCCGATGGATCTCGCGCTGGAGCGCCTTCAGCTTGGCGACGTCGTCGGGATTCTCGGGGAGGAACGGATCGAGCATCGCCTTGTGCGCACCGGCGGTGTAGAGGCGCCGCTCGATGCCGAGCCGCCTGATCGCTTCCTGGAAACCAAAGCTGCCGCCGACCACGCCGATCGAGCCGAGGATCGAGGACGGATCGCAGATGATCTCGTCGCCGGCGCAGGCGATCATGTAGCCGCCGGATGCGGCGACGTCCTCGACGAACACCAGCACCGGCAGCTTCTTCTCCGCCGCGAGTTGCTTGATGCGCAGATAGATCTGGCGCGACTGCACCGGCGAGCCGCCGGGCGAGTTGATCACCAGCGCCACCGCCTTGGCGTTGCGCATCGAAAACGCCCGCTCCAGCACCCGCGCAACGGTCGCGAGCGTCATGCCCGGGCGCAGCGGCGTCACCGCGCCGATCACGCCGGACAGCCGCACCACCGGCACCACGGCCGTGCCGGGACGGAAGCGCGCCGGCAGATATTGCATGAGCTTGTCGGCCAGGCCGGAACTCTCACGATCGTTCAATTGTTCGGCCATGCCGTTACCTCTGATTAACCATTTCTTATCACGCGACTGTCATTGGAAGGGCCCGGAACGTGTTTTGCGGAAACTCCGTTGAGAGGCTGCAATGGGCCAGCGGAGAACACCATGAAAATCTATCTGCTGATGCTGCTGATCGGTGCGCTGTTCACGGCGATCCGCCTGACGACTCCGCAAGAGCAGCAGTCGGAATCGCTTCCGCAGTAGGCCGTCACGGCTCAACCAGCGGCAACACCGCCCTTCCCTCCAGAATATCCCTCACCTCGTTGTTCGGCACGCGCGGCCCGTCGTTGAGCATGAGGCCCGGCAGCACGCGCGTCGGAGCCCGGCCGCCCTTGACGGCGCGCACCAGCACGCGGATCGCGGGGCGTCCCGCTTCGCCATGAACCGGCAGGATCGCGAGACTTCCGAAGCCGCGTGACAGCGCTGCCAAAACGTCGGCGATCCCATCTGCGCGCCAAATCAATGTCAGCGCGCCGTCCGATCGGAGGATGCGCCGTGCCGCATGCACCCACGCATTCAACGTCTCGTCGGTCGCCACATGCGCGGTGTGGCGCGCTTGATCGGGCGAGCCACGATGGCGAGCGGGATCGTTGAAGGGCGGATTCATCAGCACCACGTCGACGCTGTCGGGCGCCAGCCCGCTCGCCGCAAACGCCTGTGCGTCCGCGGTGACGTCGAGCACGATGGTCTCGGCAGCAATCGCATTCGCCGCCGCATTGGCGCGCGCAAGCCCTGCCAGTTCCGGATCGATCTCGACCAGGCTGAGCCTGATACCGGCCACGCGCCGGGCCAGCGCCAACCCGGCTGTGCCGATGCCGGCGCCGAGATCGACCACGCGGTCGCCCGCTTGGGCCTGCGTCGCCGCCGCGAGCAAAATGGCGTCGTGCCCGGCGCGATGGCCGGACCGCTTCTGCTTCAGTCGCAACTGCCCGCCGAGAAAGGCGTCTTCGGTGAGGTCTGTCAGCGCTTCACTCATCGCTGCGCAGTTCGTTACTGAGGCCGGCGTCGGTCAGGAGCTGCCGGGCCTCGAGGGCGTCGTCCTCATGAATCAGGATCCGCCGCGGCAAAATGCCCAGCGAGCCCTCGATGATGCTCATGTTCTGGTCCAGCACCAGATGATGGATGTTGGCGCCGTCGAGCAGCGCGCCGACCGCCGACACCAGCACCATGTCGTTGGTCCGAACCAGTTCTCGCAAAACACAGGCCTCCTGCCTGACGGGGATTAAGCGGCAATGTCAATGGTTCCACGGGCCCTTGCCGCATCCCCGTCCAGTTTCTATTGTCTTTCGATCAGAATAGCCCTTCCGGGGCAAATATTGGAGACCGGCGTGGCCGTCATCGTACCTTTCGAAACTCCCGGCGCGTCGATCGAAGAGCTGGTTGTCCTTGTCGCCGGTGACATGGAGCGCGTCAACGCCACGATCCTGTCGCGGACCGGTTCGGACGTGACCATGATCCCCGAGGTCGCCAACCATTTGATCTCCTCCGGGGGCAAGCGCCTGCGGCCGATGCTGACGCTCGCCATGGCCAACCTCGCCGGCTACGCCGGTGACGGACATATCAAGCTCGCCGCCTCCGTCGAGTTCATGCATACCGCCACGCTCCTGCACGACGACGTCGTCGACGAGAGCGAGATGCGCCGCGGCAAGCTGTCGGCGCGGATGCTCTGGGGCAACGAAGCGAGCGTGCTGGTCGGCGACTTCCTGCTCGGCCAGGCTTTTCGCATGATGGTCGAGGTCGGCTCGCTCCGCGCGCTCGACATCCTCTCCGCGGCCGCCGCGACCATCGCCGAGGGCGAGGTGATGCAGCTTGCCGCCGCCAAGAACACCGCGACCACCGAAGACGAATATCTCGCCGTGATCCGCGGCAAGACCGCCGAGCTGTTCGCCGCCGCCTGCGAGGTCGGCCCTGTCATCGCCAACCGCCCCAAGGCGGAACAGACCGCCTGCCGATCAGTCGGCATGAATCTCGGCATCGCTTTCCAGCTCGTCGACGACGTGCTCGACTATGGCGGCAAGAGCGCAAAACTCGGCAAGAACACCGGCGACGATTTTCGCGAGGGCAAGATCACGCTGCCCGTCGTGCTCGCCTTCCGCCGCGGCAACGACACCGAGCGCGCCTTCTGGATCCGCGCGCTCGAGCGCGGCGAGATCGGCGACACCGACCTCGACCACGCCATCGGGTTGATGAACAAGCACCGCGCGCTCGAAGACACGCGGAGCCGCGCCCAGCACTACGGCGCCATGGCCGTGGACGCGCTGGCGCTGTTCCCGTCCTCGCCGATGAAGAGCGCACTGGAGCAGGTCGTGGCGTTCTGTCTGGCACGGTCGCATTAGGGCCCGCACGCTACCCGCACATTTCGGTGTCTTGCCGGCGAAGGTCGGTGAGACAGCGCCCGACTGCATCAACAATCGTCATTGCGAGCGCAGCGAAGAAATCCCGTCTGCCTCCGCGGAAAGACGCTGGATTGCTTCGCTGCGCTCGCAATGACGAGTAACTTGCATTTCGCAAGCTACACTCCTACTTTCCCCCTATGCAGCCCAAATCCCCCTCCATCCTGGAATGCCCGGTCGGCCGCGCCGTGGAGACGGTCGGCGAATGGTGGAGCATCTTGATCCTGCGGGACGCGTTCCAGGGCGCGACGAAGTTCGACGAATTTTCGCAAAGCCTCGGCATCGCGCCAAACATCCTGTCGCGACGGTTGGCCCATCTCACCGAAAGCGGCATGTTCGTCCGCCGCCGCTATCACGAGCGGCCGCCGCGTTACGAATATGTGCTGACGGACAAGGCGCGGGATTTCTTTCCCGTGATCGTCGCGCTGCTCGCCTGGGGCAACAAGCATCTCACGCCGAAAGGCGAATCCATTTTGCTGGCGAACCGCGACGATAGTCGTCCGTTCGATCCGGTCGTGGTCGATGCCGCCGACATGCAGCCGATCACGCTCGCCAATGCGGTCATCATCGCCGGCCCCCGCGCCAGCCGTGTCATGCGTAAACGGCTGACCTCGCTCAAAGCCATGAACCCGGCCATCGCGCCGGTGGGAGACTGACATGCGTCGTATCGTCGTGACGGGAATGGGCGCGGTGTCGCCGCTTGGCTGCGGTGTCGAGCTGTCCTGGCGCCGGCTGTTGGCCGGTCAAAGCGGGCTGCGCCCGCTGCCGGAATGGTCGCTGGCGCTGCCCGCGCGCATTGCCGGCCTCGTGCCCGACAAGGCCGATGACGCGGATGGCGGCTTCGATCCCGCGCAGGCCGCCTCGCCGAAAGACCAGCGCAAGATGGACCGCTTCATCCTGTTTGCGCTGCTCGCCACCGCGGAAGCGGTCGCGCAGTCCAAATGGACGCCGCAGGATGCGACCGCACTGGAACGAACCGCGACGATCATCGCCTCCGGTGTCGGCGGCTTTCCGGCGATGGCGGAGGCGGTGCGCATCACCGAACAGCGCGGCCCGCGCCGGCTGTCGCCGTTCACGATCCCCTCCTTCCTCGCCAATCTCGCGGCCGGCCACGTCTCGATCAAATACGGCTACAAGGGTGCGCTGGGCACACCGGTCACGGCGTGCGCCGCCGGCGTTCAGGCGATCGGCGACGCCGCGCGCATGATCCGCGCAGGCGAGATTGATGTGGCGATCTGCGGCGGCGCGGAGGCATGCATCGACATCGTCAGCCTCGGCGGCTTTGCTGCGGCCCGCGCGCTGTCGAGCTCCTTCAACGACGAGCCCGCACGCGCCTCGCGGCCGTTCGATCGCGACCGCGACGGTTTTGTCATGGGCGAAGGCGCCGGCATCCTGGTGATCGAGGAGCTGGAGCATGCATTGGCGCGCGGCGCGACGCCGATCGCGGAGATCGTCGGATACGGCACGACCGCGGACGCTTATCACATGACGTCGGGTCCGCCTGATGGCGACGGCGCCCGGCGCGCGATGGAGATCGCGCTCCGACAGGCGAAGCTTGCGCCCGCGGACTTGCAGCACCTGAACGCGCACGCGACGTCGACGCCGGCCGGCGACGAGAGCGAGCTTGGCGCGATTGCCGCGCTGTTCGGCCGTCACCGCGGCATTGCCGTGAGCGCGACCAAATCGGCCACCGGCCATCTGCTCGGCGCCGCCGGAGGGCTCGAGGCGATCTTCACTATCCTCGCCCTGCGCGACCAGATCGCGCCGCCGACGCTCAATCTCGAAAACCCTGATCCGGGTGCGGACGGCATCGACATCGTCGCCGGCGCGTCCCGGCCGATGCCCATGCTCAACGCCATCTCCAACGGGTTCGGCTTCGGCGGCGTCAATGCCAGCGTGATCTTCCGCCGGATCGGCTAGGCAAGAGGGCTTGCAATCGCGGCAAGCTGCGCTAGGAAACAGGATGATCGAAACGAATTTCTGGCTATTCCTGGCCGCAGCTTTCCTCATCGCCGCCGTTCCCGGTCCCGGCATCTTCTACGTCGCGGCACGGACCATGTCGGAAGGGCGCGCTAGCGGTTTTGCATCGACCGCGGGCACCGCGCTCGGCGGGCTGGTTCATGTGGTCGCGGGCAGCCTCGGCATCTCCGCGATCATCCTTGCCAGCGCCGAGCTGTTTGCCGCCGTGAAATTTGTCGGCGCACTCTATCTGGTCTGGCTCGGCATCAGAACTTTCCGCAGCGCCAGCCGCGCGCTGTCATTCGACAGCGAGCCCGTCGGCGACAAGCGCGCATTTCGCGACGGCGTGCTGGTCGAGGCGCTGAACCCGAAGACCGCCGCGTTCTTCCTCGCCTTCATTCCGCAGTTCCTTGACCCGGCGGGATCGAACCCGACGCTGCAATTCATCGTGTTCGGCGCGATCTCGGTGACGCTGAACACGCTCGCCGATATCGTGGTGGTGCTGATGGCCTCCGTGACACGCACGCAGTTGATCGGAAGGCCGCAGCTGATGCGACGTCTCACCCAAGGCTCCGGCGTCTTCATCGCAGGGCTCGGCCTGTCGCTCGCACTGGCGCGGCGCCCCCTGAATGGATAGCTCCACCACGCTCGCCCCGCAAAGCCGCACTTACGAATCTCACGGCCTGCGGCTGCATTATGCCGACTGGGGCAACGACGGCGCGCCCGTAGTCGTCCTGGTTCACGGCGGCCGCGATCACTGCCGGAGCTGGGACGTCATCGCCCGGTCGCTGCAGCCGCATTTTCACGTGCTCGCGCCCGACCTGCGCGGGCACGGCGATTCCGAATGGACCAAGGGCGGCAGCTACGCGCTGACCGAATATGTGTACGATCTCACCCAACTCGTCCGCAGCATCGCCGCGCCCCAAGTCACTCTCGTCGGCCATTCGATGGGCGGCATGGTGAGCCTGATTTTTTCAGGATCATTCCCCGAACTGGTCTCGAAGCTGGTCGTGCTCGACGGTGTGACCATGCTGCCGGATACACCGAAGTCACCGACGCATGAGCGCATCAGCAAATGGGTCGGCCAGCTTGACAGACTGCACGATCGCACGCCGCGCCGCTATTCGACCCTTGAGGATGCGGCCGCGCAGATGGTGCTTCACAACAAGCGGCTGTCCCGCGACCTCGCGCTGCATCTTGCCACCCACGGCGCGCGGCAGAACGACGACGGCACCTATAGCTGGAAGTTCGATCCGTACCAGCGCGCCTCTGCGCCGCACCGGCTCTGGCCGGACGACCACGTCGCGCTGTGGTCGCGCATCACCTGCCCGACGCTGCTCTTGAATGCTGGCGAAAGCTTTCTCGCGGGCGCCAGGGCCGCAGGCCTGGAGCGCTACTTCCCGCAGGCGCGCGTCGTGACCATCGCCGAGGCCGGACACTGGCTGCAGCATGACAAGCCGCAAGAGGTGTCGGGTGAGATTCGAAAGTTTCTCGGGCTGGCCTAGCTCAATGTCCCCGCGTGCACCCACCAGCGGGAATGATCTCTGCGGATCTTCTCGGCGGCGGCATGCGCATCAGTGGACGCGCCATAGATCGCAAAGCACGTCGCACCCGAGCCGGACATGCGGGCGAGCTTGACGCCGGCGGAGTCACGCAAGGCTTCCAGCACGTCGCCGATCACCGGCTCGATGCGCATCGCCGGCGCTTCGAGATCGTTGGCGACGGTCTCGAGAGTATCGACCCAATCGGCAATGGTGGCGCCCTCGTCCGGCCAGGCCGGGGCGTCGAAGACGGAGGTGGCGCCGACCAGGAGTTCGCCGTTGCGCAGGCCCAGCGCCTGGAACACATCCTTGGTCGCGACCGGCACGCGCGGATTGACCATCACGCAGGGCATGCTCGGCAGCATCAAGGGCAGCAGCTGCTCGCCGACGCCGGTCATGTCGCAGGCGCGCGAGAACAGGCACACCGGCACGTCGGCGCCGGTCGCAAGCGCGACCGTCTGGAGCCGCGGATCGTCGAGCGACAGATTGTTGAGACGTGCCAGCAACCGCAGCGCCGCCGCGGCGTCGGCCGAGCCGCCGCCAATGCCGGCCGCGACGGGGAGCACCTTGTCGAGCGCGAAGGCGCCCAGCTTCAGGTTCGGCACGGCGTCGGCCAGGAGCTTGGCCGCCTTGAACACGAGGTTGTCGGCCATATCACCGCAGGCCGCCGCGAGCGGCCCCGTGGTGGTGAGCTTCAACTCGCCGCCGGGCTCCAACGTCAGCCGGTCGGCGCAGTCGGCAAACGCGACGACGCTTTCGAGATCATGATAGCCGTCGGCACGACGGCCGACCACGCGAAGGCTCAAATTGACCTTCGCGCGCCCTTCTTCAATGAACGCCGGCATTGGCGACACGCCCCCAGAACTTAGTTTTTCCTTCGCATGATCTTGCCGGAAAACCGCTACACACTTTTCCGGACCATGCGCTCAGCTCAGCCGCCGCCCTTGCCGTCGTCCTTCTTCTTCTCCTTCTCCGCCTGCGCAGCCGAGGAGTTCGAATTGTCGTCGGTCATACCGTTTGCGATCTTGGCTTCGATCTTCGGAAGCTCATCCGCCTCGGGCTTGAGATCGCGGGCGTGCGCCCACTGGAACTTGGCTTCCAGCGTGCGGCCGACGCGCCAATAGGCGTCGCCAAGGTGATCGTTGATAGTCGGATCCTCCGGCTTGAGGTCGATGGCGCGTTCGAGGTTCTTCACCGCGTCCTCGTAGTTGCCGATGCGGTAATAGGCCCAGCCGAGGGAGTCGACGATGTAGCCGTCGTCCGGGCGCTGCTCGACCGCCCGCTTGATCATCTTCATGCCTTCGTCGAGATTGACGCCCTGGTCGATCCAGGAATAGCCGAGATAGTTGAGGACGTGCGGCTGGTCGGGCTGCAGCTCGAGCGCCTTCTTCATGTCGGCTTCGGCCTTGCCCCACTGCTTGGAGCGCTCCTCACAGATGCCGCGATAATAGTACCAAACGCTGTTGGCCTTGTCGTTGCCGGCCGGCAGCACGTCGACGCCTTGCGAATAGGTCGCGCCGCATTCGCCGAACTTCTTGCGGCCGCGCTCGATGTTGCCGAGCGCCATGATGGCTTCGAGATCCTTGGAATCCTCAGTGGTGACACCCTTGAGGATCTTGATCGCCTCGTCGGTGCGGTCGGCGGAATCCAGATCGATGGCGAGCTGGATCTGCGCGTTGCGCTTGAGCGGCGAGGACGACGGCACCCGCTCATAGACCTTGATCGCCATCTGCGGCCGCTTCACCGATTCATAGAGATCGGCGAGCGAGAGCAGCGCCAGGGGATGGCTGGGCTGGAGGTAGAGCGAGAGCTGGAGATAGACCAGCGCCAGATCCTCGCCGCCGCGGCGGGTCAGCGTGGCGCCAATGCCGTAGAGCGCTTCGGCGGCGCCGGCTTGCGCGGAATCGGCGAGCGGCGGCATCTTCTTGCCGGCCTTGGTCTCGCGCAGGCCTTCCACGATCAGCGGATGGCGGGCGAGCTTCTTGTCGAACGCCTGGTAGACGGTGGTCGCGGCGGCCGAGTCCTTGTTGCGCGACAGCCAGCGTGCATAGGCCTCGGTGACACGCAGCATGGAATCGTCCAGTTTGTAAGCGCGCTCGAACCGGGTGCCGGCGTCCTTCTCCTTGCCGGAGAGTTCGAGGATCATGCCGGCGTGGAGGTCCTTGAACAGCGGATACCATTCCGGACCGGCCAGCTTGTCGATGGTCGCGACACCGCCCTTGGCATCGCCCGCACCATAGGCGGCCCAGCCCGACAGCAGCGTGGCGACGAGATCGGTGATCGGACCGCGGATCGACTGGTTGATGTTGGTCTGCGCGGTCGCGTACTTCTTGAACTTGAGATCGTGCACGCCGACGACGAGGCGCGCGACGCGGTTGGTCTTGTCGATGGTGAGGATGCGCTCGGCGAGCTTGACGGCTTCGTCGATGTCACCGTCGGCGACTGACGAGATGAAGGCGCGGTCGAGCAGCTCGTTGTTCTTCGGGTCGGTGCGCAGAGCGGAGCGGTAGAACGCGGCGGCGGAGGCAGCGTCGCGCTCGACGCTGGCGTGGCGGGCGGCGAGATAGCTGCCGGAGGTGGTGAGCGCCTTCAGATCGTTTCGGGTCGGAAACTGCACCGCCGTGTCGGACGGATGATCCGGCGTTTGCGCCAGGACCGCGCCGGGGACCGTCGCGATCGCTGTGCCCATGAGGGTGATGGCGGCAACAGTCCAGCGGTTGAAACGATTTGAAAGCATCAGGGCTCGCCTTGAGTTAGTAGTGCCTGGGTCTGCAGCAAAAGGCCGTCTCGCAAGCGAACGCGGCCGGTGGCATCGGGACCCGGAACCGTCGGGCCGACAATGCCGCTTTTGGCGCTTCACCGCAAGGATTCGGGCCGGGCGATCCCCGCCGCACGTCCCAAATCGGCCAAGTGACCGGTCAAGAGCGCCCCAAGACGCTGCTAGTATGGCCTTATCGTGGCCACGGACCGCAACCGCAGCCCGGTTCTCACGCGAACGTGCGTCACAAGGCCTGGGTCACGTCGCTTTGGTCACATTGGGCCTTGATCACCAGGGTCTTGGCTCGGTGAACCCCGCTTACATCGCCTCGTAGTTCGGGCCGCCACCGCCCTCCGGAGGAACCCAGGTGATATTGCCGTTGGGGTCCTTCACGTCGCAGGTTTTGCAGTGAACGCAATTCTGGGCGTTGATCTGGTAGCGCGGGCTCGAACCCTCCTCGACCCATTCATAGACGCCGGCCGGGCAATAGCGATTCGAAGGACCCGCGAACACGTCGTGCTCCGAGGTCTTCTGAAGATTCATATCCGTGACCTTGAGATGGACCGGCTGGTCCTCCTCATGATTGGTATTGGACAGGAACACCGAGGACAGCTTGTCGAAGGTAATCTTGCCGTCCGGCTTCGGGTAGTTCTTCGGCGCGTGGGCCTTGGCCGGGTCGAGTGTCGAGCGATCAGGCTTGGCGTGCGGCCGGGTTCCGAACAGCGAAGCGCCGAACAGCGTGTTGCACCACATGTCGAAGCCGCCGAGCGCGACGCCGAGCACGGTGCCGAATTTCGACCACAGCGGCTTGACGTTGCGGACCAGGAACAAATCCTTGCCGACCGAGGAAGAGCGCCAGGCGTTCTCGTAGTCGACGATCTCGTCATTGGCGCGATTGGCGGCCAGCGCGGCCGCAACATGCTCGGCGGCAAGCATGCCGGTGCCCATCGCATTGTGCACGCCCTTGATACGGGGGACGTTGACGAAGCCGGCCGCGCAGCCGATCAACGCGCCGCCGGGGAAGCTGAGTTTCGGCACCGACTGATAGCCGCCTTCGGTGATGGCGCGCGCGCCATAGGCGAGCCGCTTGCCGCCCTCGAAGGTGCCGCGGATCGAGGGGTGCGTCTTGAAGCGCTGGAACTCGTCGAACGGCGACAGATACGGATCGTCGTAGTTGAGATGCACGACGAAGCCGACTGCAACGAGATTGTCGTCGTAGTGATAGAGGAACGAGCCGCCGCCGGTCTTCAGGTCGAGCGGCCAGCCGAACGAATGCTGGATCATGCCCTTTTGATGCTTGGCGGGATCGATCTGCCAGACTTCCTTGAGCCCGATGCCGAACTTCGCCGGCTCGCTCTTGGCATCCAGCGCGAACTTCGCGATCAGCTGCTTGGTCAGGCTGCCGCGGGCGCCTTCGGCGAACAGCGTGTACTTGCCGAGCAATTCCATGCCACGGGTGAAGGAGTCCTTCGGCTTGCCGTCCCGGCCAATGCCCATGTCGCCGGTGGCGATGCCCTTCACCGCGCCCTGCTCGTCATAGAGCACTTCGGCGGCGGCAAAGCCCGGATAGATCTCGACACCGAGCGCCTCGGCCTTGCGCGCGAGCCAACGGCAGACATTGCCAAGCGAGCCGATATAGCAATGATGGTTGTCCATCAGCGGCGGCATCATGAAATTCGGCAGCTTGATCGCGCCGCCGCCCGTCATCCAGTAGAAGCGGTCGTCCTTGACCTGCGTCTTCAGCGGGCAGTCGGAATCCTCGCGCCAGTCCGGGATCAGCTTGTCGAGCCCGGCCGGATCGATCACAGCGCCGGAGAGAATATGCGCGCCGACCTCGGAGCCCTTCTCCACCACGACGATGTTGAGATCGGCATTGATCTGCTTCAACCGGATCGCCGCAGCCAGGCCCGAGGGGCCGGCGCCGACGATGACGACGTCGAATTCCATGGATTCGCGCGGGGGAAGTTCTTCGGTGCTCATCTGATCTCAGCCCTTGAGACGGTCCTTGGTCGATTGCGCCCTCTTGTTTCCGATTTTTCCGGGTAGGACAACCTAGGAAATGCGTTTCGCTGGGATACAAGGCGGCCTAAACTGAACCAATAGTCAGACTTTCCAAATGATCCCAGAACCCGCACCCACCGTCCGAGAGCTTCTCGCCTTCTATCTGGAGGCTGGAGTCGATTGCGCGCTCGCGGAGGAACCGACCGACCGCCTGGCGGAATTGGATACCCCGCCTCCGGCCCCGCGTGCGCCACCTCCGGTCGAAGCACCGCGACCGGTGGCCGCCCCCGCGGTGATACGCGGCGAGACCGCACCCGCGCCCGACATCGCGATCGCCTCGGCGCGCGAGGCTGCGCGCACCGCGCCGACGCTGGAGGCGCTACGCGAGTTGATGCAAAGCTTCGACGGCTGCGCGCTAAAACACACGGCGACGCGGTTGGTGTTCGCCGACGGCAATCCGCAGGCGCGCATCATGTTCGTCGGCGAGGCACCGGGCCGCGACGAGGACATCGAGGGGCTGCCCTTCGTCGGGCGCAGCGGAAAGCTGCTCGACCTCATGATCGGCGCGATCGGGCTCAACCGCACCACCGCCTACATCGCCAACGTGATTCCGTGGCGGCCGCCCGGCAACCGCACGCCGACGCCGCAGGAGACGCAAATCTGCCTGCCCTTCATCCAGCGCCAGATCGAGCTGGTGAATCCGGATGTGCTGGTGACGCTCGGCAATCCCGCGACGCAGACGCTGCTCTCGACCCGCGAAGGCATCATGCGCACCCGCGGCCGCTGGTTCGACTACGAGACGGCTGGCCGCACCATCCGCGCGCTGCCGACCTTCCACCCGGCCTATCTGTTGCGCTCGCCTTCGTACAAAAAGCTGGCTTGGCAGGATCTGCGGGCGATTGCGAAGATCCTGGCGGGATAGCCGGTCTCTCGTGTCCCGGACGCGATGCAGCGCCATAGCGCTGCTTCGCAGAGCCGGGACCCAGCATGCCGCAACATGGGCCCCGGCTCTGCGGCGCATCACTTCGTGCTGCGCAGCGTCCGGGGCACGAGAGTGTCACGTCCCCTTCGGCCGCACGATGGCCCAGCCGATACGCAGGAGCTGCTGGCGTCCGGTCACCAGCCATTCGAAGGCGCGCGGCACTTCCGGGACGATGCCGGGAAAGCGCGCCAGGATTTCCGGCGGTGGGGTGCCGGCGGTATCGGAGGCGCGCCAGACCACGACGCCGCCGGTCTCGCTGAATTTGGCCTGATTCATCCACGGCGTACGCGCGGGCTCGGCATCGATGAAGAGATGCGGCCGGCCGGAATGCAGCGTGATCAGGCTCGCAAGCTGGGTCTCGCCGGCGACCGCGCGCAGGCGATGATTGGTGCGGCGGGCAAAGCTTTCGTCGAAGAAGTCCGAAATCGCCCGCGCCGGCATCGAGGTCGCGATCTCGTTGGCACCGGTCCAGGGCAGGAACAGGACGGCAAGCACGACGCCGATTGCGGGCGCCACGACGGCGCCGGCCCACACCATCCGCAGCATCTTCGTCCGGCGCATCGCGATGAGATCACCGGCCACCACGACCACGGCAAGCCCCGATATGACCAACACGACGCCGGCGCCGCCGACGACGGCATCGAGGCCCAGCAGGCCGGAGATCAGCACCGCGCCGAGCGCCGGCGCCAGCGCGAAGAAATAGACGAAGTTGCGCGCGAGCGGCTCGACCGGCGGGCGGTAGATGATCGGCGCCTCCTCGCTCCTGGGCACGAACAGGCCGGTGTTGAGGATCGTCAGCGCCGGGATCGCCGCCGCGCCGAGCAGGAGCCCTCCGAGCAGCCAGCCCGCGTGCAGCGCGCGGGCATTGAGTTCGGCGACCTCAGGCCAAGCCGGCAGGACGAGCGCCTCGGCGCGCATCAGCCAGACCGCATAGGGCAATGCCAGCACGGCGACGACCACCAGCGCAAACAGCGGGTCGAATGCGCGCAACGTGCGGCGGCCGCCCGCGGTTGCGAGCGCGAAGGCGATAAGCAGCAGCAGGAGGAAGATCGCCGCGGGCGTCGTCAGCAGCAGGAGGCCGGCCTCGATCGACCAGGCGAACCAGGCATTGCCGCGGCGCTGGCCGATGATCTGCCAGGAATGCAGCAGCAGCAGTGCCCAGAGCGGCCGCGCCAGCACAAGGGGGCCGAAGTCGAGTGCGGGCGACGAGAAGGCCAGCATCGTCATGGTCAGCAGCACGGCCAGCACCGCCTGCTGGGGGCCGACCACGGCGCGGGACAGATGATAGAGCGTGATGAAGGTTGCGATCCCGCAGAGCTCGGCCAGGACGTAGACGCCGAACACGTGGCCGCCGGCGGCGCGATAGGCGATGTCGGCGAGCCAGATCGGCAAGGGCGGGCCCAAATCAGTGCCGACCTGGTATTCGCGGCCGAAGGCCAGCAGCGTCGCGAGGCTGCCGGGCGGGCTGCGATAGAACGCCAGCGCCACGAACAGCCACATCGCGGCCTGGAGCAGCACGGCGATCCACACGATCAGCCGCGGCCGGGCGCGAATGAGCTCGATAACCAGGGAGGTAAACCGCATGCAACGTCCGAAAGATGCAGCCAACCCGTCCAGCCGGCCCTATTCGCTCACGACTGTTTTGATAGAGGGCGCTGCGCGTCGTGGCAACCGAGTCTGGTCTAGAGATTTGCCGACGCGTCCACTTCCAGGCTGGTGTCCACCTGCACCTCGATCTCGGTCACCGCAAACAGGTCCTGCGCCGGCTCAACCGTCCAGGGCATGTGCTTGGCGCGGGCGGCGACGACGGGGGCAAAGAAGCTGCGGTGGTGGACGGTGGGGCCGAGGCGGTTGAGCGCGTCGAGGTGCTCGGGAACGGCGTAGCCCTTGTGCTGCTCGAAACCGTAGCCGGGGCAGTCCTGCGCCAGCGCGCACATCAGGCGGTCCCGCGTCACCTTGGCGACGATCGAGGCCGCCGCGATCGACAGGACGATGCCGTCGCCGCCGATCACGGCCTCGCAGTCGCATTCGGTATCGAGCCGGTCGCGGCCGTCGACGAAGACGTGGCGGGGCGCCTCAGGCAGCGCCACCACGGCGCGCTTCAGCGCCCACAGCGAGGCGCGCAGGATGTTGTCGCGGTCGATGCGGGAGCGCGAAGCGACGGCGACCGAGACCTGCGCGGTGGCGCAGATCTTGTCGAACAGCTTTTCGCGCGCCTCGGGCGTCAGGCGCTTGGAATCGTCGATGCCGCGCGGGATGCGGTCGGGATCGAGAATCACCGCAGCCGCCACCACAGGACCGGCCAGCGGCCCGCGGCCGGCCTCATCGCAGCCCGCGACCGGCCAGATCCCGCACTTGAACAGCGCGCGCTCGCGGCGGAAGCTTGGGGGAACGATGATGGCGCTTTTTCCGCCGGCCAGCGCCTTGGCCAATTTTTTGGGCGCAGCTTTCTTGTTACTGAGCGCAGCCTTCTTGGGCGCACCTTTGGCCGGCTTCTTGGCGGATTGATCCCGAATCATGGCCGGGATCGTGCGCAAGCGGCGTGGCCTGCGCAACCGGGAACCTCGGACAATTCCCGTTATTCAGGGTCAGCCGCCCTATTCCGCCAGATGCACCCGCCGGTCCTCGCCGACCTCGATGCCTGGCGCGACCACGACCTCCCAGGGATGGCCGTCAGGATCGGCGAAATAGCCGGAATAGCCGCCGTAGTCGGTCTGATGCGCGGCCTTCAGCAGCGCGGCCCCCTTGCTGAGGGCGAATGCCAGCACCGCGTCCACCTCCTCACGCGCGCGACAGTTCCATGCGAGCGTCATGCCGCGGAACGTCGATGGCCTCGGAGTATCGGGCAATTTGGCGTCGGCCGCGAGCTGATCCCAGGGAAACAGCGCAAGCACCGGACCGCCGGTGTCATAGAACGCAACGGCCTCACCGGTCACCTTCAGCCGGCGCGAAAACCCGAGCGCGTCGTAGAAAGCGATGCTGGCGCGGATGTCGCTGACACCCAGCGTGATGACGGTGAGCCGCGGGATAGGAGCTGGCAATTCCTTACTCATACAACACCTCGTCCACTTCGTCGCTCAGAACAGGCTGAGCTGATCGCCGTTCCGCTTCGGCTTGGCAAAATGATCCGTCGTCAGCTTGGAGCGCCGCTTGTTCAGCCCCAGCCTGTCGCAGGCGATCTCGAAGCGGCGGCCGATGGTCCAGGCCATCGGGCCAGTGCCCTTCATGCGCTCGCCCCATTTCGCGTCGTAGTCGCGGCCGCCGCGCATGTCGCGGATCAGCGTGAAGACGTGGCGGTAGCGGTCCGGATAGTTCGCCATCAGCCATTCACGAAAGAGATCGCGTACCTCAAGCGGCAACCGCAGCAGCACGTAGGAAGCTTCCTTGACGCCAGCATGGGCGGCGGCATCCAGGATGCGCTCGATCTCGGAATCGTTCAGCGCGGGGATCACGGGCGCGACCATGACGGTGGTCGGAATGCCGGCCTCCGAGAGCTGCTTCAGCGCCTCCAGCCGCTTCGGCGGCGTCGATGCCCGCGGCTCCATGGTGCGCGCGAGCTTCGGATCGAGCGAGGTCACCGAAATCCCGACCTTGGCGAGGTTGCGCTTGGCCATACGCGCGAGAATGTCGATGTCGCGGGTCACCAGCGCCGACTTGGTGACGATGCCGACGGGATGGCCGGCGCGTTCCAGCACCTCCAGAATGCCGCGCATGATCTTGCGGTCGCGCTCGATCGGCTGATAGGGATCGGTGTTGGTGCCGATCGCGATCATCCGCGGCTCGTAGCCGGGCGCAGCAAGCTCCTTCTCGAGCAGCGCCGGTGCCTCAGGCTTCACGAACAGCTTCGATTCGAAGTCGAGCCCCGGCGACAGGCCGAGATAGGCATGGGTCGGCCGCGCGAAGCAATAGACGCAGCCGTGCTCGCAGCCGCGATAGGGATTGATCGAGCGATCGAACCCGATGTCGGGAGAATCGTTGCGGGTGATCACTTTGCGCGAGGTGTCGACGCCGACGGTGGTCTTGAACGGCGGCAGCTCTTCCAGGCTCTGCCAGCCATCGTCGAAGGCGACGCGCGCCTCAGCCTCGTACCGGCCGCTGGCATTGGATTGGGCGCCCCGCCCTCGCCTGCGCTGCTTGTCGATGGCGACCGCAAGCTCAGGGAAAGCAGAAGGCGCACCCGCCGGCTCGGAGGGCGCCGTGACCGGCGGGTGCTTGAGAGCATGAGAGGATGCTGGACTCATGAAGCCAAGATAGCATGTCGAAGGAACAAATCAAGAACACAAACAAAAAACTGAAAAACAACCCCATGCACAGTAACCGCCCAAATGTCGGGCGGGCGCCTTCGACCTCGCGCAACACGCCCGTTCCGACGACTTCGTTTGATGCCGGTCAGGGATCAATCGCCGCAGATCGATGTTGGTGACAATCGCTGGGTGAAGGTCGGCAAGAACATGACAAATCGAAGACAATCGCCTGCGGCGAGCAGCGACCTCGGCCTCCTCGATCGCTACTGGCGCGCTGCGAACTATCTCTCCGTCGGGCAAATCTACCTGCTCGACAACCCGCTGCTGCGCGAGCCCTTGCGGCCCGAGCACATCAAGCCGCGTTTGCTCGGCCATTGGGGCACGACGCCGGGTTTGAACTTCATTTATGCCCATCTCAACCGCGTCATCCGCGCGCTGGACCTGAGCGTGATCTATGTCTGCGGTCCCGGCCACGGCGGCCCCGGCATGGTCGCCAACACCTATCTCGAAGGCAGCTACAGCGAGATCTATCCCGATATCGCACGCGATACGGACGGATTGCGCAAGCTGTTCAGACAGTTCTCCTTCCCTGGCGGCATTCCGAGCCACGCGGCGCCGGAAACGCCGGGCTCGATCCATGAAGGCGGCGAGCTCGGTTACGCGCTGGTGCATGCCTACGGCGCGGCCTTCGACAATCCCGACCTGATCGTCGCCTGTGTCGTCGGCGACGGCGAGGCCGAGACCGGCCCGCTCGCGGCGTCCTGGCACTCCAACAAGTTCCTCAATCCCGCCCATGACGGCGCGGTGCTGCCGATCCTGCACCTCAACGGCTACAAGATTGCCAATCCGACGGTGCTCGGGCGGATGCGCGATGAAGAGATCCGCGATCTCTTCCGCGGGCTCGGCCACGAGCCACTGTTCGTCGAGGGCGACGATCCCAAATTGATGCACCGAGCCATGGCGGACGCGCTCGACGTCGCGCTCGCCGGCATCCGGTCGATCCAGCAGCACACCCGCGACGGCCGCAAGAGCGTCGAACGTCCGCGTTGGCCGATGATCGTGCTGCGCAGCCCGAAGGGCTGGACCGGCCCCAAGGAGGTCGACGGCAAGAAGGTCGAAGGTTTTTGGCGTGCACATCAGGTGCCGGTCGCGAACTGCCGGGAGAATCCGGCGCATCTGAAGATTCTCGAAGACTGGATGCGCAGCTACGAGCCGGAAAAGCTGTTCGACGGGAGCGGCGCGCTCATTGCCGAGCTCCAGGCGCTCGCGCCCGAAGGCAATCGCCGCATGGGCGCCAATCCGCACGCCAATGGCGGCCTTCTGAAGAAGGAGCTGAAGCTGCCGGACTTCCGCAGCTTCGCGGTGGACGTGCGAGAGCCCGGCGGCGTCATGGGGGAAGCGACGCGCGAGTTCGGCAAATTCCTGCGCGACGTCATCCGCCTCAACGCGCAAGAGCGCAACTTCCGTATCATGGGTCCGGACGAGACCGCGTCAAACAGGTTAGACGCAGTGTTCGAGGCGACCGAACGCGTCTGGATGGAGCCGATCGAATCTTACGACGTGCATCTCGCGCAGGATGGCCGCGTGATGGAGGTGCTGAGCGAGCATCTCTGCCAGGGTTGGTTAGAAGGATATCTGCTCACCGGACGGCACGGCTTGTTCTCCTGCTACGAGGCCTTCATCCACATCGTGGATTCCATGTTCAACCAGCACGCCAAATGGCTCAAAGTGACGCGGCATCTCGCATGGCGGCGCCCGATCGCCTCGCTCAATTATCTGCTGACCTCGCATGTCTGGCGCCAGGACCACAACGGCTTCAGCCATCAGGATCCCGGCTTCGTCGATCTCGTCGCCAACAAGAAGGCCGACATCGTTCGCATCTACTTCCCGCCGGATGCCAACACGCTGCTGTGGATCGCGGACCATTGCCTGCGCACCTACGATCGCATCAACGTGATCGTCGCCGGCAAGCAGCCGGCGCCGCAATGGCTGTCGATGCAGGAAGCGGCCACGCATTGCGATGCGGGCATCGGCATCTGGAGCTGGGCCGGCACGGAAGACGTGGGACAAGAGCCCGACGTGGTGATGGCCTGCGCCGGTGACGTGCCGACGCTGGAAACGCTCGCCGCGGTCGACCTCCTGCGCAAGGCACTGCCCGACCTGAAGATGCGCGTCGTCAATGTCGTCGACCTGATGACCCTGCAGCCTCGGGAGCAGCATCCGCACGGCCTCGACGACCGCGACTTCGACAGCCTGTTCACGCGCGACAAACCAGTGATCTTCGCCTATCACGGCTATCCTTACCTGATCCACCGTCTCACCTACAACCGCACCAACCATGCCGGCATGCATGTGCGCGGCTTTGCCGAGGAAGGCACCACGACCACGCCGTTCGACATGGTCGTGCTCAACGGGCTCGACCGCTATCACCTCGCGATCGAAGCGATCGAACGTGTGCCTGGGCTCGCCGCCAAGGCGGCGCAGGTGAAGCAGCAATTCCGTGACAAGCTGATCGAGCATTCGCGCTATGTGCGCGAGCACGGCGAGGACATGCCGGATGTCCAGGGCTGGGTCTGGCCGAACAGCGCAGGCGGCAACACTCCGGCGGAGGCGGGCGACTGACAGCAGCCATGTCGAAAACGGTTCTCGTTCTTAACTCGGGATCGTCGAGCATCAAGTTCGGCCTGTTCGGCATGTCGGCGGCCGAGCCCGCCCTGCTCTGCAAGGGCTTGCTCGACGAGCACGAGACCAGGCCGCGGCTCGTCGTGAAGAGCCCCGCGGGCGACGATCTGTTCGAGAAGCAGAGGAAAGCATCGGATCCGGACAGCGATCATCTTTTCGTCGACGTGCTGGGCTTCATCGAGGACCGTTTTGGCGACCGCCGCTTGGTCGCCGTCGGCCACCGCATCGTCCATGGCGGCCCGGACTATTCCGGTCCGGTCGAGCTGACGGATGATGTCTACGCGAAGCTGGAGGCGCTGACGCCGCTTGCCCCGCTGCACCAGCCGCGTTGTCTGGAGCCGGTCCGCACCATCAAGGCGATCCGGCCGGCGCTGACGCAGATTGCCTGTTTCGACACCGCCTTCCATCACGGCCTGACGCCGCCCGCGAACCGGTTCGCCATCCAGAGGCGCTATGAAAAGCGCGGCGTCCGGCGCTACGGATTTCACGGCCTCTCATTCGAATATGTCGCGGGGCGTCTCGCTGCGACCGCGCCGCAGCTCATCACAAAGCGCACCGTCATTGCGCATCTCGGCAACGGCGCAAGCCTGTGCGGCTTGCGCGATGGCCGCAGCATCGACACCACGATGGGCCTGACGCCGCTCGACGGTCTGGTGATGGGCACGCGCTGCGGCACGATCGACCCCGGCATGCTGCTCTATCTGCAACAGCACGAGAAGATGTCGGTCGAAGATGTCCAGCGTCTGCTCTATCACGAATCAGGCCTGCTCGGCGTCTCCGGCATCTCCTCGGACATGCGCGTGCTGCTTGCGAGCGGCGAGCCTGCGGCGCGGGAGGCGGTCGAGCTCTTCACGTTCCGCGCGGCGCAGCAGGTCGCGATGATGGCGACCACGCTCGGCGGCCTGGACTGCCTGGTCTTCACCGGCGGCATCGGCGAGCACGCCAAGGAAATCCGCAGCGCAATCGCCGAGCGTCTCGGCTGGCTCGGTATGCGCGTGGATGCCCCGGCGAATGATGAGGGATGCGAGCGTATCAGCAGTAGCGATAGTACAGTCGATGTCTTCGTCATTCCAACGAACGAGGAACTGATGATCGCACGGCATTGTGCGGCGGTGCTGCGACAAGAAAATCACATTTGAGAGTACGTGGCAGGGCAATCTTTTCGTAGCCATCCTTCGAGATGCCCGCCGTTGGCGGGCTCCTCAGGATGAGGTCCTGCTCCGCGGCGAAATCTTAGACCCTCATGGTGAGGAGCGCCGCCCTACGGCGCGTCTCGAACCATAAGGCCAAGGACGCTCGCAGAGTCAGTGCGTCCCCGACCAAATCTGGAAACAGCCGATCGCAACCTCGATCACGATCAGAACCACCACCGCGATTTCGAGGCGGAGCGAGCGCTGGGTGTCGATGATGTCGGTGAGCGCGTTGGCAGTCTCGGACACGGCGGTGAGCTTGCGCTCGAGCGTGTCGAGGCGCTCCTTCAGTTCATACTCGTCTTCCAGGCGGGCATAGAGCCGGTCGAGCTCGGGCTTCTCCCAGAGCACGTCCGGCTTCTCGGCCACCGCAACACGGCCGGCGACGCGCTGCTGGACGAGAAGCGCATTGCCGATCAGTTGCAGGATGCCCTTGCGCCGGGGCGGTGTGCGGCCCTGCTCGGCGAGCTTGCGCGCAAACGGCTCGATCACGTCGAAGACCGCGGCGACACGCCGCTCGTCGCGCGCAAGCGAGGTACTCTTGGCGAGCGCGTCCGCGATCAGCAGCAGCCGGTCGTCGGAGAATTTGGCGAGGCAGATCGGGCCGCCCGGCTGGATCGCCTCGGCGCTTTCGTCCTTGCAGAGCTGCGCCTGCGCGATCTCCTCCTCATGGGGGCTGAGCTCGCCGGTCACGCGGGGCTTCAGGCTGTCGATCAGCACCTTCTCTTCCGAAGGGAGGAGGCCGATCAGCACCACGACGCCGTAGCGGAAGATCACCGCAAGGCCGGCATGGACGCGGAAGGCGGCTGGCGTCGAGGAGACGGTCGCGCCTATCTCGAGGCCTGAGGGATTGATGCGTTCGCCCAGCATCACGGCGCGGATCCGCAAGATCGGCGCGCCATCCAGCCTGGGAGATGTTGCCGGCGTGTTAACAGCAAGTTGATCGGCGTTCATTCGAAGCCCCTCGTCAGCGGCGCGATTGCACGTTTTTCCCGTTCCCGCGCTGGTCAGCTATCGGATCCGCTTTTTGCAGGATTGCGAACGGCCTGGGCGTCGCGCAAGGTTGCGGCAACCTCCGCACTAATACGGTCAAGCAAGGACGGCGCCGAAACATTCGGCAATATCGCCACCCCGCACGGGACATATTTGGATGCGACGGCTCCGGCGGTTTACCATCGTAGACCGAAGCGCGGCCGAAAAGTTGCACTCGGCGACGCTGCATGTTTATGACAACATCATAATATAATTAGTTGCGCTTCTCCCGAAGTGCGGAGACTGAAGCCTCAATCATGTTAAGCGTCATCATTCCGACCGAAGGCGTCGAGCAGACGGCGGTCGCAACTCTGGCCGCGCTGGTACCGGGTGCCGCTGCGGGCATCATCCGGGAAGTGCTCCTGGTCGATGGCACCCGCAACGGCGTCATCGAGCGCGTTGCCGACGTCGCGGGCTGCCGTTTCATCGGCTTCGAGGGATCCTCGCAAGGCGCAGCCCTCGCCGCCGGCGCACTCCAGGCCCATTCGCCCTGGCTGATGTTCCTGCCCGCAGGCGCCGTGCTGGAAACCGGCTGGATCGAGGAAACCACCCAGTTCATCCAGACCGTCGCGTCCAGCGGCCGGGACCGTGCGGCCGTCTTCCGCTATGCGCGCTCGCCATACGCCGACGCCGGATTCCGCGACATCTTCCGGGCCGTGACGCGCAAGCTCATCGGCCCCTTCGGCGATCAGGGACTTTTGATCGCGCGTGATCACTACGACCGGATCGGCGGCTACCCGCCCCAGGCCCGCCGCCCCGAGGCACGGCTGCTGCGGCGGCTCGGCCGCTCGTCCCGGATCATGCTGCGCAGCCGGATCGTCATGGTCGGCTGAGGTCACCAGATACTTGCCAAAGTCAAATAATTGTTTGACAATGGCAAATATCGAGGTGACCATGCCGTTCAACGGTACCGACGACCACATCGCAGCGGTCCGCGCCTTCAACCGCTTCTACACTCGCAAGCTTGGCGTGCTCGACCAGCACCTTGGAAAGAGCCCGTTCTCGCTCAGCGAGGCCCGCGTGCTCTACGAGCTCGCGCAACGGGACGATCTTGCCGCAAAGGAGATCGGCAACGAGCTTGGCCTCGATCCCGGCTATCTCAGCCGCATCGTGCAAAGCTTCGACGAAAAGGGGCTGATCACCCGCAGGCCCCTGCCCGCGGATCGCAGGCAATACCAGCTCAGTCTCACCGCTAAGGGCCGCCAGACCTTTGCCAAGCTGAACCTGGGCTCGCAAAATGAGGTCGCCGCAATGCTGGCTCAGCTTTCGGCCAGCGATGCAACGCGGCTCACGCAGGCCATGGCGACCATCGAGGCTGTGCTGGAGCAACGTCGAAGCCAGCCCGCGGCTTTCATGCTGCGCGGCCATCGCGTCGGTGACATGGGCTGGGTCATCTCCCGGCAGGCCGCCGCCTATGCGGCCGACTACAACTGGGATATCAGCTACGAGGCCCTGGTCGCCGAGATCTGCGCACAGTTCATCAAGGGCTATGACGCCGCGCGCGAGCACTGCTGGATTGCGGAAGTGGGTCGCGAGCCGGTCGGCTCGATCTTCCTGGTCAAGGCCACGGACGAGATTGCGAAACTGCGCCTGTTGCAGGTGGAGAAGAAAGCGCGGGGACTCGGTGTCGGCCGCGCGCTGGTCGAGCAATGCATCCAGGGCGCACGCGAGAGAGGCTACAGCAGGATGACGCTGTGGACCCAAAGCAATCTGGTCGCCGCGCGTGGCATCTATCAAAGTGCAGGCTTCAAGCTCGTGAAGGCAGAGAAGCACCACAGCTTCGGTGCCGATCTGATCGGCGAGACTTGGGAGCGGGATCTCTGATTATTCGCAACGAGCGAGATGCAAGTAAATGTGCCCGTGCGGATGGACCCCGCATCCGGCGCTTTGCGCCACCTGCTCCCACAAGGGGAAGAAGAGCGCGACTACACCGTCGCGCCCTGGGCCTTCGGGCGGCGCAGGTGTTCGTCCAGCCGCGGCATGATCTCGACGAAATTGCAGGGACGCGTGCGGTAGTCGAGCTGGGCCTTGAGAATACCGTCCCAGCCGTCGCGGCAGGCTCCGGGCGAGCCGGGCAAGCAGAAGATGTAGGTCGCGCCAGTCACGCCGGCGGTGGCGCGGCTCTGGATCGTCGAGGTGCCGATCTTGGCGTGGCTCAGCATGTGGAATGCGATCGAGAAACCGTCCATGCGCTTCTCGAACAAGGGCTCGATCGCCTCCGGCGTGACGTCGCGTCCCGTAAAACCGGTGCCGCCGGTGGTGATGACGACATCAACGCCCGCGTCCGCAATCCAGCCGCGGATGACGGCGCGGATCGCCTCGACGTCGTCGGTGACGATCTCGCGCGCGGCGAGATGATGGCCGGCCGCAAGGATCCGGTCGGCGAGCGTCTGGCCGGACTTGTCGTCAGCGAGCGCGCGCGTGTCGGAAACAGTGAGAACCGCAATGTTGAGCGGGATGAATTGTTTTGTTTCGTCGATGGACGCCACGACTCTTTCCTCTCGTGTCCCGGACGCGATGCAGCGCGAAGCGGTGCAGCGCAGAGCCGGGACCCATTATGAAGCTCGGCAGGACCGGCTTTGTAGGCCCCGGCTCTGCAGCGCATACTTCGTGCTGCGCAGCGTCCGGGGCACGAGATCATCGCTACAACGACCCGCCGCCGAACGTGTTGCAGGCCTGGACCGTGCCCTGCTGGTAGCCGGTCATGAACCACTGTTTGCGTTGCGCCGCCGAGCCGTGGGTGAAGGAATCGGGCACGACGCGGCCCGTGGCCTGGCGCTGCAGCGTGTCGTCGCCGATCGCGCTCGCCGTGGTGAGTGCGGCGTCGATGTCGCCCGGCTCCAGGAAGTTCGGCCGCTTCTTCGCCTCGCGATTGACCCAGACACCGGACAGGCAATCGGCCTGCAATTCAACCTTCACCTGGAGCGCATTCGATTCCGCCTTGCTGCCGGCCTGCTGCTGCAGTCGCGTCACGCGCGGAATGATGCCGAGCAGGTTCTGGATGTGATGGCCCGCCTCATGGGCAATGATGTAGGCGGTGGTGAAGTTACAGGCGGACTTGCCGGAGCAGCCGCGAAAACGCGTCTCGACCTCGCGGAAGAAACCGGTATCGAGGAAGATGGTCTTGTCGGGCGGACAATAGAACGGTCCCATTGCCGACTCTGCCCGGCCGCAACGGCCGCCATTGGTGACGTTGCGGAACAGCACGACCTTCGGACCGGTGTAGGACTGGCCCGAGGCCTGGAAGATCTCGCTCCAGCGATCGTCGATCTCGCCGAGGATGCCGGAAATCATGCTGCCCATCTCGTCGGTCGGCGCACCGCGCTTCGCCGAGGACGACTGGCGATCGGTCTGGTAGGACGGCGCCTGACCGCCGCCGGTCAGGATCTCGGCGCCGCCGATCAGGATGCGCGGATCGATCCCGAAGGCATAGCCGACCAGGCCGAGCACGATCATGGCGCCGATGCCGAGCCCGCCGCCGCCCATGGGCAGGCCGAACCCGCCTCCTCCACCACCGCCGCCGCCATCGTCGCGACGATCCTCGATATCGTCGCTGCGGCGGAAATCATCGTAGCGCATGGCGGCTTCCCTCGGTCCTGGATGGCATCATTTGGGCGCAAGAAAGCTCAACGCGCCACACACGTAAAATTTCCATGGCGTTAATCAATATCCCGCTCGGCAATTATTGCCTAGTGCGACAGCATGACCATGGCAGCAATTTTTTCCGGGCGTCGTGCAATTTTTTCCGAGAGAAATTTGAAGTTTTTTGGCACTCCGGCCGCTCCCGCAACACGAAGAAACGCGAAATGCGCTGTAAAACACGGCTAAAGCGTGCAGCAAACCACGCACGACGCGCGACGCGACGACTGCTCACGAAAGCGGCGGGTTAAGTCGATTTTTACTTTGCCGCTGCAATGTAACGGTCAGTCGGTTGTTTGGTCCCGCGTCGCCGACAGCGTCGCCTGAGTCAGAGTTCTTGAGTCATGGTAGAGTCGCGTCGCGGGGCGTCTGCAAGGGCGCCCCGCACAAATTTTGAATCTCCTTCGCACAGCATCGTCCTCGGCGATTGCGTCGCCGAGATGTCGAAGCTTCAGGCTGGTTCGGTCGACCTGGTGTTCGCCGATCCGCCCTACAATCTCCAGCTCAAGGGCGATCTCAAACGCCCCGACGAATCCCATGTCGACGCCGTCAACGACGACTGGGACAAGTTCGATTCGTTTTCCGCCTATGACGATTTCACCCGCGCCTGGCTGCTTGCCGCCCGCCGCGCGATGAAGCCGTCGGCGACGATCTGGGTGATCGGCTCCTATCACAACATCTTCCGCGTCGGCGCGGTCATGCAGGACCTCGGCTTCTGGCTCCTGAACGACATCGTCTGGCGCAAGACCAATCCGATGCCGAATTTCCGCGGCCGCCGCTTCACCAACGCACACGAGACCATGATCTGGGCCGCGCGCGACGAAAAGGCCAAGGGCTACACGTTCAACTACGAGGCGCTGAAGGCCGCCAACGAGGACGTGCAGGCACGGTCCGACTGGCTGATCCCGCTCTGCACCGGCGAGGAGCGCCTCAAGGGCGCCGACGGCAAGAAAGTACATCCGACGCAGAAGCCGGAAGGCCTGCTCGCGCGCGTGCTGCTGTCGTCATCGAAGCCCGGCGATCTCGTGATCGATCCCTTCAACGGCACCGGCACGACGGGCGCGGTCGCAAAGCGCCTCGGTCGCTCCTATATCGGCTTCGAGCGCGACAAGACCTATGCGAAAGCGGCCCAAGCGCGCATCGCCGCGGTCGAGCCGCTGCCGGAGGCGAGCCTTGCCCCGTTCATGACCGCGCGCGAAGCGCCGCGGGTGGCGTTCTCCGAGCTGATCGAGCGCGGCATGATCATGCCCGGCACGAAACTGTTCGACGCCAAGAAGAAGCTCGGCGCACTGGTGCGCGCTGACGGCGCCATCATGTTCGGCGACAAGGTCGGCTCCATCCACCGCATGGGCGCGGTGGCGCAAGGTGCGCAAGCCTGCAACGGCTGGACCTTCTGGCACATCGAGACCAAGAAGGGTCTCAAGCTGATCGACGAACTCCGCGCCGAAATCCGCGCCGGCATGGCGGCCGGGTAGGCTTCCCGCGATCTTGAAGGGTGGGCAAAGCGAATCGTGCCCACCATCCCTGTCAATCCGGACCGAAGCAGTGCTGGTGGGCACGGCGCTTTGCGCCTTTGCCCACCCCACGGCGTCTTGAATGACGTGACGGCCGGGACTAGATTTGAGAGGTCAGTCCCGACCGGTCGGCTCCCATGCGACGACAGTCCGAGACATTGCTGCTGCTACCGCTACTGCCGATCTTCCTGGTCGGCATGTTTCCGATGTTCCTGATCGCGCTGCTGGGCTTCTTCGGCCTCGCCTTGTTCGGCGTGCTCGTGGTCTGCGCCGGGCTCGCCAGCAGCAACGAGGCACACGACAATTTCAATCATGACGTCATCATTCACGGCAACGCGCGCGGATCTGAACGCAAGGCGCGGGCCTCCGACATGCATATCGCCACGCGGCTCGGGCTGCGCCTGGAGGCCGTGGGCGCGGCCATGGTCATTACGGCGGCGATTGGCCTTTGTTACGCCGGCTGATCTGCATGGCGCGCAGGTGCCGCCCGGCAAACTCGCCGGTTGCTCCCACCGACAAGGTTCAGGCAAGAGAAGGCCGTCAGCGACAGTGACGCTGCCTCCGCTCTCGGCCACCAAACACTGGGGAGACGCCCGATGCTCAAATTCTATTTCAACGGTTCGCCGAACCCGACCAAGGTCGCGCTTTATCTCGAAGAGTCCGGCCTGCCCTTCGAGCCGGTGAAGATCGACACCCGCAAGGGCGAGCAGTTCACGCCGGACTATCTGAAGATCAATCCGAACGGCAAGGTGCCGGCGATCGACGACAACGGCACCATCGTGTTCGATTCCAACGCCATCCTGCTCTATCTCGCCGAGACAACCGGCAAATTCCTGCCCGCCGCCGATTTTCGCGGCGAGACGCTGTCATGGCTGATGTTCATCGCCACGGGCGTCGGGCCCTATTCGGGTCAGGCCGTTCACTTCAAGCATTTTGCGCCGAAGGACCAGAACCACGACTACGCGCATAACCGCTATCAGTTCGAGACCGATCGCCACTACAAGATTCTCGACGGCCACCTCGCCAGCCGCCGCTATGTGGTCGGCGACGGCTATTCGATCGTCGACATGGCGCTATGGGGTTGGGCCCGGATGGTGCCGTTCAAGCTCGGCGACGACGCCTTTGCACGATATCCGAACGTGAAGCGGCTGGTGGACGAGGTCTCGGCGCGGCCCGCGGCGGCGCGCGCGATCGCGTTGAAGGACAAGTTCACCTTCAAGGCCGAAATGGACGACGAGGCCCGCGGCAACATGTTCAAGCACATGACCACGAAAGTGGCCTGATCGCGCCACGCCGCTAAGCGAGGCCACGCGCATGCGCGTGGCTTTTTGCCTTCAAGCCTCAGGCGGCGTGGACCGAGTTGAGGAACTTGGTGACCTCTTGCTTCAACCGGTTGCTGTCGGCCGACAGCGAACGCGCCGCCGAGAGCACCTGCGAGGAAGCCGAGCCGGTCTCGGAGGCGCCGCGCTGCACGTCGCCGATGTTGGACGACACAAGCTGCGTGCCTTGGGCAGCCTGCTGGACGTTGCGGGAGATCTCCTGCGTGGCCGCGCCCTGCTCTTCGACGGCAGCGGCGACGGTCGACGAGATCTCCGACAGCCGCTGGATGGTGCCGCTGATTTCCCTGATCGAGCCAACCGACTCCTCCGTCGCGGCCTGGATGCCCGAAACCTGCTGAGCGATCTCGCCAGTGGCCTTCGCGGTCTGCTCGGCGAGCGCCTTGACCTCCGAGGCCACCACGGCAAAGCCGCGGCCGGCTTCGCCTGCGCGCGCCGCTTCGATGGTGGCGTTCAGCGCCAGGAGGTTGGTCTGGCCGGCGATGGTGCTGATCAGTTCAACCACGTCACCGATGCGGGCCGCGGCCTTGGAAAGCTCGCCGACACGCGCGTTGGTCCTGCTCGCCTGACCGACGGCTTCGCCGGCGATGCGGGCCGATTCCTGTACCTGGCGCGCGATCTCCGTCACCGACGAGGACAGCTGTTCCGTCGCCGAGGCAACCGCCTGCACGTTGGCCGTGGCTTCCTGCGACGCGGAGGCGACTTCCGTCGATAGATCCTGGGCCCGCGAAGCGGTCGTGGTCAAAGTGCCTGCGGACGCCTCGAGCTCGTGCGATGCCGACGACACGGTGTCGACGATCTCGCCCACGGCCTGCTCGAACTGGTCGGCCAGTTTCACCATGTCGGCTTTGCGGCTCTCGGCCTGGCGCGCCTCGATTTCGGTCTGCTCATGGCGCAGGCGCTCGGTGTCGATCATGTTGGTCTTGAACACCTCGATCGCCTTGGCCATGTCGCCGATCTCGTCAGGCTTGCCGCGGCCGGGGATCGCGACCTCGAGATTGCCGCCGGCAAGCAGCCCCATCGCGCGCGTCATCGAGGTCAGGGGACCGACGATGCTGCGGGCGATCAGGAAGGCGACGATCAATCCAAACAGGATGGCAAGGCCGCCCGCGATCTCCTGCACGGTCGTGGTGCCGTCAATGACGGCTTCGGCCCTGCTGCGCGAATCCTTGTAGTCCTTCTTCAAGGCCGTTTCCGCGACCTTGAGCTTGGCGATACTGTCGACGATGAGAGGCGCGAGGTTCTTGTGGTAGATCTCGTCGGCCTGGAGCATCGCCGCCGACGTCGTCTCGAAGGCGGTTTTGTAGATTCCGAGCGAAGTCTTCACCGGGGCGAGCGTGGTTCGTAATTCGGTCGCCTGCGGGCTCTTTTCGATCGCTGCGAGCCGCTGCGACGCCCTGTCTACATTGGTTCTGAAGTTCGCGGGCCCCTTCACGTCGCGCAGGGCCAGGAAACGCCAGTTTGCGATCTGAACGAGAAGAAGCCTGGATTCGAGGTCGGCGACGAGGGACGCAGTGTCTTCATCGACGGCTGCGCGCGCCACATCGACCAGCTTGTTCATCTTGACGGTGAGCTCATCGCCGCTCGGCAGCAGCGTCGCCTTGCCGGTTCTCGCCTCGTTGACGGCGTCGCCGAGATTGTCACGCAGGCTTCGCATCTTGGCGATGTCGGCGATCAGATCATTGTAGAGCTTTCGGCGCTCCTCGGAGAGCGTGCCCTTCGCCCCGACTTGCAACAGCTCGGTCGCCGCGGCCTCCCGTTCCGCCGCCTCCCGCATTGCAGGCTCGTTGGCGTCATAAATGTATCGCAGATTGGCCCGCTGGATCGCCTGAAGATGGGTCGATATCTCCAGAACCCGTGCCGTACTGTCCGAAAACGCCGAGGCCTTTGCGACCTGATCCTGCACGGTCCGTAAATTCCAGACGGCGACCACCGCCATTACGAGACCAACCGCCACCAAGGCCATGAAACCTGCGTACAGGCGTCCCCTGATCCGCAAACGAAAACTCGGCATTCCCACTGTCCACCCAGATGCATGTGAATTCGGGCGGACGAACAACTCCGGCGATCGTCACGGCCACCCCCGGCAGCCGCGCGTCACGCTTTACGCGACTCACGCTGCACTGCGACACAATGGGGGACACTCGTTAATTGAACCTTCAAATTTTTCGAGCGCGCATGCGTCAGACGGCACAACATCGCTGATTTTATCGGCAGGTTGAGCACGGTTTTGGCGCGAAGCCCGCAGCAGCGTGCAGGCCGCTGCAGCTTATCCGGACTGCGCCAGACCGACACGACCATCGCCGACGGGGCGGACGGCAGCGGTCGCCGAACGCGACGCCGCTCGACCCGCTCAGCTCACGGCCGTTTGCGGAAACGGGCCGAGTGCATTCTCGGTCAGCACCGAGTCGCAATATTCCCGGATCTCCTTGATCTTGCCGTCCTCGAGACGAAACACGAGACAATAGTCGTTGTCATAGCGCACCCCCTCGGGCGTGACGTTGTCGCCCTTGGCCTCCACGACGACGATGTCGCCGTCGGCAATGAAGCGGTGGGCGACGGTCCGTGTCCGGTCGACCAGACGGGTCCGCACATAGGCATGCAGATCGTTGAGGATCGCCTCTTTCCCTGCGAAGGTGCGCGACCAGGAGTACTGGCCGGTCACGACCCATCTGGCGTCGTCGGCAAGACTTGCGGTGAACAAGGCGCGGTCGCGCGCGACCGGATCGGAACTGGCGGCGGCCGCGAAAATATCCTGCATCAGTTTTTTGTTGGCATTTGCGCTCATGGCGGCATCTCCGTTGGTGAGAACACCGGGATCATCGCCGCCGGCTCTAAATTCTTCAAATCGATAGCGGATATGATATCTATTCGCCTCATGAATTTGAATTCGCTCGACCTCAACCTTCTGACCGCGCTCGACGCGCTGCTGCGCGAGGCCAGCGTCAGCCGCGCCGCCTTGCGGATCGGATTGTCGCAACCGGCGGCGAGCCATGCGCTGCAGCGCCTGCGCGACATCTTTGGCGATCCGCTCCTGGTGCGCACAGGCGCGCGGATGGAGCTGACGCCACGGGCGCAAGCCTTGCGCGCGCCGCTGGCGCAGGCGCTCGACCAGGTGCGCGGGCTGTTCGTGCCTGACGACTTCGACGCCGGCCGCAGCGAACGGCAATTCCGCCTGATGATGCCGGATCTCGCGGTCGAGCTCCTGATGCCGCCGTTGATGGAGAAGGTGACGCGCGTTGCGCCCAACGTCCGCATCGACATCGTGCCGTGGCGGGGACCTGCGATCTTCAACACCGAGTTCGCCCGCACCATCGATCTCGTGATCTCGATCGGCAACGCGTTCAAGGGCTTTCATCGGCAGCTGCTCTACACCGACAGCGATGCGCTGGCAGTGCGGCGCGGCCATCCCATGGCTGCGAAGCTGAAGCGGCGCGAGACATTCCTCGCCGCACGCCATGTCGGCGTCATCATCCGCGGCAGCGCTGAGGACCTGATCGACACCTGGCTGCGCACCAAGGGCATCGACCGGCACATTTCACTGGTGGTGTCAGGCTATCTCGAAGCGCTGCACGTCACAGCCCGCACCGACCTCGTTGCCTTCGTGCCGTGCCGGCTGATCGCGGCGCTATCGAAGCAGTTCGGCCTCATCACGGTGACGCCGCCGCTCGACCCCGGCATCGACGAGCAGTTCATGTTCTACCCGACGCGGTCCCAGATGGACCCGGGATCGATCTGGTTGCGGCGATTGATGCTGGAGACGGGACGGGAATTGGAGAAGCGAAAGGCTTCCTAACGTCGCAGTCCTACAGGGTGGGCAAGCGAAGCGTGCCCACCCCTTCTGTTGTCGTGTGGAAGTTGGTGGGGCACGGCGCTTTGCGCTTTTGCCCGCCCTACAAGATCCTACGCCTTCTGCGCGTCCATCACCTTGCGCACGGCGGGACGGTCGGACATGCGCTTAAAGTGATCGGCGATCTTCGGCGTTGTGTTGATGTCGACACTGTCGCCTTCAAGCCAGGTCGACAGGGTGTAGAGATAAGGATCGCAGATCGTGTACTGCTCGCCCATCACCCAGGGCCCCTTGTACATCTTCTGCTCGATCAGGGAGAAGCACGCGCCCATGGTCTTCGGGATCATCTGCTTCATGTCGGCGAACGAGCTCTCTTCGCTCGCCCAGCGGGCGCCGCGCATCTTGTGGGCATGGTTGATGTGCACGGTCGAGCAGAGATAGGAGTTGAACGACTGCACCTGGGCGAAGTCGAAGGGATCGTCCAGTGGCGCGAGCTCCGCCTTGGGGAAGGTCTGCGCAAGATAGGCCAGCATCGCCGGCGTCTCGGTCAGGACGCCGCGATCGGTCACCAGCGCGGGCACGCGGCCCTTCGGGTTGATCGCGAGATAATCCGCGCTGGTCTGCTGGTTGGTCTTGAAGCTCAGCCGCTCGGCCGAATAGTCGGCACCAGCCTCTTCCAGGGTGATGTAGGTGGCGAGCGCGCAGGTGCCGGTGGCGTAGTAGAGCTTGAGCATGTCGGACCTCATGAGAAAGCCGGAAGTTAACGGCTGCTGGCCCCGAGGTCCATAGTAGGGCATTCTCAGTGCTCTTGCTCTTCGCAGTTGCCCACCGGCGCCCGCCTGTGCCAAGACCCCCCAATTGGAGGGGTTTTCTCATGACCGTACTCATCGCCGGTGGCGGCATCGGCGGGCTGACGCTTGCGCTCAGCCTGCACGGAATCGGCATTCCCACGAAAGTGTTCGAGAGCGTCGCCGAACTGCGGCCGCTCGGCGTCGGCATCAACGTGCTGCCGCATGCGGTGCGCGAGCTGATCGAGCTCGGCCTGATGGACAAGCTCGATGCCAGCGGCGTGCGCACCCGCGAGCTTGCCTATTTCTCCAAGCACGGCAAGCCGATCTGGAGCGAGCCGCGCGGGCTTGAGGCCGGTTATCAATGGCCGCAATTTTCGATCCATCGCGGCACGCTCCAGCAGCTCCTGCTCGACACCGCGGTCGAACGCCTCGGACGCGACAACATCCTCATCAGCCATCATCTGACCGGCTGGAGCGAAACCGCTGACGGCGTGCGCGCCGATTTCATCGACAAGGCGACCGGCAAGGCCGCGGGGACTTACGACGGCACGATCCTGATCGCCGCCGACGGCATCCATTCCGCCACGCGAGAAAAACTCTACCCCGACGAAGGCCCCCCGCTCTGGAATGGCCGCATCCTCTGGCGCGGCGTCACGCCTGCAAAAGCCTTTCTTACCGGCCGCACCATGATCATGGCCGGACATGAGATCCTAAAATTCGTCTGCTATCCGATATCGAAAGAGCCGGACGCGGCGGGCAACCATTTGATCAACTGGGTTGCCGAGCGCCACATGTCGCCGACCTATCAATGGCGGCGCGAGGACTATAACCGCACAGCGCGGCTGGAAGAGTTTTTGCCCTGGTTCGAGAGTTGGCAGTTCGACTGGCTCGACGTGCCCGGTCTGATCAAGAACTGCCCGCATGCCTACGAATACCCGCTGGTCGACCGCGATCCGGTCTCGCAATGGACCTTCGGCCGCGTCACGCTGATGGGCGATGCCGCGCATCCGATGTACCCGATCGGCTCCAACGGCGCCTCGCAGGCGATCCTCGATGCGCGCACCATCACCCGCGAAATCCTGGCGCATGGCCCGACGCAGGCGGCGCTGCTGGCCTATGAGGCCGAGCGGAGGCCTGCGACCACCGACCTGGTCCTGCTCAACCGCAAGAACGGCCCCGAGCAGGTGATGCAGCTCGTCGAGGAGCGCGCGCCCGATGGCTACAAGGTCGTCACCGACGTGCTGTCGCAGCAGGAGCTGGAGAATATTGCCGCCAACTACAAGCGCGTCGCCGGGTTTCAGGTGGAGGCGCTGAATGCGAAGCCACCGATCGTCAGCGCGGGTGCGAAGCGCGTGGGTGGATAAGCCCTCACAAGTGGCGAGATGCGCGTTGATGTGCCCTCGCCAGCGACGCCGGTCGACGCAGACTCACTTGGGTGAGGGGGTTATCTCCACGCGTTCGTCCCTCACGATTTGAACGCGCGGAGAGATACCCCTCATCCGGCGCTTTGCGCCACCTTCTCCCGCAAGCAAGGGGAGAAGGGGTACCGCACGCGCGGCTAGATTATTTGTCGCACCACCCTCGCCGCCTCCAGCAGCCGCTCACTCGCGGTCGCCGTCGCCAGCAGCGTGCCGTCTTCCGCCGTCAGCCGGGCCTCGACGAACGCGATCGTCTTGCCGAGCTGCGTCACCTTGGCCTCGCCGATGATCGGTCCGGGCTTTGCGGGCGCCAGGAAATTCACGGTCATGCTGATCGTCGTGGTGTAGAGCCGGCCCTCGCTCATCACCAGCACGGCGGGACCCATGGTGTCATCGAGCATAGCCGAGAGCATGCCGCCCTGGATGAAACCGGCCGGATTGCAGAACTCCGGCTTGCCTTCGAAGGCGAGCTTGATCCAGCCCTCCTCCGGGCGAGCATCGAGCAGGCGCCATCCGAGCAGCTCGGCGCAGGGCGGCCTCTTGAAGTTGTCGAGCGCGGTCTTGACCATGCGAACCCTCCGTTGCCCTGCGTGAGTAGCCCAGGGTTGCTGACAGCATGGTGTCAGCAGGATGGGTCCTAGCGACCCAATCCATGCGCAATCACCTTGCGCATGACATTGGGCAGCGCTTCGCCGGCCAAGGTCGCAATCGGAACCCAGCGCATCCCCTCGGGCGCGCGCGTGCGGGCCTCGGCCCTGGCCGTGTAGACCACCAGTTCCAGCGGAAAATGCGTGAAGACGTGGGTGACCACGCCGACCTTGCGCTGCCAGCGCGACAACCCCTTCAGCTCCAGCGCCTGCTGCTTCGCCTTGGCATCGTCCTGCCCGGCCAGCCAGGCCGAGCCCGGCACCTCGGTCATGCCGCCGAGCAGGCCCTTTTCGGGACGGCTGCGGACGAGAAGCTCGTCGCCGCGCGTGACGACGAAAGCCGCACCGCGCCGCAGCGCGCCGGTCTTCTTTGGCGCCTTGCGCGGAAACGTTTCCTGCGTTCCCAGCGCGCGCCCCGTGCAGTCCTCGTTCAGGGGGCATAACGAGCAGGCCGGCTTTTTCGGCGTGCAGATCGAAGAGCCGAGGTCCATCAGCGCCTGTGCACTGTCTCCCGCGCGAGAATCGGCAAGCAGCGTCGCCGCCAGTTGCTGGATCAGCGGTTTTGCCTGCGGGAGCTCTTCTTCAACTGCAAAGAGCCGCGACACCACCCGCTCGATATTGCCGTCGACCGGCATGGTGCGGCGGTCGAAGGCGATCGCCGCGATCGCGGCCGCCGTGTAAGGCCCGATGCCCGGCAGCGCGCGCAAGCCCTCTTCGGTGCCGGGAAAGGTGCCGCCATGCTCGCGCGTCACCGCAACCGCGCAGGCATAAAGGTTTCGCGCGCGTGAGTAATAGCCGAGCCCGGCCCACATCCGCAGCACGTCGTCCTGCGAGGCCCGCCCCAGCGCCGTGACATCAGGCCAGCGCGCGACGAACTTTTCGAAATAGGGCCCGACCGCCTTCACCGTGGTCTGCTGAAGCATGATCTCGGACATCCAGACACGGTAAGGGTCGGACGCCTCCCCGGGCGCGGCGCGCCAGGGCAATCGGCGCCGGTGGCGGTCGTACCAGGCAAGGAGCGCGAGCGGACGCGATGAGGTCTCCGGCTGGACTGGTTCCGATTTCGTCTTGAGGGCAGATTTTGGGCTCATGCTTTCACTGTAACGGCGTCAGGCCGATCTCTCCACGTCATGCCCGCGCTCGTCGCGGGCATCCACGTCTTTCTTCGCAGCGAGGAGCCTATGGGTCACGCCCCGGAGTGCTATAAGGGCGCATGTCCAAGCTTCGTCCCATCAAACCCGGTCCCATCAGCGCAAAGCCGCTCGCGGTCCTGCTCAACGACGTCTTTGCCGAGGCCTATGCCAAGCAGGGGTTTGCCGCGCGCGAACTGGTGACGCGGTGGGCGCAGATTGCCGGGCCGGAGATCGCGGCCCATGCCGAGCCGCTGAAGATGCAGTGGCCGCGCCCGGTCGAGGGCCAGCCGCAGGAGCCGGCGACGCTGGTGCTGCGGGTTGAGGGGCCGATCGCGCTGGAGATCCAGCACTCCGCCGACGTGATCCTGGAGCGGGTCAACCGCTTCTTCGGCTGGAGCGCGGTCGGCAAGCTGGCCTTCCGCCAGGCCCCGCTCTCGCGCGCCCGGCGGCCGGCACGCCCCGCCCCGCCGGACGCCAAATCCGTGGCCAAGGTGGCGGAGAGCCTGGGCGACATCGAAGATGAACAGCTCAAGTCGGCGCTGGCCCGGCTCGGGGCCGCCATCAAGCGAAATTGAGCCTCATTCGGCTGCCAATCTGGACCCGTCCTTGTCGCTCGCCATTGCCTCAAACGAGGTTTCAAGCTAGCGACAGGCCGCCCGAACGGGAATTTCGGGCGAGACCACGCCAATCCGGGAGCCGACCTTGATCATCACCCGCCGCGCCTTCACCACGATGCTGTCGCTGACCGGGCTTGCCGCGGTCGCCGGGTTCTCGCCGCTGCGGTTCATCTCCGAAGCAATGGCGCAGGCTGCCACCGATGTGGCGAAGCCGGTGTCGTTGCCCGACATGGCGCTGGGCCCGAACGACGCCGCCGTCACCGTCACCGAATACGCCTCGATGACCTGCCCGCATTGCGCGGCCTTCAACGAGCAGGTGTTCCCCAAGATCAAGTCGGAATACATCGACACCGGCAAGGTGCGTTACATCTTCCGCGAGTTCCCGCTCGACATCAAAGCCGCCGCCGGCTCGATGCTGTCGCGCTGCATCGCCAATGGCGACGCGCCGAAATACTTCGCAGTCACCGACATGCTGTTCCGCCAGCAGAACGATTGGGTGGTGAAGAACACCACGGAGACCTTGACGCGGATCGGCAAGCAGGCCGGCCTTACCCAGCAGCAGGTCGAGGCCTGCCTGAAGGACCAGGCCCTGCTCGACAAGATCGCCGCCGACCAGAAATACGCCAGCGACGTTCTGAAGGTCGATTCGACGCCGACCTTCTTCATCAACGGTGAGAAGATCAAGGGCGAGACCACGTTCGAGGAATTCGCCAAGAAGATCAATCCGCTGCTGAAGAGCTGATTCTTCGCATACAAAGCCTGATTCGCATCTCGATGGCCGTATCTTTCCCGGCATAAATCCCTTGGGAAAAGCGGCTTTGGCCGGTTGCCCTCGCGGCACACCGCGGCCATTGTCCAGCCGCATGAGGCGCCTCGCGCGACTCGCCCGGATAGCGACATTGCCTTCCATGGTAGTGTCCCGGCAGGGGGATTCGCGCCTGCCAACAGAGATGCGTGCTTATGAAAATCACCCGCCTGCGCCTTCACGGCTTCAAGTCCTTCGTTGAGGCCACCGACTTCGTCATCGAGCCCGGCCTGACCGGCGTGGTCGGCCCCAACGGCTGCGGCAAGTCGAATCTCGTCGAGGCGCTGCGCTGGGCGATGGGCGAGACCTCGTATAAGTCGCTGCGCGCCGCCGACATGGACGCGGTGATCTTCGCCGGCTCCGGCAATCGTCCGGCGCGCAACCACGCCGAAGTGACGATGACGATCGACAATGCCGATCGCACCGCGCCGGCGGCGATGAACGACAGCCAGCTTCTGGAAATCTCCCGCCGCATCGAGCGCGAGGCCGGTTCGGTCTATCGCATCAACGGCCGCGACGTGCGCGCCCGCGACGTGCAGATTCTGTTCGCCGACGCCGCCACCGGCGCGCGCTCGCCGGCCCTGGTCCACCAGGGCAAGATCGGCGAGATCATTCAGGCCAAGCCCGAGCAGCGCCGCCGCGTGCTGGAAGACGCCGCCGGCGTCGCCGGCCTGCATGCCCGCCGCCACGAGGCCGAGCTGCGGCTGAAGGCGGCCGAAACCAACCTCACCCGCGTCGAGGACGTGATCGGCCAGCTCGCAGGGCAAGTGGAAGGCCTGAAGAAGCAGGCTCGCCAGGCCGTGCGCTATCGCGAAGTTGCGGCCAAGGTCCGCAAGGCCGAGGCAACCCTGTTCCATTTGCGCTGGATCGGCGCCCACGCCGACGTCACCGAATCCGGCCAGACCCACGACCTCGCGGTCCGGGAGATGGCGGAGCGTACCCAGCACCAGGCCGAGGCCGCCCGCATCCAGGCGATCCGCGCCGCCGAAATGCCGGCGCTGCGCGATGCCGAAGCGCGCGCGGCAGCCGGGCTGCAGCGCCTGACCAACGCCCGCGAGCTGCTCGACCGCGAGGAAGAGCGCGCCAAGGAGCGCGTCGCCGAGCTCGAGCGCCGTCTCGCACAGTTCGAAGGCGACATCTCGCGCGCCCAGCAGCAGACCATGGACGCCGACGTGGCGCTGCAGCGCCTCGACGCCGAAGATTCCGAGCTGAAGGAAGAGATCAAGTCACGCGTCGAGAAGCGCTCAGGCGTCGACGAGCGCGTCGGCGAAGCCGAGGCGGTGCTGACCGAGACCGAGCACCAGTTCGCCGAGCTCACCACCGCGCTCGCCGACCTCACCGCCAAGCGCCATCAGCTCGAAGCCAACGTTCGCACCCACCGCGACAAGCTCGCCCGGCTCGACCAGGAGATTTCGAACGTCGCGGCGGAAGAGCAGAAGCTCACTGCGGAGACCGGCGGCTTCGGCGATCTCGACGAGTTGACCGCAACGGTCGAGAACGCCGAGCAGACGCTTGCGGCCTCGGAAGCCGCCGCTCAGGACAGCGAAGCCGCCCACGTCGCCGCGCGGCAGACGCTGGAATCCTCGCGCTCGCCGCTCGTCGAAGCCGACAAGCGCGTGCAGCGGCTCGATACCGAAGCGCGCACGATCTCCAAGATCCTCAACGGCGAGACCAAAAATCTGTGGCCGCCGATCATCGACGGCATCACCGTCGACAAGGGTTTTGAAAAGGCGATCGGCGCAGCCCTCGGCGACGATCTCGACGCCCCGGTCGATCCGTCCGCGCCGATGCGCTGGACCAATGCCGGTGTCACCGACGGCGATCCGGAGTTGCCCGAGGGCGTTGTGCCGCTCGCCAGCCACGTGCAGGCACCGGCCGAGCTGGCCCGCCGCCTGGCGCAGATCGGCGTGGTTCCGCGCGAGCGCGGCGCCGAGCTGGTCTCGCAGCTCAAGACCGGCCAGCGGCTGGTCTCGCCCGAAGGCGACGTCTGGCGCTGGGACGGTTTTGTTGCCGCGGCCCACGCGCCGACCGGCGCCGCGCGGCGCCTTGCCGAGCGCGCCCGCCTCGTCGACATCGAGAACGATCTGGAGCAGGCCCGCATCGACGCGCAGATTAAGCGTCAGGCGCTGGAAGACGCCGAGTCCGAGCTGCAGATGGCCGCCAGCACCGAAGGCGCAAGCCGCGAAGCCTGGCGCGCCGCGCAGCGCGAGCTCAATGTCGCGCGCGAGCGCCACGCCACCACCGAGCGCGAGATCAATCGCCACGCCGCGCGCAAGGCGACGTTGTCGGAAGCGCACAGCCGTCTCGCCGCCGATCGCGCCGAGGCCGAAGCCGCCTACGAATACGCCGAAGCCGGAATCTCCGAGCTGCCGTCGAGCGAGGACACCGAAACCCGTCTCGCCGCCGTCCGCAGCGACATCGAAGGCCATCGCCGCATGGCCGCCCAGGTCCGTGCCGAGGCGCAGGCGCTGGCGCGCGAGGCCGAGCTTGCCGACCGCCGCGTGCAGGCGATCCTCGCCGAACGCACCGAGTGGCAGAACCGCAAGGAGAGCGCGGCCTCCCACATCGACACCATCCAGGCCCGTATCTCCGAAGTCACCATCGAGCGCAGCGACCTCGAGAACGCACCGGCCGTGTTCGCGGAGAAGCGCAGCGCGCTGATCACCGAGATCGAATATGCCGAAAACGACCGCCGCATGGCCGCCGACGCGCTCGCCAGCGCGGAAACCGCGATGGCCGAAACCGATCGCGCCGCGAAGCTGACGCTCGAAGCGCTGTCCAGCTCCCGCGAGGCCACGGCCCGCGCCGAGGAGCGCATGGAAGGCGCGCGGCGCCGGCTCGAGGACATCGAGCGCGAAATCCGCGACATGCTGGAAGTCGAGCCGCAGGCCGTAGCCGGCCTTGCCGAGATCGAACCCGGCGCGGAGCTGCCGCCGCTGCACGACATCGAGGAAGACCTCGAAAAAATGCGCCGCGATCGCGAGCGTCTGGGCGCGGTCAACCTGCGCGCCGAGGAAGAGCTGCGCGAGGTCGAGACCCAGCACAACGGTCTGGTCACCGAGCGCGACGACCTCGTCGAAGCCATCAAGCGGCTGCGCCAGGGCATCCAGAGCCTCAACAAGGAGGCGCGCGAGCGGCTCCTGACCTCGTTCGAGGTCGTCAACAGCCACTTCAAGCGCCTGTTCGTCGAGCTGTTCGGTGGCGGCGAGGCCGCGCTGCATCTGATCGAGAGCGACGACCCGCTGGAAGCCGGCCTCGAAATCATCGCCAAGCCGCCGGGCAAGAAGCCGCAGACGCTGTCGCTGCTCTCGGGCGGTGAGCAGGCGCTGACCGCGATGGCGCTGATCTTCGCGGTGTTCCTCACCAACCCCTCGCCGATCTGCGTGCTGGACGAAGTCGACGCGCCGCTCGACGACCACAACGTCGAGCGCTATTGTAACCTGTTGCACGAGATGACCAGCTCGACCGACACGCGCTTCATCATCATCACCCACAACCCGATCACGATGGCGCGGATGAACCGCCTGTTCGGCGTCACCATGGCCGAGCGCGGCGTCTCGCAACTGGTGTCTGTGAATCTGCAAGAGGCAGTGGACATTCTCGACCAGAACGTTGCGTGAGGCTACGCACGGGCCGCACCCATTGACGTCATCATCCGCCTTGTGCGCAATTGCGCACTCGGGCAGATGATGGCCACGAATGATGATCTCACCCAACCTCCCGGCGGAACTGAAAGCGGCCCTCGACGGCAAGCTCCAGGGCTTTTCGCGCACCGATGCGGCGCGACGATCGTCGCAAATCTCGACCACCTATCGCGCAGGCGGCGGCTCCGGCACCATCAAGTCGGATGCCGATGCGCTCGCCTACGCGCTCGCGCGCATGCCCGCGACCTACGCGGCTGTGGCGGCAAGTCTGAATGCGCTGACCGAGATCGCACCGGACCTCGCTCCGGAAACGTTGCTCGACGTCGGCGCAGGCCCGGGCACCGCGAGCTGGGCCGCCGCAGAGGCGTTCTCCTCGCTGCAAGATTTCACCCTGCTCGACGCCAACGGCGCGCTGAGCAGGCTGGCGCTTGAACTGGCGCGTGATAGCTCGCGACTTGCGCAGTGCCGCTATCTGCCGGGCGATGCCGGCGCGAACCTCGCCGAGGTCTCGCAAGCCGATCTCGTGGTTGCGAGCTACGTCATCGGCGAGCTCCGTGAGGGCGATCAACACAAGCTCGCGGAAACGATGTGGGCGAAAGCGCGCCACGCATTGGTCGTGATCGAACCCGGCACGCCCGCCGGCTACGCGCGCATCCTCGCTTTGCGCCAGCAACTGATCACGGCGGGCGCCTATGTCGCCGCGCCCTGCCCCCACGAAAAGCCCTGTCCGCTCATGGCGCCGGACTGGTGCCATTTCTCCCAGCGCCTGCCGCGCTCCCAGGCGCACCGCCAGATCAAGGGCGCCGACGTGCCGTTCGAGGACGAACGCTTCATCTACGTGGCGCTGACCCGTACGCCGCCCGCAGCACGCGCCGCGCGCGTGCTGGCGCCGCCGGATGTCGGCAAGGCCGAGATCACGGCCAAGCTCTGCACCGAGCAGAGGGTTGAACTTGCCAGGGTCCCTCGCCGCGACAAGGCCGCCTATGCAAGCGCCCGTCGCTGGCGCTGGGGTGACGCCGTCATGTCCGAAAGTTAACCTCGTCCGGCGCTTTTGGCTTGAACTCGGATGGTTCCAGATCCGACCAAGTCTTACCTTCTCTCCGCGGCGGGCTCTCGCCGGGCGCTAATTTGGTCTAGGCTGCGCCAGCTTTAATTCCCTTCAGGAGTTCTCCATGTCGACCGGCTGGATCGTTCTCGGCGTCATCGTCGTCCTCGTGCTGTTCGCCTTCAGTGCCTACAACCGTCTGGTGGCGCTGGGCCAGCGCGTCGGCCAGGCCTTTGCCGACATCGACGTGCAGCTCAAGCAGCGCCACGATCTGATCCCGAACCTGGTCGAGACGGTGAAGGGCTATGCATCGCATGAGCGCGGCACGCTCGACGACGTCGTCAAGGCGCGCAATTCGGCGATGTCGGCGCAGGGACCGGCGCAGGTGTCCGCAGCCGAGAACCAGCTCTCCGGCGCGCTCGGCCGGCTGATCGCGCTGTCGGAGGCCTATCCCGACCTCAAGGCCAACGCCAATTTCCAGCAGCTCGCCAGCGAGCTCTCCGACCTCGAGAACAAGATCGCGGCCAGCCGGCGCTTCTTCAACAGCGCAGTCCAGGAATACAACACCGGCATCCAGCAGATGCCCGCCGCCTTGTTCGCCGGCATGTTCGGCTTCACCAAAAAGGACTTCTTCGATCTCGGCGCCAGCCGCACCGAGGTCGAGGCCACGCCGCAGGTGAAGTTCTGAGTTGAGCCGATAGGCCGGCAGGGCATTGCGTCATGGCCGCGTACGGTCTCTACACGCACATCGCCTCGAACAAGTTTCGTTCGATGCTGCTGCTCGCCGGCCTGTTCGCGCTGGTCTATGTGCTGGTCTATGCCGGTGCGCTGATCGCCGAAGTCGTCATCAACGGCAATGAGACCGTCGTCTATTATCTGAGCCGCGCCTTCTATGACCTGAAAGTCGCCGCGCCGGTTGCGACCGTCGTGGCAGCGGCCTGGATCGTGATCGCCTATTTCTTCCACCAGTCGATGATCGATGCCGTGACCGGCGGCCACGACGTCACCCGGCAGGAACAGCCGCGGCTCTATAATCTGCTCGAAAACCTCTGCATCTCGCGCGGCATCACGATGCCGAAGCTGAAGATCATGGAGAGCCCGGCGCTGAACGCGTTCGCGACCGGCCTCAACCCGCGGCAATATTCGATCACCGTCACCACCGGTCTCCTCAACGCACTGAACGACAAGGAGATCGAGGCGGTGCTGGGCCACGAGCTGACCCACATCAAGAACGGCGACGTGCAGCTCATGGTGGTCGCCGTCATCATCGCCGGCGTAGTCGGCTTCTTCGGCGAATTGTTCTTCCGCCTGTTCACGAATTTCAGCTGGAGCTCCGGCGGCGGCTCCTGGTCGTCAGGCTCCTCCTCGTCATCGCGATCGTCCTCGTCGTCGAGCGACAGCAAGAGCTCCGGCGGCGGCGCGGTGGTCGTCATCATCATCGCGGTCGTTCTGATCGTGGTGGCATGGCTGTTGTCGCAAGTGGTGAAGCTCGCGCTGTCGCGCTCGCGCGAATATCTCGCCGATGCGGGCTCGGTCGAGCTGACAAAAAACCCGGACGCCATGATCTCGGCGCTGCGCAAGATCGAAAACCGCGGCGAGCTGCCGGGCGCAACCTCGGCGGTGATGGAGTTCTGCGTCGACAATCCGCGCGAGGGCTTTGCAGACCTGTTTGCCACTCACCCCTCGGTGCAGTCCCGGGTCGACGCGCTGGTCAAGTTCGCCGGCGGCCACGATCCCGGTCCGCTGCCGCCACCCGGCAATGAGGAGGAAGAACCGGAAGCACAAGCCGGCCAGCAAGGCACGCCACCGCCGCTGCGCCAGGGTCCTTGGAGCGATGCAGGCAGCTCGGCCAGTCCACCGCCCGTGCCCGCATCCTGCCCTGCCGGAACCGCAAGCGGCAATCCGTTGGGCAATCCAATGGGTCCTTGGGGCCGCCGTTAAACGCGTGATTTGACGCGACGCGCGGGAGGTTTGGTCGCGATTGGGAAAAACCTCGGGAATTGCTGTAACTGCATGCCGAGGAATTGAATTCTCCCTTGTTTCTGCCATGTTCGCGCCCAACAGCAGACTTGGGACATCCTCGGGACATCCTTGGGACATCGATTTGGGGCCCGGCCGATTGCGATCTCGCGATCGGGGGCGCGTTAGGGGACAGCAATGGCAAAGCCGGCAGTGGTTGTGGTGGGCGCGGACAAGGGCGGGGTCGGCAAGACCACGGTGTCGCGCACCCTGCTCGATTATTTTTCCGCCAACAACGTGCCGACGCGCGCCTTCGACACCGAGTCGCCGCGCGGAACCCTGAAGCGCTTCCACCCTGATATCACCGAGATCGTCGACATGACGACGACGTCCGATCAGATGAAGATCTTCGATACGCTCAACGCGACGAGCCCGTCGGTGACCGTGATCGACGTCCGCGCCGGCCTGCTCTCGCCGGCGCTGGCCTCGCTGCGCGACATCGGTTTCCTCGACGCCGCCAAGGCCGGCCAGATCACCTTCGCAGTGTTCCACATCCTCGGACCCTCGATCGCCTCACTGGATGAGATCGCCGAGACAGCCGGCTTCATGACCGGCGCAAAGTATTTCCTGGTGAAGAACTTCATCAACGACACGCAGTTCTTCCAATGGGACCAGGCGACCTACAATTCATACTTCCACCGCATCAAGGATGCGACCGAGCTGACCATCCCAAAACTCAACGAAATGGCCTATGAGCAGGTCGAGGTGTCCTCGGTCCCGTTCCTCAAATTCGTCGCCAACAAGGGCATCAACGACGAGGCCGCGAACTATTCGTTCGTGCTCCGCGGCTATGTCCGGCATTGGCTGGCGAACGTCTGGAGCGAATTCGACCGGATCCGATTGACCGACATCGTCGGCTCCAAGCCCGCCGCCCGCAACAGCGAAAAATAGTTGCGGACCCCGGGCGGATACGGCTGGATTGGGCGGTGAGTTCGCTCAGATAATAGTTCGTGATGCCAGCAACGCCCCTCTACATCATTTGCTCGCCCCGCCCGCAGGTCGGAAAGACCTTGCTGGCGCGGCTTTTGAGTGAATTTTTGCTGCTCAAGAACGGCAACGTCGCGGCCTTCGACGTCAACCTGAAGGAGCCGTCGCTGCTCGACTATCTGCCAAAGATCACGGAGACCGCCGACGTGATCGACACCTATGGCAAGATGCAGCTGATGGATCGCGTCATCGTCGATGACGGGCTTGCCAAGGTGATCGACCTCGGCTTCCACGCCTTTGACGAGTTCTTCAAGATGGCCGACGAGATCGGCCTGTTGAAAGAGGCCGCGCGCCGCCACGTCGCGCCGATCATCCTGTTCGTCGCCGACACCGACCGCGCCTCGGCCCGCGCCTACGAAATGTTGCGCGAACAGATCCCGCGGATGAACCTGATCACGGTGGACAACGAGCACATCGTGCGCGGCGAGCTGCCGGCCGCGATGGCTGCCGGTCGGGTGTTCCGCCTGCCCGCGCTGCCCGGCTTCCTGAAAACCTATGTCGGCCGGCTGAACTTCTCCTTCACCGGGTATCTGCGCCAGGAGAAGGATGCCTCGACCGAGCTGCACCAGTGGACCCGGCGCAATTACCTCGCCTTCCGCGAGCTTGAGCTCAGCCTGATCCTGCAGCGGTCTTGAATATTTTACCCGGATAATATTGACTTGCGGCGGACCCGCCGCTACTGAGTTTGCGCACCCGCGTTCCTCAGCAAGGCCCCTCACCGTGACCATCGACCGGAAAGCCGCCATCGCCGCTTACAGGGAGCGGAAGACCGTCGCAGGCATCTACGTCGTCGGCTGCGCGGCGTCGGGCGAGACATGGGTCGGACAGGCCCCGAACCTCGAGACAATCCAGAACCGCATCTGGTTCTCGCTGCGCCACGGCAGCCACCCCTGCCGCAGCCTCCAGGCTGCGTGGACCACGCATGGCGAGGCCGGCCTGACATTTGGCGAATGCGAGCGTCTGGAGGACGAGGCGAGCGCCTATGTCAGGAATGCGCTGCTCAAAGAGCGCATGCTGCACTGGCTGTCGGAGCTAAAGGCCGAGGCGATCTGAACGTCGCCAGCGGCGCCGTTGCCGCTCAATGCCCCTCGAACGTCATCAGCGTGCGCACGGGCACATCCATCGCGCGCAGCTTGGCGGCACCGCCGAGCTCGGGCAGGTCGATGATGAAGCAGGCGGCCACCACATTGGCGCCGATCTGCCGCAGCAGCTTCACCGCGCCTTCCGCGGTGCCGCCGGTGGCAATGAGATCGTCGACCAAAATGACGCGTTCGCCGGGCTGGATGGCGTCGACATGCATCTCCATCTCGTCGATGCCGTATTCGAGGGAGTAAGCGATGCGCACGGTAGTGTGCGGCAGCTTGCCTTTCTTGCGGATCGGCACGAACCCGGCGGACACCTGATGCGCCACCGCGCCGCCGATGATGAAGCCGCGCGCCTCCATGCCGGCGACCTTGTCGATCTTGTTGCCGGCCCAGGGATTGACGAGTTCGTCAACCGCACGGCGGAACGCGCGCGCATCTGCGAGCAGCGTGGTGATGTCGCGGAACATGATCCCCGGCTTTGGATAGTCCGGGATGGTGCGAACGCTCGCCTTCAGATCGTGGTCGAAATTCATTGGTGCCTCTCAATCAACGCGCGCTTCCAGCCGGAACGCATTCTCGACAATTCTTAATCCCACCTCGCCGCTGAGCGACATCAGCGATTCCGGATGGAATTGCACGCCGGCGACCGGCAGGGTCTTGTGCTCCAGCGCCATGGCCACGCCGTCCTCGGTGCTGGCGGTGACATCGAGAACTTCTGGCATGCTGTCGCGCTCGACATAGAGCGAGTGATAGCGGCCGATGACGATCTCGTTCGGCAGATTGCGCATCAACCTCCCGCCGCGGACCTGCACCCGCGAGGGCCGGCCGTGGGCGGGATGCGTGAGCTGCCCGAGTTCGCCGCCGAAATACTCGCCGATCGCCTGGACGCCGAGGCAGACGCCGAACACCGGCAGCTTGTTCTCCAGCGCCGCGTCGATGGTCTTCTTGATCCCGAAATCCTCAGGCCTGCCGGGGCCGGGCGACAGCACCAGCAAATCCCACCGCTTCTGCTTGAGCATGTCGAGCGCATGCACATGGCGGACCACGGTGACGTCAGCCCCGACCTGGCGGAAATAGTCGGCCAGCATATGGACGAAGCTGTCGTCGTGGTCGATCAGCAGCACCCGCTTGCCCGAACCGGTCGCATCGGGCGCAAAGGCCGACAGCGGCTTCGGCGGATCGCCGCGCAGCGCCTGGAACAAGGCGGCAGCCTTGACCTGGCATTCGCGATCTTCGGCGGCGGGATCGGAGTCGAACAAACAGGTCGCTCCGACACGCACCTCCGCGAGGCCTTCCTTCATCCGGATGGTACGGATGGTGAGGCCGGTGTTGATACTGCCGTCGAAATTCACCGCGCCGATGGCGCCGGCATACCAGCGCCGTGGCGAACGCTCGTGATCCTCGACGAACTGCATCGCCCAGAGCTTTGGTGCGCCGGTGACGGTGACGGCCCAGGCATGGGTGAGGAACGCATCGAGCGCATCGAAGCCGGGGCGCAGCATGCCCTCGACATGGTCGACAGTGTGAAACAGCTTCGAGTAGGTTTCGATCTGCCGGCGCGCCAGCACCTTGATCGTGCCGGGCACGCAGACGCGCGCCTTGTCGTTGCGATCGACGTCGGTGCACATGTTGAGCTCGAACTCGTCCTTCTCCGAGTTCAGGAGCTGGCGGATCTGCTCGGCGTCGCCGATCGCATCGCTGCCGCGCGCGATCGTGCCCGAGATCGGGCAGGTCTCGACCCGGCGTCCGTCCGAGCGCACGAACATTTCGGGCGAGGCAGAAACGAGAAACTCGCCCTCGCCAAGATTCATCAGCGCGCCATAGGGCGACGGGTTGATGACGCAGAGCCGCTGGAACACTTCGGCCGGCGAGCGGTCGCAGGGCTCGGCGAACAGCTGGCCAGGTACGGCTTCGAAGAGATCGCCGCGCGCGAAGGCCGCGCGCGCGGTTTCCACCGTGGCCTGATATTCGCCGGGCGCGTGATCGGCAAAACCCTGGCGCGGCGTCTTGAGGTACGGGCTCTCGGCGGTCTCGTGCGGCAGGCCCGCGGTGGACTTGCCCTTCCACGCGAAATCGTAAGTGAGCACCACGCCGCGGCCGGTGGCGCGGTCATAGGCCAGCAGGCGGTCCGGGACGTAGAGCACGATGTCGCGCTGATCGCTCTCGCGCGCGCGCTTCTGCACGAGATCCTCGATCTGGAAGACGAGGTCGTAGGCGAAGGCGCCGAACAGGCCGAGCAACCCGTCGTCATTGGCCGAGAAGGCGGCGACGAGATCGCGCACCAGCGACATCACGCTGGCACGCCGCGTGCGCTGGTCTTCGTCGATCGGGGCTTCGCCGCGGACGATATGACCGGCAAGGCGCGTGGACGTCTTCTCGGAGATCACGACGCAGGGCTCGCGCAAGACGTCGGCGACGAAGGCGATCAGCACCTGCCCGCGCTCGTTCAATGCTTCCAGATTGAAATTGAAACCTGTTGTCTCGAGCTTGAGCGGCGGATCGGAGAAGCCGAGGTCGAAACTCTCGTAGCGGCCGGGCACGGTCGTGCCCGAGGACAGCACCACGCCGCGGCGACGGTCGAGCAGGTTGACGAGATCGTCGAGCCGGTTGGCGCCGCCGGTGAACTGCTCGGCCACGCGCGTGATCGCAAGCCCCGCGCGGGTCACATAGTCGCTTCGAGCCGGGAGGGCAAAGACGGTCCTGTTCATGTCGTCCTCTTACGAAACTTGCCGAGGGAACGCCACACAGGACAAACGATCAGGCCGCCGCACTGCGTGGGCGACCTCAGACGATTTTGGGAGAATAAATCGCACCGGCCACCTCTTAGGAGGTGCGCCACCAAAGACGGGATGGGCGGACGGTGGTGCTCATGGGCGGATACTCATCATGGCGCGGGGACGGCGTCAAGAGCGGCTGGGCCGGCCCGACCGGCAAAATGGCGCAAACGCAACGAGGGTTATGGCCGGTCTTGCAGGCTGTCGCGCCCAACGGCCGCGTCTGCGGCATGACGCTCGATTTCGTCTCGCATTACCGTGAGCACGAGCTCGCCGTCAGATCCGATGACCTGGGCGCGGTCGCCAAAGGTTTCGACCAAAACGCTGGTCTCTCCTGTGACCGCACACCAACTGGCTCGATCGTCGCTCACGCTCAAGGCCGTGATCGCCGCGGTGGGACCCAGACTTAACTTCCGCAACAGCAGGTCGATCGCTTCGGCCGCAAAGTTTTGCTCGGCAATTCTCAAGAAATTCTGGATCGTGTCAGTCCCCACAGTCGACAGCCGCGCGCCCACTATCATAGGGCGCGTGGCAAGTTCATAAAGTCGTCCACCCGCCTCGTCAAAGACGCATAGCCGCGAGCCCTTGTTGGTCCTTACGCCGAACGCAGTGCATTGCTGCCCCTCCACATCCGTGTCGAATCCTGGAAGCACCATGACGTTGAGCTCCGGGTCAGGCCTCACCGCTCCGCAGGCCGCGGCGACCGTGATCTGCAAGTCGTCAGTCATCTGGAAACGGATGTGGCGAACGCTTCGCCAGATCCGGCGGTGGGACAGATGTGGGTTAAGCTGCGCAAGCCGCTCGATTTCGGAAGAATATTGCTCCTGCGTGACGGCGTGCAATTCGGGCCAGCCTGCGATCCATCGGGCCGCTAGTTGGGTCATTGGTTGCTGCCGTTCTGCCGCAAAGAAGCGCCTATCAAGCGCGCTGAGCGCCGCGGCGCGGTTTTCGAATCCGGTCTGCAGCGCAGCCTCGCCGGGATGTGCCTCCACCCAGGCGATCATCTCCTGCAAGATCTGGTGTTGCGCACTCGCACCCATGGCCTTCAGTCCCGCGAGCGCATCACCAGATGTCGTCGGAAGCATCTCGAGCCCTGTGTTGCCGATGAACTGGCTGTGACCGCCGTTGTAGACCTGAGAGAGATAGTAGTCGGCATGATAGGCCTGTATGGCCACGGCCGGCAGCTCACCTGCCGTGTAGACGCCGACGCTCTGAATTTCGTTGACGTAGTCGACCACAGCGCCAGTGAGATGGTCGGCTTTCTCGGGGCTGCGGGCCGCTTCCAGCGCTTTGCTGGGCACCACAACCATGGTCAAGCGGCCATCCACAATCATCGTGCCCTCCTGCAGTCGCATGGCGAATGCCATGCGGCTGCAGCCTATGATTGCAGTGATCAATTTTCAAATGCGATGCGGCAATAGCGCTGATCGCGGCGGGCCGCCGCCCGGCCTACCCCAGATGCTTCCTAAAAAACTCCGTCGCCCTGCCCCAGGCGAGTTCGGCGGCTTCGCGGTCGTGCACGGCCTGGCGCTGCTCGTTGACGAAGGCGTGCTCGGCGTCATAGCGGAACAGCTCCAGCGACTTGCCGGCCGCTTTCATGCCCTTTTCGAAGGCATCCACGACCTGCGGCGTGCACCAATCGTCCTTGTTGGCGAAATGGGCCTGGAGCGGGATCTTGACGTCGGCGGGCTTGGCCGCCTGCTCCGGCGGAATGCCGTAGAACACGACACCGGCGGCGAGCTCTGGCACGTGCACCGAGCCGATGATGGTCACCGCGCCGCCGAGGCAGAAGCCTGTCAGCCCCACCTTGGCCCCATTGCGCGACAGATATTGCGTGGCGCCGCGCACGGTCTGCGTGGTGGCGTCCATGAAATCGAGCGAGTTCATCTCTTTGCCGGCGGCGTCCGTATCGTGATACGGCACCACCTTGCCCTTGTAGAGATCGGGCGCGAGCGCGTCGAAGCCGGCCAGTGCAAAGCGGTCGCACAAGCCCTTGATCTGGTCCGACAGGCCCCACCATTCCTGGATCACGACCACGCCCGGCGCGTTGCCGCGTGCGGCGTTGGCGAGATAGCCCGATCCGTCCTTGCCGTCCGGGCGCTTGAAGGTGATGGCGGTTCCCATGGTGTCCTCCGATGAGTTTCTGGGGAGCGGTTGGCGGTACTTTGGCCGCTGGGAGCGCGATAGGCAATCGCGCCTGACAACACACGCTCGTGTGCAACAAAAAAGCCCCCTCGCGGGGGCTTCTTAAATTCTCGTTTCGCCTCGAACCGCTCAGTGCGAGTCGGCCCAGACCTTCTTCTTGGTGAAGTACATCAGGAACGCGAAGATAATCAGGAACACGAACACCTGCAAACCGAGGCGCTTGCGCGCCTCCATGTGCGGCTCGGCGGTCCACATCAGGAACGTGGTGACGTCCTTGGCGTACTGCGCGACCGTCGTCGGCGAGCCGTCGTCATAGGTCACCTGCCCGTCGCTGAGCGGCTTCGGCATCTTGATGGCGTGGCCCGGGAAGTACTTGTTGTAGTAGGAGCCCTCCGGGATGGTCACACCCTCAGGCGCCTTGTCCTCAAAGCCCTGCAGCACTGCCGCGACGTAATCCGGGCCCTGCTCCTGAAACTGGGTGAAGAAGTCGACGATGAACATCGGGAAGCCGCGCCCGTAGGACCGCGCCTTCGTGATCAGCGACAGATCTGGCGGCGCCGCACCGCCGTTCGCCGCACGCGCAGCCTGTTCGTTCGGGAACGGCGAGGGGAAATAGTCCGCCGGCCGGCCCGGGCGCTCGAACATGTCGCCCTGATCGTTCGGACCGTCCTTGACCTTGTAGTCGGAGGCGAAGGCTGCCACCTGCGCGGTCGAATAGCCGGGGCCGCCGGGATCTCCGAGATTGCGGAAGGCGATAAAGGACAGGCCGTGGCAATTGGCGCAGACTTCCTTGTAGACTTTCAGACCGCGCTGGAGTGCGCCGCGGTCGAACGTGCCGAACGGGCCGGAGAAGGACCAGTTGTTGCCCGGCGGCCTGGTGCCGCCTTCCTCGGCGCGGGCGCTGTCGACTGAGCCCGCAAACAACGCGCCCACCAGCGCAAGAGCGATCACGGTCGACACCATCGGCGTCGACTTGCTGCCGGTCTTTGCAAGAACCGCCTCTGCGATCGAATTCGGCACCGGCCGCGGCGTCTCGATGCGCGAGAGCAGCGGCAGCACGATCAGGAAGTAGGCGAAGTAGCAGAACGTCAGGACCCGGCCAGCGATCACGTAGATGCCTTCCGGCGGCTGCGCGCCGAGATAGCCGAGCAGGATGCAGACCGCGACGAAGATCCAGAAGAACTGCTTGGCCAGCGGACGGTACTTCGACGACTTCGTCCTGGCGGCGTCGAGCCAGGGCAGGAAGCACAGGATGATGATCGCCGAGAACATCCCGATCACGCCCGCGAGCTTGTTCGGGATCGAACGCAGGATCGCGTAGAACGGCAGGTAATACCATTCCGGCACGATGTGCGGCGGGGTCACGCCCGGGTTGGCCGGAATGTAGTTGTCGGCGTCACCGAGATAGTTCGGCATGTAGAAGATGAACCAGGCGTAGAGCAGCATGAAGCAGGCGACGCCGAAGCCGTCCTTGATGGTGGCGTGCGGCGTGAACGGAACCGTGTCCTTTTCCGTCTTCGGCTCAACGCCGTCAGGATTGTTCTGGCCGGCGACGTGCAGCGCCCAGACGTGGAGCACGACGACGCCCGCGATCAGGAACGGCAGCAGATAGTGCAGCGAGAAGAAGCGGTTCAGCGTCGGGTTACCGACCGAATAGCCGCCCCACAGCAGCGTCACGATGCTCTCGCCGGCATAGGGAATGGCGGAGAACAGATTGGTGATGACGGTGGCGCCCCAGAAGCTCATCTGGCCCCAGGGGAGCACGTAGCCCATAAAACCGGTCGCCATCATCAGGAGGTAGATGATGACGCCGAGGATCCAGAGCACTTCGCGCGGCTCCTTGTAGGAGCCGTAGTAGAGGCCGCGTAGCATGTGGACGTAGACAGCGACGAAGAACATGGAGGCGCCGACGGCGTGCATGTTGCGCAGCAGCCAGCCGTAATTGACGTCACGGACCAATAGCTCGACCGACTTGAAGGCGAGATCGGCATGCGGCGTGTAGTGCATCGCCAGGATCACGCCGGTCAGGATCTGGATCCCAAGCATGAAGGAGAGGATGGCGCCGAAGGTCCACCAGTAGTTCAGGTTGCGCGGGGTGGGATAGACAACGAAGGACGAGTGGACGAGGCCCATGATCGGCAGACGTCGCTCGATCCATTGCAGGGCCGGATTGCTCGGCTGGTAGTCGGATGGTCCGCTCATGATGCGATCCTGAGGAAATATAACGACGAGACGGCGCGAAGCTTCGGACGCGGGTCCGAAGCTCAGCCGATCTGGATTTTGGTGTCGGAAACGAACTGGTACGGCGGCACGGGCAGGTTCGCGGGCGCGGGCCCCTGGCGGATGCGGCCGGACGAATCGTACTGCGAACCATGGCAGGGGCAGAAGAACCCGTCGTAATTGCCTTCATGTGCGATCGGGATGCAGCCGAGATGGGTGCAGATGCCGATCACAACCAGCCACTGGTCGTGGCCGGACTTGACCCGGGCCTCGTCGGACTGCGGATCGGGCAGGCTCGCCACATTGACGGCGCGCGCCTCGTCGATCTGTTTCTTGGTGCGGTGGCTGATATAGATCGGCTTGCCGCGCCAGAACACCTTGATGTCCTGTCCCTCGGCGACCGGACTGAGATCGACCTCGATCGGCGCACCGGCGGCGATGGTCGACGCATCAGGATTCATTTGAGAGACGAAGGGCCAGAGCGCGGCTGCGCCCCCTACTGCTGCGGCTGCCCCCGTTGCAACGAATAAGAAATCACGGCGTGTCGGATGGTCCGCCGAAGACGCTGTCGTCACGATTCCAACCCTTTCTTCTTATTCTGCCGGCGGAACCGCTCCAGAGGCCGCCAAGGTCCCCAGAACAGCCTGCTAGCGCCCGCGGCCCCCCCGCGGCGGCAGAACTTCATGTGTCCCCACCAAAACAAGGCGAAAACAGCAGTCCAGAATCGTTCTATTGGCACCCTTGCCGGGCGAGCGCAAGCCCGCTATCGGCGCGGGAGCGTGCAATGCACGAATTCCGCGGCCAGCGATGTTTTATTGAGACATTTCCGGCCCGCACCGAACCCGGCACAGCCCATGCAGATAGCGCTTTTCCAACCCGACATCCCCCAGAACACCGGCACGATTCTCAGGCTCTGCGCCTGTCTGGGCTTGGCCGCCCATATCATCGAACCGGCAGGCTTCCCCGTCTCCGACCGGCATTTCCGCCGGGCGGGAATGGATTACCTCGATCAGGTCAGCATCAACCGCCACGACTCGTGGTCGAAATTCGAGCAATGGCGCGCGGCACAGGGCTACCGCCTGCTGCTGTTCACCACCAAAGGGGCCACCGACTACCGCGATTTCCGTTACCAGACGACGGACATCCTGCTATTCGGGCGCGAGAGCGCCGGCGTCACCGACGCGGTGGTCGAAGCCGCGGACGCGCGGCTGGTGATTCCGATCGCGGCGGGGCTACGGTCGCTCAATGTCGCCATGACCGCGGCGATGGCCGCAGGCGAAGCGCTGCGGCAGATCCGGAACCCCGAGGCCTCACAGGATTGAAGGGCCCATAGGATTGAGGAGAGACGGTTGAGTTACGCGGTCAAGGAAATCTTCCTGACTCTGCAAGGCGAAGGCGCACATGCCGGACGCGCGTCCGTATTTTGCCGTTTTGCGGGCTGCAACCTCTGGAGCGGGCGAGAGGCCGACCGCGCGGGCGCCACCTGCAAATTCTGCGACACGGACTTCGTCGGCACCGACGGCACGCTGGGCGGGCGCTATGCCTCGGCCGCGGAACTGGCCGGCACCATCGCCGCGCAGTGGACAGCCTCTACCGACAACCGTTACGTGGTGCTCACCGGCGGCGAGCCGCTGCTCCAGGTCGATGCCGCACTGGTCGATGCGCTCCATGCTCGCGGCTTCGAGATCGGCGTCGAGACCAATGGGACGATCGCCCCGCCCGAGGGGCTCGACTGGATCTGCGTCAGCCCGAAGGGCGGCAGCGACCTGGTGGTCCGGCGCGGCCATGAGCTGAAGCTGGTCTATCCGCAGCCACTCGCCGCACCGGAGGCCTTCGCAGGCCTCGCCTTCGAGCGCTTCTCGCTGCAGCCGATGGACGGGCCCGAGGTCGCCGAAAACACCGCGCGCGCGATCGACTATTGCCTCAATCATCCGCAATGGCGGCTCAGCGTGCAGACGCACAAGTCGCTCGGTATCAGATAGGATTGGTTTTCGAACAGATGTGGGAATTGACGAAATCGTTTCGCTTCGAGGCGGCGCACTCATTGTCGGGAACGACGTTCGGCGCGGCCAGCGAAGAGATCCACGGCCACTCCTTTCGCGCCGAGGTGACGGTGCGCGGCACGCTGGACCCTGCGACCGGCATGGTGGTCGATCTCGGCCTCCTTCAGCGCGCCATCGAGGATGTGCGCGTGATGCTGGACCACAAGTTCCTCAACAAGATCGAGGCGCTGGGCACACCGACGCTGGAAAACCTCTCGCTCTTCGTCTGGGACCGGCTGGCGCATATCGGCAAGCTGACCCGCGTCAGCATCCATCGCGACAGTTGCAGCGAGAGCTGCACCTATTACGGTCCGCAGGGCTGAAAGAATGACATCCACATTGGACCCGAGCTTGATCGAAGACCGCAAGACGCGGGCACGCGCCTGGTTCGAAGCCTTGCGCGACGACATCTGCGCGAGCTTCGAGCGGCTGGAAGACGACGCGCCGCAAAATCTTTATCCGGGCGAGCCGGGCCGCTTCAAACGCACGCCCTGGCAGCGCACCGATCATACCGGCGCGGCCGGCGGCGGCGGCGTGATGTCGATGATGTCCGGCTGTCTGTTCGAGAAGGTCGGCGTGCATTGCTCGACCGTGCACGGCGAATTCGCGCCGGAGTTTCGCGCGCAAATTCCGGGCGCGGCGGACGACCCAAAGTTCTGGGCCTCCGGCATCTCGCTGATCGCGCATCTGCGCAATCCGCACGTGCCGGCGGTGCACATGAACACGCGCTTCGTCGTCACCACAAAAGCCTGGTTCGGCGGCGGCGCCGATCTGACGCCAGTGCTCGAGCGCCGGCGGACGCAGGACGACGCCGACACCATCGCCTTCCACGCCGCGATGAAACAGGCCTGCACGCAGCAGAACGGCATCGCCGATTACGACAAGTACAAAAAGTGGTGCGACGAGTATTTCCACCTGCCGCATCGGAAAGAAGCCCGTGGCATCGGTGGCATCTTCTACGACTGGCACGACAGCGGCGACTGGGACGCCGACCTCGCCTTCACCGCCGATGTCGGCCGCGCCTTCCTGGAGATCTATCCTGAGATCGTGCGGCGCAATTTCGCGACCGCCTGGACGGCCGAGGATCGCGAGGAGCAATTGATCCGGCGCGGCCGCTATGTCGAATTCAATCTGCTCTACGATCGCGGCACCATCTTCGGGCTCAGGACCGGTGGCAATGTCGATTCGATCCTGTCGTCGCTGCCGCCGGAGGTGAAATGGCCATGACTCCGATGAAGCCCGCAATCAGGCCGCTGCCGCGCGCCATGCTGATCGACATGGACGACACCATCCTGTCGGCCTATGGCCGGCCCGAGATCGCCTGGAACACGATCGCGAACGAGTTTGCCGAAGAGCTCGCGCCGCTGCCGCCACAGCAGGTCGCAACCACGGTGCTCGCTTTCGCGAAAAACTTCTGGGCCAATGCGGACGCCTCGTGGCGGCTCAGGCTTGCCGAAGCCCGTCACCTCACGGTCAAGGGCGGTTTTGCCGCGCTCGCCGCCGCCGGCTACCGCGCCCTGCCCGACGACCTCGCCATTCGCCTCGCCGACCGCTTCACCACCTATCGCGAGGAGGAGATGTTCGTCTTCCCCGGCGCGCATGAGGCCATCGACAAATTGAAAGCGCTCGGCATCAAGCTCGCGCTGGTGACCAACGGCGCCGCCGACACCCAGCGGGCCAAGGTCGAGCGCTTCGAGCTGGCGCACCGCTTCCACCACATCCAGATCGAAGGCGAGCACGGTTTTGGCAAGCCCGAGGAGCGCGCCTACCTGCACGCGATGGACACGCTCGGCGTCACCGCAAAAGATACCTGGATGATCGGCGACAATCTGGAATGGGAAGTGGTGACTCCGCAGCGTCTCGGCATCTATTCGATCTGGATCGACGTGCATGGCGACGGCCTGCCCGAAGGGTCGCCCGTCAAGCCTGACCGCATCATCCGCTCGCTCGGCGAACTTTTGCCGGGATGATCAAGGCCGCGAAAACAAAAACATCGAAAACAACCCCATGCACAGTAGCCGACCGCTGCAAAACCAATGACTTACGGATTTAACGAAACCCTTTGACTCGTCGGGCAAAACACGGGCATGGTGGCATCATCGCCGCGCCCAGGACCGAAGAGCCCTTGCGTGCCTCTCGAGCGATCCCCCACTCGAACCTCCGTCATCGACGTTGCAGTCTGCGCGGCGGACACGCGCAGCCGTAGCGCATCCGCGGACCCGCAGCCGTGATCGGCATGTCATGACGGCTTGCTAACTCTTCTCTCGTCAATCAACTCTCTGTCAATCAACCTGAAAGGACCATCCATGGAACTGAAAGTCGGCGATATCGTAATGCTGAAATCCGGCGGGCAGCCGCTCACCGTTGCGGAAGTGAAGGGCGACGACGTGCTCTGCCTCTGGATGGGCGCGGAAGGCGACCTGTTCCGCGAGACGCTGCCGCTGGCCGTGCTCGAACAGCTGGAAGAATTGGACGAGGACGAGGATGACGAGGACGAAGACGAGGAGTAGGCACGCCTGAGACCGCGTCCTCGTTAGGTCGGAGTGCTCGGCTCCGCCGCACGTGATGTCCGCTTCTATGCCAACAACGGCGCAAGAGCGGACATCGCTGGATGCTTCGAACGTCAATCCAGCGGAACGTTCAGACTGGTACCTTTGGTGATAATGCCGCCACGGTTGCCAATCTCAATCGAACCATAGCGCTGCTTGAAACAATCGGGCAGCGGCCGGTCGCCTTCCATGCTGAGCCAAAGCCGCAACAAATGACGCTTTTGGTTTGCAATGGGCCAATCACGGAATCCGGTCCGATCATGCAACAAAGCATGATTGTAAACGAACTGCATGTCACCCGGCTGAAGCCGCATGCCAAAATGCAGAGTGGGGCTGTTTGCGAGCGCGTCAAAGAGATCGAGCGCCTCGACGTGAGCGGGCGTCAGTCTCGGCGCATCGGGAAAGCGCTGCGCACTATCGATATACTGGCGCTGATAGAACCCGGTCAGGAACCCCGCATGCCAATTCAGCACCGGGATTTCAAGATATGGCTTTTCGTTCTCCGGCACCTCGCCTCGCCGGTCTGTCGCGATCGGATCAAACAAGAGAGCGGCAAGGTCGGGACGCCTGTCAAACATTTCGTTGCAGATTGTCGTCGTACTGACAAGGAGAGAATCCCCTCCCTCCATCGCCTCGCGAATGCATAACAATCCGACCACGTCGGACGAATCCGTGTGGAATGTCTGACGTTCCGAAGTCTGATAAATTCGAGTGTTCGGATCCTTCGCATCGGCTCCTGTGTCACGGACGTGACCGAGAATGTGACCCGCTGCATTCTGAGACCGCGCCGATCCAAGATGCGCGCCCACCCCGCAAAATATCGTAGCGGCAAACTTCTGGCTATATTTTGCCACCGGGAGGCCGCGTATGACTTCGAAGCCCAAGCCGACCAACAGCTTCTTCTTGAGATCTTCCAGGTGCGCGCCGAGATGAGGAAGCGGAAAGCTTTCCTTCGTGATCTCTGCGATTTCTTTGCTTCTACCGAGATATGTTTCAGCTGCGTTCTCGAGCTCGGCGATCTCGCCGGCAGAGAGCGATATCAACCATCGATCAGGATTGGCCTTCATCTCAGCGCCTTGCCAGGCAGACGGGATATCGACCCTCCCTGGAGGACGATTGATCCCGCTGGGCACTGAGACCACATTCATAGTGTTGGCTCCTGAGAAGATTGGGGGCGGACCATCGACGATATTGTGCCGATCGCTTGTTTGCAACTTGGCGCCCCCTGCGAACGGACATCCCGCAGCCCAAGGCCATTTCTGAAAAGTGACCAACGGAAGTTATTGCCAAGAGAAAAGCCGCCCGAAGGCGGCTAGTCGTTCTCTCCGCTGAAAGGAACTTGGAAGCAGTTCCACCAGCCGCTGGTGACCAAGCGAACGTCGTCACGCAACGAGCCAATGCCCCTTATGAATATCGAACTTCACGGCGCCGTCGTCACGCATCTTCAACAGGAGCGATTGGCAGTCGTCCTGGTTCTTTATGTTGACGCGCTTCATGATTTCGAAAGTCTTCAGAGGCTTTTCGCGAAGGGCAATTAGAATCTTTTCTCGATCAGTCATTGGGTTCCTTGCATCGGTATCGGCGACGGTACGTGTTGTACAGATCGTCTGCAACAGGTGCGTTCGCTTGACGAGGTCCGTTCGGGGTAAAATCTCAGATCTCAACTTGCGCACATTCAGTCCGCTCCGCGGGGCTCGTTCGGTAAGATAGCTCTAAACCATTCAACTGCAGGCCGCACGAGCTGCCATCCTCGCAGCCCAAGAACCTTCTTGCAGGCAAGAAACCACCAACGACGCGTTCTTCGAACGCTCGGATCAATCCCGACCGCAAATTTAGAAAGGCCTGCTGAGCTTTCTATCGCTCCTTCGTTGAAGGCAGTGCTTGCGCAACCGATCGCTTCAAGTGCCAACATGTGGTTCATCCAGGCACGAAGATCAGCAGCGTTGGTCAACCTGGCAGCACCATTAGTCAGGAAATGTTCAATCGCCGCCTTGCGTTGGAGCAGGTCTTGCTCCCGCGAAGGCTCGCTTGACATGTTGGCCGAGTGCGCTCGATACACGGCTTGATTAGCGGCAATGACCCCGACGTCGCCGTGCGCGGCGAGCCGGAACCACATTTCCATGTCAGAAGCGTAGGGTAAATCAGCTAAATACCCGCCCAATCTTTTCTGCAGGCTCGTACGAACCACTACTGTTGGTGATAGCACAATGTTTTTTGCGCCGCTAAGTGTAATGAAATCGAGGCCCGACAAAATGTTGGTTCTTGATCCCACGCCTGTTCTACGCCGCGAACGCTCCCCCTGTTGATCAAGAACAACCGCGCCGCCGAAGGTGAAAGCGACAGACGGATGATCGTCCATCAGCTCGACCGATCTCGCAAGGGCGCCGGGCAACAGGTAATCGTCCGCAGACAGCAGAAGCATATAGTCGGCTCTCGCCCAGGCGATGCCTTCATTGGCGGTAGCAATGAGCCCTTGATTCGAGGTGTGCCTGCGATAATCCACCCGGCGATCGGAGCGGACTAACTCTTCCGCAACTTCCGCTGTATTGTCGGGCGACGCATCATCGATAATGAGCACGCGCAACTCGGGGCCGGATTGCGCCAAAACGCTCTCGACACACTCCCGCAGGAAGTGCCCATACCGGAAGCAGGGAACAACAATGTCTACGGAGCTCATTTCTTGTCTCCACAGACCATCGCAAAGAGGGTCGAGGCCTAGGCTCCACTCTTGGCCGGGCGGAATTGCCGTCGACATCCTTGAATAGAGCCAGCGAAGCTCGTGGCCTCTCGCCACGCGGCTTTGTCGTCTCGCAGTTCCTCCCCTTGCTCGTCCTTGCTGGACGCAACATTGTGGACGCGGAAGACGTACCTCGGCATGCTCCGGAAACGCCCGACGAAGCGCCTCCGTTCCAAAAGTCACATATGACACTTAGAACCGGCGGAGCGATACCGGAAGGCGAAGGCAACAGCAGCGGGAATTACGATACACCCAATTGACCCGACCCGCTTCAAGCCCGGCAAGCGCGGACCGAAGCCAGCGCAGTCTGACGGCGATGATTAAGTTCACTGTCATCGTAACCCAAAAGGTCATCATGCCCGGGCTTGTCCGGACGGGCCCGGCCATGACGTTGTGGAAGCTTCGGCGCCGATATGCGCTCTGTCCCGGGGAGAGGTAAACTACGCGTTCCGCTCCGCGATAATCTACCCGATCAGTTGCCTCGCGGACGCCGAGATCATCACCAGCCCGCCGGTGATCACCGCGACATCGAGGATCGCGGTGTGGATATGCACCGGCATCCGCTCGACGAAGGCTTTGGCGAGGAACGCGCCGGGGATCGCAATCGCCCCGATCAGCAGCGCAAAGGCGAGCACCTGCGCGGTGACCGCGCCGGCGAGGCCGAACACCGAAATCTTGATCAGACCGGTGCCAAGCGAGATCATCGCGTCGGTCGCGATCACGGCGGCGCCCTCGAGCCCCGCGGCCATCAGCAGCGACAGCAGGATCACGCCAGAGCCGGAGGTGCCGCCGACCAGCACGCCATAGCCGACGGAGCCGGCCGCGAGACCAGTGTTGCCGATCCTGACCTGGCGACGGCGGAGCATCCGGCGCAGCGGTACGCTCAGGATCAGCATGGAGCCGATCACCAGCGCGGCGCCGGCGTTGGTCAGCCGGGTGTAGCCGTAAGCGCCGAGCGCCGTCGTCAGCGCCGCGCAGGCGAGCACGATCAGCGCGCGGCGGCGGTCGGCGTAACGCAGATAGGCAATCGCGCGGCTGGAATTGGTGAAGATCGCGGAGATCGCGATGATCGGCACTACCGGCTCGGCGCCAACGAGAGGGACCAGCACCAGCGGCATCAGAGCGCCGGTGCCGTAGCCGGCGAGACCCCCGATGATCGAAGCAAACAGCGCCATCAACGCGACCAGCAGAAGCTGAAAGATCGAGATGTCGGCGAAGCCTGAGACGATGGTCACGTTTTCTCGTCGCGGCTGACGCGTGCCGCTGCTTGATCGGCGATGGAAGCGAGTGCGGTGTCCTCTAGGGGAAAATCCGCCGCAAGCCAAGCGTCCTCGGCGAGCGTCAACACATGCCCGAGCGCGGGTCCTTCCGCCATGCCGCGCGCGATGAAGTCGGCAGCTTTCAGCGGAAATTTCGGCGCAGTCCAGCGCTGCGGCAGCTCGGCGAGCACACGCCATCGCGACGAGCCGACGTGATCGCCGCCTCGCGCCCAGCCAAGCAACACGCGATCGTGATAGCGCTCCGCACCGAGCCGGTAGAGCAGCCGCCGCGCATCGGCTTCGTCCTTGATCGCCAGGCGCCACCAGCGGTGCCCCATCGAATCCAGCGCCTTGGTTTCCGCATTGGAGAGTCTCAAGCGCGCGGCGACGCGTTTTGCATCTTCAGTCACGGCGACCGTCAGCGCAGCGAGCCGCCGCGTTGCGCTGGCAGCGAGGCCGAGCTCACGCTCGATCGCGATCATCGCCGAGAGCGGCCCGGTGTAGGCGACGCCGCCGGTCAGCGCTTGCAGCAATCCGCCATCCGCCATCGCAAGCGCGGCGGCAGACGCGCCGCGAGCGACCAGCAGCTTCAGCATCTCCATGCGCAGCCGCTCGGCCGACAGGCTCGCAAGGCCCCCGCGTCCCCGGATGCAGGCGAGATAGCCGTCGCGGTCGGGATCGCCGGCGCCGAACGCGGCGTGGATGCGGAAGAAACGCAGGATGCGCAGGAAATCCTCGGCGATCCGCTGGTCGGGATCACCGATAAAGCGCACGCGCCGCGCGGCCGCATCCGCGACGCCTCCGACGTAATCGTAGACAACGCCATCAGCATCGACCGACAGCCCGTTCATCGTGAAGTCGCGCCGCTCGGCGTCCTTTACCCAGTCGCGGCCGAACGCGACCTTGGCTTTGCGGCCGAAGGTCTCGGTGTCCTCGCGCAGCGTCGTGACTTCGTATGGCTGGCTGTCGATGACGAGCGTGACGGTGCCGTGATCGATGCCGGTCGGCACGCTCTTGATGCCGGCACTCTTGGCGCGCCGCACCACCTCGTGCGGGAGCGCCGTGGTCGCGATGTCGATATCACCGGGCACGAGACCAAGCAGCGCGTTGCGCACGGCGCCGCCGACCACCCGCGCCTCCTCGCCATCGGCGTTGAGCAGCTCCAGGACGCGCGCGGTCCCTCCCGAAATCAGCCAGGGCGCATCGGCGAGCATGGGCTCCGCGCTCATCGGCCGGCCCCTATCTTTCCACGCCCGGCACGAGCTTGCCGTTTTCGACATGGGCGGGGACATAGGTCGAATCCGGAGCCGCGCCGGAGAAATGCGCAAACCCGATCAGCCCCGCGATCACCAGCACGAGTGCCGCCAGCATGAGACGCGCGACGATGGTGATCGGCCAGGACGATTGCACGAACAGCCCGGAACGGCTGGCGGCCAGGAACAGCGCATAGACGGCGAAGGGAACGAGGAAAATTCCGATCTCGGTCAGAACTGGACGGATCATGATGAATAGATCCGCTCGTAAAGCACACGCAGCATTCCGGCCGTCGCCCCCCAGATGTAGCGTTCCGCAAACGGCATCGCGTAGTAGGACCGCTCCATGCCGCGGAATTCCTTGCTGTGCACCTGGTGGTTGGCCGGGTTCATCAGGAAGGATAGCGGCACTTCGAACGCATCATCAACCTCGGAATGGTTGATCGTCAGCTCAAAACCCGGCCGCACCCGGGCTACGGTCGGCAGGATGCGGAAGCCGAACGCGGTGCCGTAGAGATCGAGATAGCCGATCGGCTCGACGAAGTCGCGCGACAGCCCGATCTCCTCCTCCGCCTCGCGCAGCGCCGCATCGAGCGGCGAGGAGTCGGTCGCGTCGATCTTGCCGCCGGGAAAGGCAATCTGGCCCGCATGGTCGTTCAGATGCGCCGAGCGCTGCGTCAGCAGGATGGTTGGCTCGGGATGATCGACCACCGCGATCAAAACCGCCGCCGGCCGCACCGGCTGCTCACGCGCGACGATCTCGAGCATCTTGTCGGTGCCGGGATCGCCCGAGGCCGGAATGATGTTGGGATCGAACAGGCCGGGCGGCACGTCGAGGCCTAATCGCGTCTTGGAGCGGGCGAAAAAATCGGCCGCTCCGAACGTGGCGGGATCGGTCTTCAGGATAGGCTTGTTCAAAGCGCGGCCCTCACCTGCTCCGCATCGGCCATGGCGAAGAATTCGCCGGCCGATTCGACGCCGAACATCGGCTGGCCATCGACCATCCGCTCCTCACCCATGTCAACCAGATCGTAATAGAGCGCGCGGGTGACCTTGGCCCAGAGTTCGGCGCGGACATGCAGATAGGGCGTCAGTCCGCCGCCCTCGCCCCGTTCGAAGCGCAGCCGGTGCGCCGCATCGCAGGTGACCCAGTCGTCGACATTGGTGCGGAAGCGGAGCACGCGGTGGTTGTCCTCGCCGTCCTTCTGCATTTCGACCGCCATGAACGGCGCGTCGTCGACGCGAATGCCGACCTTCTCCACCGGCGTGACGAGGAAATGCTTGTCGCCTTCACGCTTGAGGATGGTCGAGAACAGACGGACCAGCGCGTGGCGGCCGATTGGCGTCCCCATGTAGTACCAAGTGCCATCGGAAGCGATTCGAATGTCGAGATCGCCACAAAACGGCGGATTCCACAGATGCACCGGAGGCAGGCCCTTTTTGACGCCTTCGGCATCGGCAGCACTTTTGGCGGCGGCAGTCAGCCCCTCAAGACCGCGATCGGCGCTCTGCCCTTGGTTCGCCATGGTTTGCCCTGACTCTGTCATTTGGCACGTTTGGTGCAGGTCTGAACTGTAAGTCTACGTCGCCTGTCGGTGCACGGTTCCACTCCGGATCAGTCCGGTGTGGAGGTCTCCACTTCGTGATGCCCTACATAGCCCTAAGCCGATAAGGTGGGGATAGGTTAATTCAACGAATACATGGCCTTCCTGCAAGTCTAGCATAGGGGCCATGTGATGACATGACGACGCAAGCGAGCCGCATGGCAGGCTGAAGGAGCTAACGGATGGCGGAGAGTGTCGAGAAGCTCGAAGACGGAGTAGTCCGTTCGGCCGAGCAGGTGTCGAGCCAGATTCGCGCGGCAAAGGATGCGATCGCGTCCGTCATCTTCGGCCAGGACCGCGTGATCGAGAACACGCTGGTCACCATCCTCTCCGGCGGTCATGCGCTGTTGATCGGCGTCCCCGGTCTCGCCAAGACCAAGCTGGTCGAGACGCTTGGCATCACCCTCGGCCTCGATGCCAAGCGCATCCAGTTCACGCCCGACCTGATGCCATCGGACATTCTCGGCGCCGAAGTGCTCGACGAGAGCACCAGCGGCAAGCGTGCCTTCCGCTTCATCTCCGGCCCTGTGTTCGCGCAACTGCTGATGGCCGACGAGATCAACCGCGCCAGCCCGCGCACGCAGTCGGCGCTGCTCCAGGCGATGCAGGAGCAGCACATCACCGTGGCCGGCGCGCGCCACGATCTGCCGAAGCCGTTCCATGTACTCGCCACGCAAAACCCGCTGGAGCAGGAAGGCACCTATCCGCTGCCGGAAGCGCAGCTCGACCGTTTCCTGATGGAGATCGACGTCGACTATCCCGATCGCGACGCCGAGCGCCGTATCCTGTTCGAGACCACCGGCGCGGAAGAGACGCTGGCCAGGGGATCGATGACCGCGGACGCGCTGATCACCGCACAGCGGCTGATCCGGCGCCTGCCGGTCGGCGATTCCGTGGTCGAGGCGATCCTGTCGCTGGTCCGTTCGGCCCGTCCGGGTCCGGAGAGCGGCGAGACCGGCAAGTTCATCGCCTGGGGACCGGGCCCGCGCGCCAGCCAATCGCTGATGCTCGCGGTGCGCGCACGCGCGCTGATCGACGGGCGCCTCGCGCCCTCGATCGACGACGTGCTCGACCTCGCCGAGCCCGTGCTGAAGCACCGCATGGCGCTGACATTCCAGGCGCGCGCCGAAGGCCGCACGATTCCGGACGTGATCCGGCAATTGAAAACACGGATCGGTTGATGGCCGCAGAGAACGGGCAAGCAGCGAAGGAGATCATCGCGATCCGACGTGCCGATGGCGAAAGCCGCACGCTCGCCGCTTCGCTGCCGCGCCTGGTGCTCGAGGCCCGCCGTATCGCCGCCAACGTCATTCACGGCCTGCACGGCCGACGGCGCGCCGGCGCCGGCGAAAATTTCTGGCAGTACCGCCGCTTCGTCTCCGGCGAGCCGGCGCAGAACGTCGACTGGCGGCGCTCGGCGCGTGACGATCATCTCTACGTCCGCGAGCTTGAATGGGAAGCCTCGCACACGGTCTGGATCTGGCCCGACCGCTCCCCCTCGATGGCCTTCGCCTCGAAGACGGCGCGCGAATCCAAGCTCGAGCGGACGCTGATCGTCGCCTTCGCGCTGGCCGAGCTGCTGGTCTCCGGCGGCGAACGTGTCGGCATTCCCGGGCTGATGACACCGACCGCGAGCCGCAGCGTCATCGACAAGATGGCGCAGGCGATGCTGCATGACGATGCCGACCGGCTGAGCCTGCCGCCGTCCTTCGTGCCCGCGGCGCTGGCCGAGACGATCGTGCTGTCGGATTTCTGGTCGCCGATCTCCGAGATCGGGACGACGCTCGCGGGCCTGTCCGGCTCCGGCGCCCATGGCATGCTGGTGCAGATCGTCGATCCCGCCGAAGAGTCGTTTCCTTATTCCGGACGCGTCGAGTTTGTCGAGCCCGAAGGGTTCGGCGTGATCACCGCCGGCCGCGCCGAGAGCTGGGCGCAGGATTACACCGCGCGGCTCGCGCTGCACCGCGACCAGATCCGCGCCGAGACCAACAAGCTCGATTGGCTGTTCACGACGCACGCGACCGACCGCTCCGCCGCCGAGCTCTTGCTGTTCCTGCATGCCGGCATGCAAGTGAGCAAGTCGGGCGCCCGCACCACGACCATCAAGGCGGGGCCCGCCGCATGATGGGACTGCCGCTCGCCTTCACCGAACCGCTGCTCCTGATCGGCCTCGTCAGCCTGCCGGTGCTGTGGTGGCTGCTGCGCGTGATGCCGCCACGGCCGCGCCGCATCGAGTTTCCGCCGACGCGCCTGTTGTTCGACATCACACCGCGCGAAGAGACGCCCTCACGGACGCCGTGGTGGCTGACCGCATTGCGGCTCCTGGCTGCGGCCCTCGTCATTTTCGCCGCCGCCGGCCCGATCTGGAATCCGCAAACAGGCATCGCCGCCAGCAAGGCGCCGCTGATGATCATGTTCGACGACGGCTGGAGCGCGGCATCGAACTGGGACATCCGGATCAGGGCCGCCGACGAGCTGATCGCCAATGCCGAGAACGACCGCCGTGCGATTGCGCTGGCGCCGCTGTCCGAGCCGAACCGCGATATCACCCTGATGCCGGCGGGCGCCGCGCGCGTGGCGCTGCGGCAGCTCACGCCGAAGCCCTATTCGATCGACCGCGTCGAGACCCTGACCGCAATCGATCGCTTCCTGAAAGCGACCGGCGACTGCGAGATCGCCTGGCTTTCCGACGGCGTCGACACCGGTCGCGGCGAGGAATTCGTGGCTGGCCTCCGCAAGAGCATCGGCGACCGCAGCCTGACCGTGTTCGAAGGCGGCACCTCTTCGCCGCTGGCTCTGGTCGCGGCCGAGAACGCCGCCGCCAGGATGACGGTGAAGGTGCTGCGCACCGACAGCGGCATTGCCATCGGCACCGTGCGCGCGCTGGACCAGAAGGCCTCGCCGATCGGAGAAGCGCGTTATTCGTTCGGTCCGCAGGACAAGGAAACCGAAGCGTCGTTCGATCTGCCGGTCGAGCTGCGCAACGACATCACGCGGCTTGAAATTGCCGGTGAGCGCTCCGCCGGTGCGGTGCAGCTGCTCGACAAGCGCTGGCGCCGCCGCGCCATCGGCATCGTCTCGGGCGCGAGCAGCGAGACAGCGCAGCCGCTGCTGGCGCCGACCTTTTATCTCACACGCGCGCTGGCGCCGTTCGCCGACGTGCGGCTCGCCGACAAGGGCGCGCCGCAGCAGGGCATCACGCAGTTCCTCGACCAGAAGCTGCCGATGATCATCCTTGCCGATGTCGGCACCATCGCCCCTGAAATCCGCGAGCGTCTCAATGCCTGGATCAACCAGGGCGGCGTGCTGGTGCGGTTCGCCGGTCCGCGGCTGGCGCAGGCCGAAGACGATCTCGTGCCGGTCAAGCTGCGCAAGGGCGGCCGGACTCTCGGCGGCAGCCTGACCTGGGAGAAGCCGCAACATCTGGCCTCGTTCGCGGCCGACGGTCCGTTTGCCGGCGTCGTGGTCCCCAAGGACGTCACCATAAACCGCCAGGTGCTGGCCGAGCCCGACGCCGTGCTCGCCACCAAGAGCTGGGCATCGCTGGAAGACGGCACGCCGCTGGTGACCGGTGAGCATCGCGGCAAGGGCGTGGTCAGCCTGTTCCACGTCAGCGCCGACATGCGCTGGTCGGATCTGCCGATGTCCGGCACCTTCGTCGAAATCCTGCGGCGTGTCGTCGACATGTCCGGCTATACTGCCAAGCCCGGCGCCGGGGTTGCCACTGAGGCGACTGCCGAGACGGTGGCGCCGCTGCACATCCTCGACGGCTTCGGAGCCTTCGGCCCGCCGCCCGCCGCCGCAAAGCCGCTGCCCGCGGATTATCGCGACCGCGCCACACCCGATCATCCGCCGGGCTTCTATGGTCCGGCAGAAGGACCGCTCGCCGTGAACACGCTTGCCAGCGCCGACCGTATCGCAGCCCTGAACACCGCGAGCCTGCGCGCCCGGCACGCCACCTACACCAATGCCGAGCCGCGCGACTTGCGCGGCTGGCTACTGTCGACGGCGCTCGCGCTGTTCCTGATCGACGCCATCATCGTCGCGGTGCTCGGCGGCGGCCTCGCCGCGCTGCTGCGCCGCCGCGCCGCGCCCGCGATGATCGTCTTCGGACTGGCGCTCGCAGGCTTCGTGGCACTCGTGCCGACGCCGTCGCACGCGGACAGCGCGTCCGACGAGTTCGCGATGAAGGCGGTGTCGCAGACCCGCCTCGCCTATGTCGTGACCGGCAATGCCGACGTCGATTCCATCGTCAAGGCCGGCCTGTCCGGACTGACGCTGTTCCTGGCGCAACGCACCGCGCTCGAGGCCGGCGATCCCGTCGGCATCGATCCGGCGCGCGACGAACTCGCCTTCTTCCCGCTGATCTACTGGCCGATCGTGCCCGGCGCGCCCAAGCCGCCGCAGGACGCCATCAACAAGATCGACGCCTACATGAAGCAGGGCGGCACCGTGCTGTTCGATACCCGCGACGCGGTCGAAGCACCGCCCGGCGCAAACGGCGCCGCGCAGACCCCCGCCATGCAGACGCTCCGCGAAATCCTCTCCTCGCTCGACGTGCCCGAGCTCGAGCCGGTGCCGCGCGAGCACGTGCTGACCAAGACCTTCTATCTCCTGCGCGACTTCCCCGGCCGCTTCAACACCGGCCAGACCTGGGTCGAGACCTTGCCGCGCGAAGACGACGACGACAGCGCGCAGCGGCCGGCACGAGGCGGCGACGGCGTCTCGCCGATCATCATCACCTCGAACGACCTCGCCGGCGCCTGGGCCGTGCGGCCCGACGGCCAGGCCATGCTGCCGGTGACCGGCGGCGACCCCCGCCAGCGCGAATTCGCCTACCGCGCCGGCGCCAACATCGTGATGTACACGCTGACCGGCAACTACAAGGCCGACCAGGTGCACGCACCGGCGTTGATTGAACGGCTGGGGCAATAAGCATGATCCGGAAAAGTGGGAACCGGTTTTCCGAAGAGGTCATGCTCACAATGAATAGAAGTGCGATATGAATTACGGCATCGCGTTCACACCGCTTGTTCCCGCGATCGTCCTGTGGCTCGCGCTGACCGCGATCGTCGTCACCGCGCTGGTGCTGCTGCTGGCGCGTGCGCGCGGCGCTGCCGTGCGCGTCGCCGCGCTGGTGCTGTTCCTGCTGGCGCTCGCCAATCCCTCCTTCACCCACGAGGACCGCGATCCCCTCACCTCGGTCGCAGCAGTCGTCGTCGACAAAAGCCCGAGCCAGAACTTCGGCAACCGCAATCGCGAGGCTGCGCAGGCGCAGGAGGCGCTGGTCGACAGCCTGAAGAAGATCAAGGGGCTCGAGGTCCGCGTCGTCGACGCCGGACAGGCCGACGGCGAGACCGACGGTACCAAATTATTCGGCGCGCTGGCCTCGGCACTTGCGGACGTGCCGGTCGACCGCGTCGCCGGCGCCTTCCTGATCACCGACGGCCGCGTCCACGACATTCCGGCCAATGCCGCCGGGCTCGGCTTCCAGGCGCCGGTTCACGCGCTGATCACCGGACAGAAAGACGAGCGCGACCGCCGCATCGCGATCCTGGCGGCGCCGCGCTTCGGCATCGTCGGGCAGCCCCAGACCATCACCTACCGCCTCGACGACCAGGGCGTCAGCGGCGAGCGCGCCAAGGTCACGGTCCGCAGGGACGGTGAGGTCATCAACGAGCGCACGCTGGGAAGCGGCCAGGCGGCAAGCGTGGACGTCGACATCAAGCATGCCGGGCCGAACATCGTCGAGATCGAGGCCTCGCCGCTCGAACGGGAATTGACGCCGGTGAACAACCGCGCCGTCGTCGCCATCGACGGTGTGCGCGACAAGCTGCGCGTGCTGCTGGTCTCGGGCGAGCCGCATTCCGGCGAGCGCACCTGGCGCAATTTGCTCAAGTCCGACGCCAGCGTCGATCTCGTCCACTTCACCATTCTGCGTCCGCCGGAGAAGCAGGACGGCACGCCGATCAACGAATTGTCGCTGATCGCGTTTCCGACCCGCGAGCTGTTCCAGCAGAAGATCAACGAATTCCAATTGATCATCTTCGACCGCTATGCCCGCCAGGGCGTGCTGCCGATCGCCTATTTCGACAACATCGCACGCTACGTTCGCGGCGGCGGCGCGGTGCTGGTCTCGGCCGGCCCCGACTACGCCTCCAACACCAGCATCTGGCGCACGCCGCTGGATTCGGTGCTGCCGGCAGAGCCGGTCGGCGTGACGGAACAGCCGTTTTACGCGCATCTGTCCGATGTCGGCAAACGCCATCCCGTCACGCGCGGCCTCGAAGGCTCCGCCAGCGAGCCGCCGCACTGGAGCCGCTTCTTCCGCACCGTCGACACCCGCAATTCCGTCAACCCGCCGGTGATGACCGGCGCCGACGGCAAGCCGCTGCTGTTCCTGTCGCGTTTTGGCGAGGGCCGCGTCGCGCTGCTGCTCTCCGACCACATCTGGCTGTGGGCGCGCGGCTATGAAGGCGGCGGCCCGCATCTCGATCTGTTGCGGCGCATGTCGCACTGGCTGATGAAGCAGCCCGATCTGGACGAGGAAGCGCTGCGTCTGCAGGTGCAGGGCAAGAATCTCGTGGTGGTGCGCCAGACCATGGCGGACAGCGTCCAGCCGGTCAGCGTGACCTCGCCGTCGGGCGTGGCGCGCGATCTGACGCTTGCGCCCGGCGATCCCGGCGAATGGCGCGCCAGCCTGCCGGCGAGCGAGCTCGGCCTGTGGCAGGCGACCGACGGCACGCTGAAGGCGCTGATCAATGTCGGCCCGACCAATCCGAAGGAGTTTTCGGAAGTCACCTCGACCACCGAGACGTTGAAGCCCCTGACCCAGGCGACCGGCGGCAATGCCGTGCGGGTGGTCGACGGCGCCAGCGTCGAGCTGCCGCGCATCCTGCCGGTCCGCTCGGCGAGCGTCTTCCATGGCGACGGCTGGATGGGCGTGCGGATGCGCGACGCCAGCGTCGTGAAGGGCGTCGGCGTGCTGCCGATCTTCGCCGGCCTGATCGGGCTGTTGCTGCTGCTCGGCGCCTTTGCCGCGACCTGGGTCCGCGAAGGGCGCTGAACGTCCCGTTGCGCGAACGACACATCAGCAATCCGCCCGAGCGGATCGGTGCGACTGCGGTTGACATCCGCTGACCGATCTGGCGATGTTACATTATAACGTCGCGGGATCAGGGGATGATGCCCCCGCGATGTGGGGTGGCGTTTTCAGATGAAGTGGTTCCGGTCGAATATCAGGCACGGCGCCCGGCTCGCGATCTTCGCGATGCTGGTGCAGTTCGCGCTGACGTTCGGCCACAGCCATTGGTTCGCCCAGGCCGCTCCCCTCGCCCAGGCCTCGCTCCAGCAGATCGACAGCACCAACGGTGTCGCTTCGATCCACCGTGCCGCGGTCGAGAGGCAATCGCCGGCAGGTCCCGACCGGGAGCTGCCGGGCGAGGACAATTGCGCGATCTGCGCATTGGTCGCGATGGCGGGCACCGTCATGTTTGCGGCGCCGCCTGTGCTGCTGCTACCGCAGGCGATCGAGCTGCTCTACCGCACCACCGATGCCGAATTCGTCCACCTGAAATCGGCCGCCACGGCGTTCCAGCCTCGCGCCCCTCCCGCGTCCTGACTCCAGACATCACTTGATCACGCCCGGGCTCGCCGCATGTCGGCGCATGACCGGGAGACGTTGAAGTCGAATTCCGTCGCGCAGCGACGGCAGGCCGCCTCCGATCAACACACAATCATGCGGACGGCGCCTGACTGGAATCAGGACCATGTCATTTGAATTGCGGCGCGCGCAGCGCCTTGGCGGAGCAAGCCTGCTCCTGCTCGGCGCCGCCGCCACCCCGGCGCTGGCTCAGGACAAGCCGGCATCTACCGAAATCCCCGCCGTCACCGTGACGGCTCCGAGCCCCATCGTGCGCAGGGCGGTGGTGCCGACCCGCAGCCCGGGCCGCGCCACGCGAACCGCGCGGGCACGCAGCCACGAACGCGCGGCGGACGCCACGCCGGCAGCCTCCACGCCCGCCGCACCTCAGCAGGGCGTGCTGCCGATCGTGACCAACCAGTTCGCCACCGTCACGGTCGTGCCGAACGAGGAGATCCGCCGCGAGGGCGGCGGTCAGCTCGGCGATCTCCTGTTCTCCAAGCCGGGCATCACCGGCTCGAGCTTCGCGCCCGGCGCCTCCAGCCGGCCGATCATCCGGGGTCTCGACGTCAACCGCGTCGGCATCGTCGAGAACGGCACCAATGCCGGCGGCGCCTCCGACCTCGGCGAGGATCACTTCGTCCCGATTGATCCGCTGGCGACCAACCAGGTCGAGGTGGTGCGCGGGCCGGCTGCGCTGCGCTATGGCTCGACCTCGATCGGTGGCGTCGTCAGCGCCACCAACAACCGGATTCCGGATGCGCTGCCGAACTGCGGTGCCCAGCCGTTCCAGAGTTTCGGCCTGCCGGTCAAGGCGCCGCTCGCCGGCGCCGCGACGTCGCCTTGCGTCACCGCCGAAACGCGCAGCGCGTTCAGCTCGGTCGATCGCGGCGTCGAGAGCGGCGTGCTGCTCGACACCGGGGGCGGCAATTACGCCTTCCATGCTGACGTCTACGGCCGCAACACCACCGATTACAGCATCCCGAGCTACCCGTACCTCGCCGACCAGACGCGCTCCATCGCCAACGGGCGCCAGCCCAATTCGGCGACGCGCTCGGACGGCGGCTCGATCGGCGGCTCCTACTTCTTCCAGGGCGGCTATATCGGTGCGGCGATCACGCAGAACGACGCGCTCTACCACATCCCCGGCATCGACGGCGCCGACCACAACACCCGGATCGACGCTCACCAGACCAAGATCAACGTCAAGGGCGAGTACCATCCCGACGCTGCGGCGATCGAAATCGTTCGCTTCTGGGCCGGCGCGACCGACTACCGGCACAACGAGATCGGGCTTGCCGATCCCGCCGACCCCAACACCGACGGTGTGCGGCAGACCTTCACCAACAAGGAGCAGGAGATCCGCACCGAGGTGCAGCTGATGCCGTTCAACGCCCGTTTTGCCGAGGTGACGACCGCGTTCGGCTTCCAGGCGGGCCACCAGGAGCTGACGGCGCCAAGTCCGGACGATCCGGGCGCGCTGTTCAACGGGTTGTGGGACCCGAACCGAAACTACCGCGTCGCGGGTTACGTCTTCAACGAGTTCAAGTTCAGCGAACAGACCAGGGCGCAAATCGCGGGCCGGATCGAACATGTCGAACTGCACGGGTCCACGCCCGATTTCCCCGCAGACTTCCTGCCCGACGGGGCACCGCAAACAAGCATCGTCCACAATCCGTCGTTCACGCCGAAGAGCGGCAGCATCGGCCTGTTGCAGGACCTGCCGGGCGGCATGGTCGGCAGCATCACCGCACAATATGTCGAGCGCGCGCCGAAGCCGGCCGAACTGTTCTCGCGCGGTGGCCATGATGCGACCGCGACCTTCGACATCGGCAATCCAAACCTGACGATCGAGACCGCGAAGTCCGTCGAAATCGGCTTGCGCAAGGCGACCGGACCGTTCCGGTTCGAGGCGACCGCCTTTTACACGCATTTCGACAATTTCATCTATCGCCGCCTCACCGGCGTGATGTGCGACGGCGACTTTGCCTCCTGCGGCACGCCCGGTGCCGAGCTGAACCTGGCGGTCTATTCGCAGCGGAATGCCAACTTCCGCGGCGGCGAATTCCAGTCGCAGTTCGATGTCGGTGCATTCCAGGGCGGCATCTGGGGCATCGAGAACCAGTTCGACGTCGTGCGTGCCACCTTCACCGACGGCACCAACGTGCCGCGGATTCCGCCGCTGAGACTGGGCGGCGGCGTGTTCTGGCGCGACGACAACTGGCTGATGCGCGTCAATCTGTTGCACGCCTTCGCTCAGAACAACGTCGCTGTGATCGCGGAGACGCCGACACCGGGCTACAATTTGCTGAAGGCCGAGGTCAGCTACAAGACCAGGCTCAACCCGAATGCATTCGGCGCGCGCGAGATGCTGGTCGGCCTCGTCGGCAACAATCTATTGAACGAGAACATCCGCAACTCGGTGTCCTACACCAAGGACGAGGTCTTGATGCCCGGCATCGGCGTCAGGGCGTTCGCCAACTTCAAGTTCTAGCATTGCGTCAGTCGGGGCCTAAACGGCCCCGACTGACATCGCCAACTGCGGCGCTGTCGCTATGCTTCGAGAGTTGCGGCAGCGCTTGCGATGAACTCCGCCACGGCCTCGGGCTGGGACAGCATCGGCACGTGCGAACTCTGAAGCACGAGCGTCTTCGCATCCATGCGGCTTGCCGAGTCGCGCTCCACGTCCGGCGGAATGGTCTCGTCGTTTGCCGCAACGATGTACCATGACGGCTTCGAGCGCCACGCCGCCGTCGAGATCGTGTCGCCAAAGCATTTGACCGCAAGCGGGCCTTGCGTTGCGTAGACGATGTCGGCTTCGTCTGTCGGAATATCCTGGACGAAGTGCTTGCGGACGCCCTCCTGCGTCAAGGCCACATAGCCCTCGCCGTAAGGCCTGATCTCGGCCGCTCCGGGGGCCGGCTTGTAGGGCTTCCACCACGCGTCGAACGACTGGCCGCTGTCCGGCGCGCCCGCGGCGACATAGACGAGACCTTTGACCTTGGGATGATTGCCGGCCTCGGTGATGACGGCTCCCCCCCAGGAGTGTCCGACCATGAGCACCGGACCCTTCTGCATGTCCACGACCCGGTGAGTGGCGACGACGTCATCGGCAAGCGAGCTCAGCGGGTTCTGCACGGCGAGAGCCTTCAGCCCGCGCTTGGTGAGAAGAGGAATGACCTTGGCCCAGCAAGAGCCATCCGCGAAAGCTCCGTGCACGAGCACGACGGTTCCGATTGCCATGATACGTCTCCTTTTCCTTCGATTTGGATGAGCCGGATTCGCGTCCTTCAGGAGGCACACGGCCGCACACATCACCAGGTGTTGTCGCGCCGTCGTCATCCTGTCAGTGAAGCAACATCCGTTGCCCGTGAGACAATATCGTTTGAGCTTCGTTGGTGAAGCTGTTCAAGCACAGCCGCTGAGCTTTTCCGTGCGAATGGACAAAAGGAACGGGAAAACGAAAGGCCGCGGCGTAGCTCGGATGGAGCGGAAGTGCACGACAGGACGAAGCATCTGCGACGCCGAAAGCGCGACAGCTAACCTGAATTCATCGCGCTTTGGCTAAAGCGGCCGCTCCAGGGGCATCCTCTGCCGCTTCCTGAAACAGGACGGCAAACAGCAGGCTCCACACTGTCAGGAGGGAAATGGGGATCGTATAGTATGGCGTCGCGATCGGATAGGTGAAGAAGAAGGCGAGATTGAGCGCCAGATTGGCCATCGTGAGCTGCGCGACACGGCGAGTGCCATTCGCCTGCCGCAGCAGCCAGATCGAGCCTGCAATTCCGAAGACGATCAGCAAGGTCTGGAGCGGGTCGGCGAGATAGTCCCGGACCACTGCGAACGAAAAATCCAGCGGCCTGACATCGGGGTTGTTGCCGTAGGTCGACGCGAACGGATTGCCGGCGTTGACGGCGTAAGAGAGGATGGTCGGTATCACGCCGGCCAGCAACGCGACGCCGAACACCGCCCCCTGCAAAAACCGGGACATCGTCCGTTCCGCAAGGAACATGACGAGGAGAAACAGGCCATAGCCGGACGCCAGGAAGAGGTTGGCCAATCGGAAATCGACGGTCAATCCGAGCAGGAAACCGATTGGCGCCAGCAGCCAGATCCTCGGTTGGGATCGCGGGCTCGCCAGCCATCGCGCCGTGAGACATCCTGCGAGCGCGCACACGACGACCGTCGGGGCCATCGAATAGCTCGCCTTGACCGGATTGACCATCAGGTAGATCGCAAGACAGCCGAACGTCCCGGCCATCAGGACCGATCTCGTGCTGCGCGCGAGCGAAAGAGCAAATAGCGCAAAACCGAGGACGACGATGGTCGCCAGCATGTACATGGGCACGACCTGGTGCCCTGGGGGAAACAACGCCAACACGAGGCCGACACCCGGCGGGTATTGAATGACGACCTTCCCCGTTGCCGGCATCAAATTGTGACAGGGCGCAGCGGTCGTATCGTCCCAGTTGGGGTAGCCGATCTCCCTCAGTTTTGCTTTCAGATAGCCATCATCGTCGCGGGTGAGGCTGGTGTCGAAGCCCTCCGCGAGACCGAACCTCTGGAAAAGATGTGCCTGCCGCAGGTAGCAGATGTCGTCATAGACGCCGCGCGCCTCATTCCATCGCAGCATTGTCCATAAATGGCCGACCAGCACCGCGAGAAACAACACGGCGAAGACGGCTTTGCTGGTATGGATTTTCTTCATCGGGATCATGATGCGGCGGGAGGCGGCGCTGCTTTAGCGGAATGCGAGATAGAGATTGGACGATAGCGGGCCGAGCGACAAACCGGTGTAGCCCACTGCTGCGGACTTGGCACCCGCAGACTTGACGATCTCGGACCTGGCGACCAGCGCAGCGAGCCCCAGCAGCCGTTTTCGCGTCATCAGGATCAGGTTCTGCTCGTCGGTCCATTCCGACTTGCCGGCGATCCTGCAGGCGATCCTGAAGGTGCCGTCCAGATAGTGCGCCAGCGGGATGGCCGTGTGGTGCTCGACCGGAAAGAACCTGTTGGGCACCGTGATGAACACCCGCCTCGCAACGCGGCAAAGCTCCTTGACCAGGAGCACCTGTTTTCCGTGGCTGCCGGCATGCTCGAGCACAGCATTGGACGTCGCGACATCGAACGCATTGTCGTCAAACGGCAGCCGCGTATTCGGTTCGATCTGCACGTAACGGCAAAGCGGAAAAGCCGCCTTGAACCCTATTCCTTCGCCAAGCCCGCAAGCCGTGATCCTGTGCTGATGCGGGTAGCTTCTTTCCAGCACGTTTGCGCCGTCGTTGATCACGTCGGAAACACCGACGTCCAGGATCTCGTCCGAGGCAGACGGCTGCATCTGGGCGATGAAATCCTGGAAGATGCGGTCGCGCGCCGCGATCAGCAGCTTTTCCGCCGTGCTCCCGGACGCCACCTCCCGGTAATATTGTTGATCGACCGGCACTGCCCTACCTTCATGTGAGCTTCGAAGCGATGGCGCGTCAGGTTTGCGTCTTGCTCCAGTCGGGACCGACCGGCCCCGACACGCCTTCGAACGCGCCCTCGACGAGCTCGACGACGAGGAGCCGGCTGTAATCGACCGGACCCGGCATGGTGACGCGCCCCTTCGGCACCGGCTTGAAGCCGACGCGGCTGTAATAGGGCTCGTCGCCGACCAGCAGCACCAGGCGATGCCCCTGCGCCTTGGCGTCCTTCAGCGCGCGCTCGAGCAGCAGCCGGCCAACGCCGCGGCCGCGGAACGGAGGCTCGACCGTCAGGGGCCCGAGCAGCAGTGCAGGCGTGTCGCCGACGCAAACCGGCAATTGCCGTACGGATCCGACCAGCAACGTACCGACGCGCGCGGTGAAGGATAGATCGAGCACGTGATCCACATGCTCGCGAATGCGGTACGCGCTGAGCACAAAGCGGCCGGGTCCGAAGGTGCGTTCGTGCAGCCGCTCGATCGCCTGAGCATCGCCGGCGGCTTCCGACCGGATGGTGAGGGAGAGATCGTTCATCGCGTCACGGCATCTTCAGGCGGGAGTCATCGGTTCGCGTCGGAAAAACGCGTCAGGCGGCGTCGGCGGGATATCACCTTGGAGGGCAACGGTCCATGGGATTGCGCCCGCCCCCGGAGGTTTTCAGTTCCTCCCGAGCGGTGGTTGGGACAGGTAGGCGAGCATCTTCATTTCCCGCCGGCCGCGCGTCACGGTGTCGAGCACGAGCCCCGACGAAGCCGAAAGCAGCGCCATGATCATCAGGCCCATGGAGAGCACGGCGGTCGGCAGGCGCGGTACGAGACCGGTCTCGAGAAAGGTGATCACGACGGGCACTCCGAAAGCGATCGACAGCAGCGCGAGGACGATGCCGATCGCCGAAAAGAAGCGCAGCGGCCGCTCCGACCGGTTGAGCTTCAGCATTGTGTTGAAGATGCGCAACCCATCCTGCCAGGTATTGAGCTTGGAGAAGGAGCCTTCCGGGCGCGCATAATAGGGCGTCTCGACCTCGGCAACCGGCAGCGACAATTCCAGCGCATAGACCGCAAACTCGGTCTCGATCTCGAAACCGCCGGACAGGACGGGAAAGGATTTGACGAAGCGGCGCGAGAACACGCGGTATCCGGACAGGATGTCCGTGAAGGCGTGGCCGAAGGTCGAAGCCAGGAAACCGGTGAACAGCCGGTTGCCGATGCGATGACCGCGCCGGTAGGCCGCCTGCGATTGATCGACACGCAGACCCACAACCATATCCAGATGATCATCGAGGAGCTGGTCGATCATGCGCGACGCGCTCGGCGCGTCGTAGGTCGCATCGCCATCGACGAGCACGTAGATGTCGGCCTCAATGTCCGCGAACATGCGGCGCACGACATGGCCTTTGCCCTGGCGCCGTTCGCTGCGCACGATTGCTCCGGCCTCGCGCGCGATCGCCGCGGTGCGGTCGGTCGAGTTGTTGTCGTACACGTAGACCTCGGCCGCAGGCAGTGCCTTGCGGAAATCGGCGACGACCGTCGCAACGGCGGCTTCCTCATTGTAGCAGGGAACCAGCACGGCGACCCGGAATGGCCATGACCTCGTCGATTCAGACAATCTTCATCCCTCGTCCATGCGCCGAGACCGCAGGCGCGGTTTACTAGCACAGGCAGCCATCATCGCCACGTCGCAATCTGCGGCCTGTCGTGAAGGACTTCCGCGATCCGCAACCGCGTGCCGGGCGTGGTCCCCTCGGGCAGCGCCGTGACGGCGAAGAACCCGCATTCGGCGATCTCGCGGTTGGGCTGCGGCAGGCGATCCTGCTTGAACTGCCTGACAACGTAGACCGCGACATGATCGCGGCGGGAGACGTGGCTGTTGAGGAAGATGCCGTGCAGCACGGCGGCGCCGGTGAGATCGATATCCCCCTCTTCCTTGAGCTCGCGCCGCATCGCCTGCTCCATGGTCTCGCCGAGATCGACGCCGCCGCCGGGCAGATACCAGCCCGTGACGTAGCTGTGCCTGACCAGGAACACCCTGCTCTCGGCATCCAGCACCACGGCGCGAACGCCGAGCGTCATGCCGCGGACGAGCAGGAAATAGGCGTGGAAGATTCGCCGCAGCAGCGGCTCGAATATCCGTCGGACGCTATTGAGACGATCTCCCATCAGGCTCCCGTGGCGCCCCGTTCAGGCTTCGCTTGCGCGTTGCCTGCGACCTTGCCATTACAGCGGACGAATAGCGAGGCAATCGCGCTCCATGGCCCCCTTCACGCTCGCCCATCTGTCCGACCCGCATCTGCCGCAGTTGCCGAAGCCGCGGTTGATCGAGCTCGCCGGCAAGCGCGCGCTCGGCTATATCAACTGGACGCGCAACCGTCACAAATACCAGCGCCGCGAGGTGCTCGACGCACTCGTCGCCGACGTGAAGGCGCAAGGTCCCGACCACATCGCGGTCACAGGCGATCTCGTCAATCTCGCGCTGGAAGCCGAATTCGCGCCGGCGCGGGCCTGGCTCGACGGCGTCGGCCCGCCCGACCGCGTCACCACGATTCCCGGCAATCACGACGCCTATGTCCGCGCCACCTCGCATCGTTTCGGCGAGACCTTCGCGCCCTATCTTGCGGGCGACGACGGCCGTATCGGCTTTCCTTCCGTGCGCCGGCGCGGGCCGCTCGCGCTGATCAGCCTGTCCACGGCGGTGCCCACCTTGCCGCTGATGGCGACGGGCACGCTCGGACGCGATCAGCTCGCGGCCCTCGAAGAGGTGCTCGAACGACTTGCAGCCGAGGACGTCTTTCGCGTGCTGCTGGTGCATCATCCGTTGAAGTCCGGCGCGTACCACAAGCGGATGACTGACTCCGCCGGGCTGCTGACGCTTTTGAAACGCCACGGCGTCGAGCTGATCTTGCACGGACACGACCACGTTCATTCGACGATGTGGTTCGAGGGCCCCAACGGCAACATTCCCGCGATCGGCGCGCCGTCGGCCTCCGCGCTCGCGCACGGGCACACCCCGGCCGCGGCCTATAATCTGTTCACGATCGAGAAGGACAATGCCGGCTGGCGTTGCGAGCAGGCGGTGCGGAGCCTGGGGGCTGGGCTTCAGATCGTACAGATGAAGCATGTCAGGTTGATTTGAGGCCACGCCGTCATTGCGACGGAGGAGAAATTCACAAGTTTCGCAGGGCCGCCAGCACGGCAACCCCGAACAGCGCGGCGGCGCCGAGCACAAATCCGAACACGAACGGCCAGACGCGCGACCGGCGCGACGGCGGCGCGACCTCGGGCTTCGGCTCAGGCGGGACCACCATCGCATGCTCGCGCTCGATCATGCGGCGGGCGACGTAATCAGTCACGGCCTCGACGATGACAGCGGTGTCGTGGGATTCGGCGAGCACGATGCGGCCGAAGCGGGTGTCCTGCACGAAGCGGTACATCCGCTTGTCGCGGCCCATCACGATGTGCGCGACGACGTCGATCCAGAGTCTCGGCGTATCGCCCTGGCTGATGCCGCGGTCGAACAGGTCGATCCGCTCGGGCACCTGCGCGAACAGGGGATCGAGCGAATCGTTGAGGATCTCGAGCCTTGCCACTTCGGCATCGCGCAAATCGACGACGACGCCGGTCCGGTCGGCGGCCTCGATCCGCGCCCGCAACAGCGCATCGCGCAGCCGCACCGGGCGTGGCTGGCCGGGGTGGATCCCGCTGGTTTCGGGCTCTGACATTGTCGGCCTCGTCCTGACTTCCTTCCATTAACCTATCAGCAACCAATGTGTCCGCAAAGGCCCCACAATTCCAGTTACTTACGGCGCCCACAGGCCGTTCACCTGTGCCAAAAACAGACGATCCCACCCGGCTTGCGCCGGATGGGACCATCCGTCCTTGGACGTCTTCTTATCAGTTCAGATTGTCAGGCCGAGACCCGCGACGGCTCTTCCACGATCGAGAAGCGAACTCCGGCCTTGTGGCGGTTCTCTTCCGAGACCGAGCGCCAGGCGTCCTCGGCCTCCTTGCGGGTCTTGAACGGACCCTGCACCTGGGCCGAACCTTCCACCAGCTTGTGGAAGTTCATCGAACCGAACTCGCCGCCGATCACCCAGAAATTGCTGTTGGTCATTGTCAGTCTCCTGTCGAATAGCGTGATGCGTTAGCCGAACTGGTTCATCGTGTTGTGGGCACCGCCCGCCTTCAGGGCAGCTTCGCCGGCGAAGTATTCCTTGTGGTCGTCGCCGATGTCGGAGCCGGCCATGTTCTGATGCTTGGCGCAGGCGATACCCTGACGGATCTCGGCGCGCTGGACGTTCTTGACATAGCCGAGCATGCCCTGGTCGCCGAAATACTCCTTCGCCAGATTGTCGGTCGAGAGCGCCGCCGTATGGTAGGTCGGCAACGTGATCAGATGGTGGAAGATGCCGGCGCGCTTGGCCGAATCCGCCTGGAAGGTGCGGATGCGCTCGTCGGCTTCCTTCGCCAGCGGCGTATCGTCGTATTCCTGCTTCATCAGCTCGGCACGATTGTACTTGCTGACGTCCTTGCCGGCCTCCTTCATCGCGTCGTAGACCTGCCAACGGAAGTTGAGCGTCCAGTTGAACGACGGCGAGTTGTTGTAGGCCAGCTTGGCGTTTGGAACGACCTTGCGGATCCGATCGACCATCTTGGCGATCTGCTCGATATGCGGCTTCTCGGTCTCGATCCACAGCAGGTCCGCACCATTCTGCAGCGAGGTGATGCTGTCGAGCACGCAGCGGTCTTCGCCGGTGCCCGGGCGGAACTGATAGAGATTGGAGGGCAGCCGCTTCGGACGCATCATCTTGCCGTTGCGGTTGATGATGACGTCGCCGTTGCGGGCGTTCTCCGCCGTCACTTCCTCGCAATCCAGGAAGCTGTTGTACTGGTCGCCGAGGTCGCCGGGCTTGTGGCTGACGGCGATCTGCTGCGTCAGGCCGGCACCGAGCGAGTCGGTGCGGGTCACGACGACACCGTCTTCGACCCCGAGCTCGAGGAAGGCGTGGCGGCAGGCGCGGATCTTCGCCAGGAACACCTCGTGCGGCACGGTGACCTTGCCGTCCTGATGGCCGCACTGCTTCTCGTCCGAGACCTGGTTCTCGATCTGGAGCGCGCAGGCACCCGCCTCGATCATCTTCTTGGCGAGCAGATAGGTCGCCTCCGCATTGCCGAAGCCGGCGTCGATGTCGGCGATGACGGGCACGACATGGGTCTTGAAGTTGTCGATCTTCTCGATCAGCGCCTTTTCCTTCGCCTTGTCGCCTTCCTTGCGGGCGGCATCCAGGCTGCGGAAGATGTCGTTCAGTTCGCGCGAATCGGCCTGACGCAGGAAGGTGTAGAGCTCTTCGATCAGCGCCGGCACCGAGGTCTTCTCGTGCATCGACTGGTCGGGCAGCGGACCGAACTCGGAGCGCAGCGCCGCGATCATCCAGCCGGACAGGTACAAATAGGTGCGATCGGTCCTGCCAAAGTGCTTCTTGACCGAGATCAGCTTCTGCTGGGCGATGAAGCCGTGCCAGCAGCCCAGCGACTGGGTGTACTTGGTCGGGTCGCTGTCATAGGCGGCCATGTCGGCTCGCATCAGCGCCGCGGTGTAACGGGCAACGTCGAGACCGGTCTTGAAGCGATTCTGCAGGCGCATGCGGGCGACGGCCTCGGCCGACACACCGTTCCAGGTCGGCTGGGTCTCAAGGAGCGACTGGGCCGCCTCGATCTCGCTCTGATACGAGGCCGGGCCCTGGAGAGTGCTGATGCCGCGGGGCTGGTAGTTCATGTGCCTGATCCTTTCGCTGACAACGGCGATGTCTGCCATCGACATTCTTGACAATGCATTGCGAGATGCGTGTCAGGAGCTAAACGCGAGAAAGCTCAGGTCGTATAGAGGCCTTGTATTTGAATGATGATGTCGTGTAACATCGGAACGTGTAATGGATGTTATTTTGTAAATTTTGTAATGACGCAGGTCAATCAAACTGTCCTTGATGCCTCGGGAGACCTGAAAATGCCCGCCGGTTCCAGCAAGAAGCTCTTCGTCGGCCCGCGCTTTCGGCGGATCCGGCAGCAATTGGGGCTGTCGCAGACCCAGATGGCCGAGGGGCTCGGGATCTCGCCGAGCTATGTCAACCTGATCGAGCGCAACCAGCGTCCAGTGACCGCGCAGATTCTGCTGCGGCTGGCCGAAACCTATGACCTCGACCTGCGCGACCTCGCCACCGCCGACGAGGATCGCTTTTTCGCCGAGCTCAACGAGATCTTCTCCGACCCGCTGTTCCGCCAGATCGACGTTCCCAAGCAGGAACTGCGCGATCTCGCCGAACTCTGCCCCGGCGTCACCCATGCGCTGCAGCGGCTCTACGCCGCCTATACCGAGGCGCGCCAGGGCGAGACCCTGGCGGCAGCGCAAATGGCCGACCGTGACGTCGGCACGCGCTATGAGGCCAATCCGGTCGAACGCGTCCGCGAGCTTATCGAGGCCAACCGCAACTATTTTCCGGAACTCGAGCAAGCCGCGGAAACTCTGCGCGACGAACTGAACGTGCCGGCCGAAGAGCTTTATGCGGCGCTCGCGGCACGACTGCGCGAAAAGCATTCGATCCAGACCCGCATCATGCCGGTGGACGTGATGCGCGAGACGCTGCGGCGCTTCGACCGCCACCGCCGCCAGCTCCTGATCTCCGAGCTGGTCGACGCGCCCGGCCGCGCGTTCCAGCTCGCCTTCCAGCTCGGCTTGGGCGAATGCGCGCAGCAACTGGAGACCATCATCGGCCGCGCCGGCCCGCTCGACGACACACCGCGGCGCCTATTCCGCATCACGCTCGGCAATTATTTTGCGGCCGCCGTGATGATGCCGTACCCGGCGTTCCTCGCCGCTGCGGAAGCGCTCAGCTACGACATCCATTTGCTGGCGCAGCGCTTCAATTCCGGCTTCGAGCAGGTCTGCCACCGGCTCACCACCCTGCAGCGGCCGAACGCCCGCGGCATTCCCTTCTTCCTGCTGCGTGTCGACAATGCCGGTAACGTCTCGAAGCGCTTCTCCTCCGGCACATTCCCGTTCTCGAAATTCGGCGGCACCTGTCCGCTGTGGAACGTGCACTCGACCTTCGACACCCCGGATCGCCTGCTCAAGCAGGTGATCGAGCTGTCCGACGGTACGCGTTATTTCTCGATCGCGCAGATGGTGCGCCGTCCCGTCGCGCCGCACCCGTTGCCGCAGCCGCGCTTCGCCATCGGCCTCGGCTGCGAGATCCGTCACGCCGCGCGCCTCGTCTACGCCGCCGGCATCGATCTGGAGAAAACAGAGGGCACGCCGATCGGCGTCAACTGCCGCCTCTGCGAGCGCGAAAACTGCGCTCAGCGCGCGGAGCCACCGATCACGCGCACGCTGATCCTGGACGAGACGACGCGGCGGGTGTCGAGTTTCGCGTTCTCGAATGCGAGGGAGCTGTGAGGGGCGCGCAGTAGCCTTCTCGTCATTGCGAGCGAAGCGAAGAAATCCAGACGGTCTCCGCAGTGACAGCCTGGACTGCTTCGTCGCTTCGCTTCTCGCAATGACGAAAGACTCACGCCAGCGTATGCACGATCACCGGCCCCGCGGCGGCGCGGGCGTCGCCTGCAAGCAGCGGGCCCAGATCCTTCTCGATCCAGGCGATCGCGCGCCGGTTCGCCTCCTCCGCCTGCTCGAACTTGTCGAAGATCGAGATCGCGGTCACGGTGTCGTCGCCGGCATAGACGACGTAATACGCGCGGAAACCGTCGACGTCGCTGATGATCGGAACGGCGCCGTCCTTGATGCGGCGCGCCAGCTCTTCGGCGCTCCCGCTTTTCGCCTTGGCCTGACGGATGGCGGCATACATGGCATCCTCCTACCGGCTGTCTTGATCTACGGACCTGGTGCCCGCACCGCATGCTACGCCGAACCGTGCGGGCGATCCACGGTTGGTTAACCCGGCACTAATCCACTTCCGCGATCTGCAACCAACGGTTAAGCACGCCTCAACATCGGTGCCTTAGTCTCGCCCCACTCACTTTTCGCAAAGAACGATGGCCTAGTCTGCCGCGTCAAGTGACATCAGGGGGTTCATCATGCGCATTGCGCTGCTGCTGACCGCGACCATTGTCGGCGCGCTCATGGCCAATCCATCCAATGCCGGACCGCTCGATGCGTCCGCCGGCGCGGCGCAAGCGCTGCCGCCGGGCTTCCAGAGCTACCGCGGCTACATGTTCGACATCTCGGAGAATTCCGACCGCAAGGATGTCGACAAGCTCACCGAGAATCTGAAGAGCCAGATCGACGTGGTCGAGGGTGCCGGCCTCTCGCCGCGCGTCCTGCGCTTCTTCCGCACCGTCCCGATCATTGCGAGCGAGCTCGCCTGCCTCGACGACGGCGCCGCGACTGCCTGTTACGGCCGGGTCGCCCCGAACGTCGAGCGCCGCGTGCCGCGAACGCTCACTGTTTGGGACCATGCCACGCAGCGCTGGACCAATCCCAATGCCGTCGACCTCGCGGTCGATTCGGGCCTCGGCGTAATCATGCTGCGGCCCGACATGATGCGTTACGAGAAGGAGGCCGTGCTGCTGCACGAACTCCTGCACGCCTATCACGCGCGGCTGTTGCCGGACGGCTACGCCAACAAGGGCGTGATCGGCTATTACGCCTTTGCCAAGTCCAAGGACCTCCTGCCCAAGGAAGCCTATGCGATGAAGAATCACATGGAGTTCTTTGCGGTGACCGCCAGCATCTTCCTGGCCGGAAAGAGCGAATTCCACGACCCGAAGTCGCGCGAGACGCTCAAGGAGAAGATGCCGGACTATTACAAATATCTGGTCGGAGTGTTCGGCTTCGACCCCGATCCGGCAGCTTCAAGTGGCCCGGTCGCCTCGCTGAAGTGAGGCGGAAAGCGCCAAACCAAACAAAAGAGCCGCGCGAAATGCGCGGCTCTTTTGTTTTGTAAACCGGAAGCTGCGGATGACTCCCGGCGGGGAATTGCCAAGGCGGGGCCCGATCTGCATAGTCCCGCCCGCATCGATACTGTTTTCGAAGAGGATAGAACAACATGGCGGACGCCGACCTGGATGTCGTGATCCGGCAACTGGCCAGACAGCTGCATACGGGCCTGATGACCCGCGCCAAGGAGCGGCGGGATCGCTTCAACGGCCTTGCGGCCAAGGCCAAAGGCAAGGAGACCGGCGATCGCTTCAAGATGATGGCCAAGGCTACCATGGAGCAGGCTACCGCCGCCGCCAAGCGCCTGCAGATGTCCGCCGACAATGTCGCCGACAGCTACGCACGGTCGATGCGGATCGCCGCCAGCACGCCGGCCGCGGCGAAGGTGGAGAAGAAAGCCGCCAAGGAAAAGCCTGTGAAGAAGGCGAAGAAGGCCAAAGCCAAGAAGTCGAAGTAAGCTACTCACCGTCTTGGCGCGGCCACTTCGGTTGGCTCGGCGCTCGCGAGTTCGGCGAGTTTTGCGCGCGCCGCATCGCGAGTGTGGGCATCATCCTTGCCGGCGGGCAGCGCCAGCGTGGCCTCGAAATCGGCGCGTGCGTCATCCGCCCGGCCGCGGGCGAGGAATGCGAGGCCGCGGGCGAGCCGGGCCTGCGCATCCGAGGGGTCGAGGCGGACCGCGGTGTTGTAGCTCAGGATCGCGCGATCGAGATCGCCGGTGGCGGCGAGCGCGAGACCGCGCTGGTGATAGGGCGCGGCGAGCCTCGGATCATGCGCGATCGCCTCGTCGTAATCCTCGATGGCAAGTTCGAAATCGCCGTTCTGCCGGCGCGCCAGAGCGCGGTCGCGATAGAGCGAGGCGCGGTTGGGATTGAGGTGGATGGCCTCGTCGAAATCCGCGATCGCCCGCCGCCAGTCGCCATGGCGCAGCGCGATCCGTCCGCGCCCCTCATAGGCAAAGGCGATCAGCGATCCACGGAGCGGCGAGAAGCCGATCACCGCCGAGCAGATGTCGGGATCGTCCTCGTCCCCGCAATTGACGACCGTGTGCGTGGACAGGCCAATGAGCACGCCCAGGACGATCAGCAATGGTACTGCAGCTTTGGTCATCTTCGACCGTGGCAGGCAGCGGGCCGGCCACGCATCCCCTTTCGAAGGAACAGTTTCGCCAGGGTGTTAACACCGGCTGGGACCAGCCTGTGTGCGTCAGGTCACAAAGCATGCAAATTCCAGCCGCGTCCGCATCAGCCCCAAGGGCCGCGTGAAGAGGAGCGACCCCACGGACCCCGCGGCGGATAGTTCTCGTTGGCGCCGATCGACGGCGACGCCTGAGCGCCAAGCTCGGCTGCGAGTTGCTGAAGCGCCGCGATACGATTCTGCGTCGACGGATGGGTGGCGAACAGATTGTCCACGCCGTGGCCCGATAGCGGATTGATGATGAACATATGCGCGGTGGCGGGATTTCGCTCCGCCTCGAGGTTCGGGACCTGATGCGCAGCGTCTTCGATCTTCACCAGCGCCGATGCGAGCCAAATCGGCTGACCGGCGATGCGTGCGCCGAGATTGTCCGCGGCGTATTCGCGCGTACGACTGATCGCCATCTGCACCAGCATGGCCCCGATCGGAGCGAGGATCATCATCAGGATCGAGCCGACGATGCCCGGGCCGTTGTTGTCGCGGTTGCCTCCGAAGAACATGCCGAACTGCGCCAGCATCGAGATCGCACCGGCAATGGTCGCGGTAACAGTCATCAGCAGCGTGTCGTGATGCTTGATATGGGCGAGCTCGTGCGCGATCACGCCGGCGAGCTCCTCGCGGCTGAGCTGCTGCATCAACCCGGTGGTGACCGCAACCGCGGCATTCTCGGGATTGCGCCCGGTGGCAAACGCGTTGGGCTGCGGCTCGTCCATCAGGAACACGCGCGGCATCGGCAAGCCGGCGCGGCGCGCAAGCTCGGCGACGAGCCCGACCAGCTCCGGCGCGCTGCTGCGGTCGACCTCATGAGCCCCGTACATGCTCAGCACCATGCGGTCGGAGTTCCAGTAGGTGAAGAGATTGGTCGCCGCGGCAATGACGAGCGCAATCATGGCGCCGCCAGCACCGCCGATCAGATAGCCGACGCCCATGAACAGGGCGGTGAGGCCTGCGAGCAGCATTGCGGTACGAAGATAGTTCATGGCCCTCTCCCGGGTCCGGTCGCCGCCGCTGGAGGCGCTGCAGGCCGGCAAGCATGAGGTAGGGACGACCCCGCCCCACCCGCAAGGTTTCCAGGTGCGTCGCGGAGCCGCGGCACTGGTTTGAAGGCAATCGCTCCATTAAGCTTGGTCAAGAATCCAAGCGTCTCCTCCCCTTGCGGAAACCTCATGCTCCAGACCCGAATTGCGATCGCGGCCACCGCTCTGCTCACACTCGCCTTTCCCGCCTCCGCACAGTTCGCGCCACCGCCCGCAAAGCCAGCGGCCCCCAGGGCCACTGCGCCCTCCCCGCGCGCGGCGTCGTGCCACAATGGCGCGAACTTCGATCGCTTCCTGGCTGACGTAAAACAGCAGGCGGTGGCGACCGGCGTGTCGCAGCGAACGATGGCGCAGGCCTCGCCCTACCTCGTCTACGACCAGGGCATCGTCAATCGCGACCGCGGCCAGCGCGTGTTCGGCCAGCTCTTCACTGAATTTGCCGGCCGCATGGCCGCGCCCTATCGCATGCAGAACGGCCAGCAGCACATCAAGCGACATGCGGCCGCGTTCGCGCGCGCCGAAAAGGAATACGGCGTGCCGCCGGCGGTGATCGCCGCGTTCTGGGGACTGGAGAGCGATTTCGGCGTCAACATGGGAAATCTGCCGACACTGAAATCGCTGGTGTCGCTGGCCTATGACTGCCGCCGCTCAGAGATGTTCGTGAACGAGACCATCGCCGCGCTGAAGATTATCGACCGCGGTGATCTCACACCCGACGAGATGATCGGCTCCTGGGCCGGCGAACTCGGCCAGACCCAATTCCTGCCCGTGCATTACGTCAACTATGCCGTCGACTACGACGGCGACGGACGACGCGACCTTTTGCGCAGCGAAGACGACGTGATCGGCTCGACCGCGAACTACATCGCCAACGGGTTGAAGTGGCGGCGCGGCGAGCCGTGGCTGGAGGAGATCAAGGTGCCGCAAAACCTGCCGTGGGATCAGACCGATCTCACCGTGCAGCAGCCGCGCGCGAAATGGGCGCAGCTGGGGGTGACCTATCCCGACGGCAGGCCGCTGCCGAGCGACAATCTCGCGGCCTCCGTGCTGCTGCCGATGGGACGCAACGGGCCGGCCTTCATGGCGTATCCGAATTTCGCGGCCTATACCGAGTGGAATAACTCGCTGATCTATTCGACCACCGCGGGCTATCTCGCCTCGCGCATTGCGGGCGCAGCACCGATGCGCAAGCCGACCACACCGGTCGCGCAGCTGCCGTTCAATGAGCTCAAGCAATTGCAGCAGCTTCTGGTCCAGGCCGGCTTCAATGTCGGCAAGGTCGACGGCGTGCTGGGCCAGCAGAGCCGCGCCGCAGTGAAGGCGATGCAGGTCAAATACGGTCTGCCGGCCGATTCCTGGCCGACCTCCGAACTTTTGGCCCGGATGCGCGGTGGCACGGCACAGGCGCAGCCTGCAGCGATGGCACGGTAGAACTTTCGCACTGCACAAGCCGCTCCCGCGATTGTATTTTTCCATGACGGCCCCATGTGAGTGGCTCAGGTTTCTCCTGAGATTTCCCACCACAAGAGCGAGCATCACATGTCCTTCCACGACGCCGTCGTCCCCGCCTATTTGCAAATGCTGAACAGCCTGACCGGCCTGCTCACGAAAGCCGAGGCGCATTGCGCGGCCAAGAAGGTCGATCCGAGCGTCCTGCTGGGCTCCCGGCTGTTTCCGGACATGCTGCCGCTGTCGAAGCAGATCCAGCTCGTCAGCGATTTCGCCTCCAAGGGCTGCGCCCGGCTGACCCATAGCGAAGTGCCCTCCACAGCAGACACCGAGACCAGCTTTGCCGAATTGAAGCAGCGCCTGGCGAAGACCATCGACTATGTGAAATCGTTCAAGCCCGAGCAGTTCGAGGGCGCCGACACCAAGGACGTCACCTTCCCGGCCGGCCCCGACAAATCCATCACCATGAAGGGCCAGCAATTCCTGAGCGCGTTCTCGCTGCCGAACTTCTATTTCCACGCCGCAACCGCCCACGGCCTTCTGCGCCACGCCGGCGTCGAGATCGGCAAGCGCGATTTTCTCGGCGCGAATTAAGTTATGGCCCGCGGCAGCGGAATTCCGCTGTCGCGGCCGAAACTGCATACGAATTGTGCTACGCGGGCCTTGCTGCGTAGCTCGCCTGCACTTTCCGTATGGCTCCTCCCTTGCGCTGATTGCCGCGATGCACAAGTGTTGCAGACCTTTCACCGCCTGGAAGCATTCCCATGAGCCGTTCGACCAAATTGTTTGACACCTACAAGCTCGGCCCGATCACGCTTGCGAATCGTTTCGTGATGGCACCGCTGACTCGTAACCGCGCCGTTCCCGGCACGTTCGTGCCCGGTGCGCTCGCCGCTGACTATTACGGCCAACGCGCCTCCGCAGGGCTTCTGATCACCGAAGCGAGCCAGGTCTCGCAGCAGGGCCAGGGCTACCAGGACACACCCGGCATCTACTCCAGGGACCAGGCCGCCGGCTGGCGCAAGGTCACCGATCAAGTCCACGAGCGCGGCGGCAAGATCTTTATCCAGCTCTGGCATGTCGGCCGCATCTCGCATGTCGATCTCCAGGCCAATGGCGCAGCCCCGGTAGCGCCGAGCGCGATCCGCGCCAAGGGCAAGACTTTCGTCAACGGTACCTTCGCCGACGTCTCCGACCCCCGCGCGCTCGAGCTCGCCGAAATTCCCGGGATCATCGACGATTTCAAGCGCGCCACGAAGAATGCGCTCGAAGCCGGCTTCGACGGCGTCGAGATCCACGGCGCCAACGGCTATCTGCTCGAGCAGTTCGCCAAGGACGGCACCAACAAGCGTACCGACGCCTATGGCGGCTCCATCGAGAACCGCGCGCGGCTGATGCTGGAAGTATCCAAGGCCGTCGTGGCCGAGGCTGGCGCCGAGCGCACCGGCATTCGCGTCTCGCCGGTAACACCGGCCAACGATATCTCGGACTCGAACCCGCAAGCCTTGTACGACCATATCGTCGACGGTCTCAGCGCGCTCAAGCTCGTCTATCTCCACGTCGTCGAAGGCGCCACCGGCGGTCCGCGCGACATCGCGCCGTTCGACTATGCGGGCCTGCGCAAGCGCTTCGCCGGCGCTTACGTCGCCAACAACGGCTATGATTTCGCCCTCGCCGCCAAGGTGCTGGAGGCGAACGCGGCCGATCTCATCGCCTTCGGCAGGCCGTTCATCTCCAATCCCGATCTGGTCGAGCGGCTGAAGACCGGCGCTGCGCTGAACGACTGGGACAAGAACACGTTCTACGGCGGCGGTGCGAAGGGCTACACGGATTACCCGGCGCTGACGACTGAACCGGCGGAGTAAGGCGTCGTCGTCGCTCCATCCTCCGTCATTGCGAGGAGCAACGCGACGAAGCAATCCAGACTACCTCCGTGGAAAGACTCTGGATTGCTTCGCTTCGCTCGCAATGACGGTGTGGAGCAAAATCCACGATAATAAAAAGAAAAAGGCCGGGATTGCTCCCGGCCTTTCGTCGTTACGTTGATGTGCCTTACTTCGCTTCCGCACGCTTCGGGGGCTGTGCCGGCCACGACTTGATCAGGGTGTCGTAGTCGACCGTCTCGCCCTTCGGCTTCTCGTTGGCGAGCTTGCGCTGGGGAGCAATCGTGCCGTCCTTCTGGGCCTTGGCGAACCAGTACTCGGCCGTTTCCTTCTTGTGCAGCTTCGGACCGCAGGCGCCCTGCACGCCGGATTTCTCCAGACGCTCCATCACGGAGTCCTGGGCGGCTGCAAGCGAGTCCATCGCGGCTTGCGGCGTCTTCGCACCGGACGACGCATCGCCGATGTTCTGCCACCACAGCTGCGCCAGCTTCGGATAGTCGGGCACGTTGTTGCCGGTCGGGGTCCACTGCACGCGCGCGGGCGAGCGGTAGAACTCGATCAGGCCGCCGAGCTTCGGCGCACGCTCCGTGAACGACTTGTCCCAAATGTCGGATTCACGAATGAACGTGAGACCGACATGGCTCTTCTTCAGCGACACCGTCTTGGAGATGATGAACTGGAGATAGAGCCAGGCTGCCTTGCGGCGATCCGCCGGGGTCGACTTGAGAAGCGTCACGGAGCCGGCGTCCTGATAGCCGAGCTTCATGCCTTCCTTCCAGTACGAACCGTGCGGCGACGGAGCCATACGCCACTTCGGCGTACCGTCCGCGTTCATCACGGCGATGCCCGGCTTCACCATGTCGGCGGTGAAGGCGGTGTACCAGAACATCTGCTGGGCGATGTTGCCCTGCGCCGGCACCGGACCCGACTCGGAGAAGGTCATGCCCTGCGCCTGCGGCGGAGCATACTTCTTCATCCACTCGAGGTACTTGGTGATCGAGTAGACCGCGGCCGGGCCGTTGGTGTCGCCACCACGCTCGACCGAGGAGCCCACCGGACGGCAGCCTTCCATGCGGATGCCCCATTCGTCGACCGGCAGACCGTTCGGAATGCCCTTGTCGCCATTACCGGCCATCGACAGCCAGGCGTCGGTGAACCGCCAACCGAGCGACGGGTCCTTCTTGCCATAGTCCATATGGCCGTAAACCTTGACGCCGTTGATCTCCTTGATGTCGTTCGTGAAGAACTCGGCGATGTCCTCGTAGGCGGACCAGTTCACGGGCACGCCGAGCTCGTAGCCATACTTGGCCTTGAACTTGGCCTTGTAGTCGGCGTTGGTGAACCAGTCGTAGCGGAACCAGTAAAGGTTCGCGAACTGCTGGTCGGGCAGCTGATAGAGCTTGCCATCCGGGGCCGTGCCGAACGACTTGCCGATGAAGTCGTTGACGTCCAGCTGGGGATCGGTGACGTCCTTGCCCTCGCCGGTCATGTAGTCCGACAGCGCGATGGTTTGGCCGTAGCGGAAGTGCGTGCCGATCAGGTCGGAGTCGTTGATCCAGCCGTCGTACACGTTCTTGCCGGACTGCATCTGGGTCTGCAGCTTCTCGACGACGTCACCTTCCTGGATGATGTCGTGCTTGAGCTTGATGCCGGTGAGCTCGGAGAACGCCTTCGCCAGCGTCTGCGACTCGTATTCGTGGGTCGTGATGGTCTCGGAGACGACATTGATCTCCATGCCCTTGAAGGGCTCGGCCGCCTTGACGAACCACTCAAGCTCCTTCTTCTGCTCGTCCTTCGACAGCGTCGAGGGCTGGAATTCCGCGATCCATTTCTGGATTGCGGCATCGTCGGCAGCGCGCACCGGCGCCGAGACGGCCAACGACACCGCGACGATGGCGGCGACGCTGGACATCGTCAGAAAGCTATTCTTGGTCAATGGACGTTCCCTTCTCCTAAACTGCCGCATGTTGTTCCTCCGTTGCAGCGACAAACTTTCTACAGGCCCGGGTTGGTCCCGGATCTGGCCGTCCCTTCGCGGGCTAGACCGTGCGAAAAATGAGCACGGCCATGGCCAGCGAAATTCCTGATGCGAGCCAAAGGCGCGAAATTTCAAGTCCGTCCTCGCCGATCGGCAGCGTGGCGAGTGCGTCGGTGCCGGCGAAGGCGATCCAGAGCAAGTGGATGACAGCCGCCATGATCAGGGAGATGAACAGGCGGTCGCCGCGCGTGGTGGGGATGCGCAGCACGCCGACGCGCTCGGTTTCGGGATAGGCCACCCCAAGCCAGGTCATCACGGCAAGCGTGCAGGCGAGCGCGACAAAGAAGATCGCCGTCGGCAGCGTCCAGGCCATCCATGCAATAGATTCCATTGATGCCTCCTAGACCCGGCCGAGCGCGAAACCGCTCGCGATGTAGTTGCGGACGAACCAGATCACGAGCGCGCCCGGAATGATGGTAAGCACGCCGGCTGCCGCGAGCAGCCCCCAATCCATGCCGGCGGCCGACACTGTGCGCGTCATGATCGCCGCGATCGGCTTGGCCTGCACCGAGGTCAGCGTGCGTGCCAGCAACAGCTCGACCCATGAGAACATGAAGCAGAAGAAGGCGGCGACGCCGATACCGCTCGCAATCAGCGGCACCAGGATCTTGATGAAGAAGCGCGGGAAGGAATAGCCGTCGAGGAAGGCGGTCTCGTCGATCTCGCGCGGCACGCCGGAGACGAAGCCTTCGAGGATCCAGACCGCCAGCGGAACGTTGAAGATGCAGTGCGCGAGCGCCACCGCCCAGGGCGTATCGAACAGCCCGATCGCCGAGTAAAGATTGAAGAACGGCAGTGCATAGACCGCGGCCGGCGCCATGCGGTTCGACAGCAGCCAGAAGAACAGATGCTTGTCACCGAGAAAACGGTAGCGCGAGAACGCGTACGCCGCGGGCAACGCCACCGAGATCGAGATGATGGTGTTGAGGACGACGTATTCCAGCGAGTTGATGTAGCCGGAATACCAGCTCTCGTCGGTGAAGATGCGCTTGTAGTGCTGGAGCGTCGGGGCGTGCGGCCACAGCGTCATCGTCGAGACGATTTCGGCGTTGGTCTTGAAGCTCATGTTGACGAGCCAGTAGATCGGCAACAGCAGGAAGATCAAAAACAGCGCCATGATGAGGCGACGGCCGGGGATCGAATGCATCACGCGGCTCCTTCCTGCGGCTTCCGCTCGGCGCCGGCATTGGTCATGACCGTGTAGAAGATCCAGCAGACGATCAGGATGATCAGATTGTAGACCAGCGACAGCGCGGCGGCCTTGCCGAGGTCGAACTGGCCGAGCGCGATCTTGACGAGCTCGATCGACACGAAGGTCGTCGAATTGCCGGGCCCGCCGCCGGTAACGACGAACGGCTCGGTGTAGATCATGAACGAGTCCATGAAGCGCAGCAGCACCGCGATCAGCAGCACGCGGTTCATCTTGGGCAGCTGGATCGCCTTGAACACCGCCCAGCGCGAGGCGCCGTCGATTTGAGCTGCCTGGTAATAAGCATCGGGGATCGACTTCAGGCCGGCATAACACAACAACGCGACCAGGCTGGTCCAGTGCCAGACGTCCATCACGATCACGGTGACCCAGGCATCGACGGCATTGGAGACGTAATTGTAGTCGATGCCGATCGCGTTGAGCACATAGCCGAGCAGGCCGATATCGGGGCGGCCAAAGATCTGCCAGATCGTGCCGACCACGTTCCACGGAATCAACAGCGGCAGCGCGAGGATGACGAGGCAGGCCGCGACGGTCCAACCCTGGCGCGGCATCGACAGCGCGACGACGATGCCGAGCGGCACCTCGATCGCGAGGATCACCATCGAGAAGAACAGATTGCGGCCGAGCGAGGCGAGGAAGCGGCCGCCGAGGTCGGTCGAAGGGTCGAGCAATTCCTTGAACCAGCCGACACCGTTCCAGAAGAACTGGTTGTTGCCGAAGGTGTCCTGCATCGAATAGTTCACCACCGTCATCAGCGGCAGCACTGCCGAGAAGGCGACGACCAGGAACACCGGCAGCACCAGGAACCAGGCTTTTTGGTTGACGGTCTTGTCCATCAGGCGGCTCCCTCCACCAGAAGGCTGTCGGCATAAACGTGGACGTGCGACGGATCGAATTTCAGGCCGGCCGTGCCGTCCGGGCTGGTGAAGCCGGCCGGCGCCCGCGCCGCGAGTTTTGCGTCACCGAGGCGCGCACGCGCAAAGCGGATGCGGCCGAGATCGTCGATGCGTTCGATTTTTGCGCTGAGCAGGCCCGGTGCCGGCGCAACCGTTTCGACGAATTCGGGACGCACGCCGATCTCGATCTTCGCGCTTGCCGGAAGGCTGTCGTAGCTGCGATTGAGCGCGATGACGTGACCGTCGATCTTGGCCTCGCGGCCCCTCACCTCGGCCGGCAGGATGTTCATGCCGGGCGATCCGATGAAATAGCCGACGAAGGTGTGCGCGGGCTTGTCGAACAGCTCGGCCGGGGTGCCGCTTTGCACCACGCGGCCGTCGTGCATGACGACGACGGTGTCTGCAAAGGTCAGCGCCTCGGTCTGGTCGTGGGTGACGTAGATCATCGTAAGGTCGAGCTCGCGATGCAGCGCCTTCAGCTTGGAGCGGAGCTGCCATTTCAGCTCGGGATCGATCACGGTGAGCGGCTCGTCGAACAGCACGGCGGCGACGTCGGAGCGCACCAGGCCGCGGCCGAGCGATATCTTCTGCTTGGCGTCAGCCGTGAGCCGCGTCGCCTTGCGGTTCAGATAGGGCTCGAGATCGAGCAGGCGGCCGATCTCGGCGACGCGCTTGTCGATCTCGGCCTTTGGCACGCCGCGGTTCTTCAGTGGAAACGCCAGATTCTGCCCCACCGTCATGGTGTCGTAGATCACCGGAAACTGGAACACCTGGGCGATGTTGCGCTTCTGGGTTGACAGCGGTGTGATGTCCACCTCGTCGAACAGGATTTTCCCCCGCGACGGCGTGATGATGCCGGAAATGACGTTGAGCAGCGTGGTCTTGCCGCAGCCGGACGGCCCGAGCAGCGCATAGGCGCCGCCCTGCCGCCAGGTCATGGTGACAGGCTTCAGCGCAAAGCTGTCCTGCGGCGCATCGTTGCCGCCGTAGGAGTGCGCGAGATCGACGAGGTCAATGCGGGCCATGTCGCATCTCCCTCAGGTATTGCCGGGTGCGGCGACCAGGCGGCCTGCCGCATCGAAAACGAAGACATCATTGGGATCGAGCACGGCGTCGATGGTCTGGCCGGGCTCGAACTCGTGCACGCCGTGCAACACCGCAACCCATTTCGATCCGTCGCGGGTCAGATGCACGAAACTCTCCGAACCGGTGATTTCGGTCACCGTTACCGTGGCATGGAAGGCGTGGCGATCGGCCTGGCCGTTGGCGAGCGCGAGCTGATGCGCGCGAAAGCCGACCCGGTAGGCGCCGTCGGCCAGCGACGAATACAGACCCGAGGCCGGCGACGCCGCGCCGCCGGCATATTGCACAGAGCCGTTCTTTTTCTCGATGCCGACGAGATTGAGCGGCGGGTCGGAGAACACCTGCGCGACGCGTAAAGTCTGCGGCCGGCGGTAGACGTTGGCGGTCTCGTCGATCTGGAGCGCCTGACCCTGCCACATGCACACCGTGTTGCCGCCGAGCAGCAACGCCTCGGTTGGCTCGGTGGTGGCATAGACGAAGATCGCGCCGGAAGCCTCGAAGATGCGCGGGAGCTCGGCGCGCAGCTCCTCACGAAGCTTGTAGTCGAGATTGGCGAGCGGCTCGTCGAGCAGCACGAGATCGGCGCCCTTCACCAGCGCGCGCGCGATCGCGGTGCGCTGCTGCTGGCCACCGGAAAGCTGGAGCGGCGTGCGCTTCAGGAACGGCTCGAGCCTGAGCAGCCTTGCGGCTTCCGCCACGCGCGCCTCGATTTCAGCGCGCGGCTTGCCCTGCACACGCAAGGGCGACGCGATGTTCTCATAGACTGTAAGCGAGGGATAATTGATGAACTGCTGGTAGACCATCGCGACCGAACGCTTGCGCACGTCGGCGCCGGTGACGTCCTTGCCGTTGACCAAGATCTTGCCCGAAGTCGGCTTGTCGAGGCCTGCGAGCAGCCGCATGATCGAGGTCTTGCCCGACAGCGTCGGCCCGAGCAGCACGTTGAGCGTACCGCTCTCGAGCGTCAGCGAGACGTCGCGGATATGCGGGACGCCGTCGACAGTCCGGGTCACGTGATCGAGTGTCACCGTCATGAGCGTCCTCCGGCTTCCAGCAGGGGACTTTGCTGCACGGCGTGGGTCCTGATCCAGTCGTCAAGCGCCGCGATCTCGTCGGCACTTAGCCGCAGGCCGAGCTTGGAACGGCGCCAGACGATGTCCTCGGCAGTGACCGCCCATTCGTTGGCCATGAGATAGCGGACCTCGCGCTCGCTCAGCGTCGCGCCGAAGGCCTGGCCGAGATCGGCCGCGGATTTCGCATCCCCGAGCAGCTTGATCGCCTTTGTGCCATAGGCGCGCGCGAGTCGCCGCGCATGCTCGTGGCTGAGGAAGGGATAGCCGCGCTGAAGCTCCGCGATCAGGCCGTCGACATCGGAGACGCCCATGTCGCCGCCGGGCAGCGGCCATTTGCCGGTCCAGCCCTCGCGCGCCTTCGCACTGCGAAGATAGGGCGCGAGCCGCTCCAGCGCCTCCTCGGCGAGACGGCGGTAGGTCGTGATCTTGCCGCCATAGATCGACAGCAGCGGCACGCCGCCGGGCGCGTCGAGCTCGAACACGTAGTCGCGCGTCGCGGCCTTGGCTTCGCTGGCGCCGTCGTCATAGAGCGGGCGCACGCCGGAATAGGTCCAGACCACGTCGTCAGGCGTGACGGGCTTGGCCAGATATTCGCTTGCCGCCGTGCAGAGATACTGGATCTCCTCGGCCGTCGCCTTCACCTTGGCCGGATCGCCGTCATAGTCGCGATCGGTGGTGCCGATCAGCGTGAAATCGTCCTGGTACGGGATCACGAAGATGATGCGGCCGTCGGCGTTCTGGAACATGTAGGCGCGGTCGTGGTCGTAGAGTTTTTTCACAACGATGTGCGAGCCCTGCACCAGGCGCACCTTGGCTTTCGCGTTGACGCCGGCGCCACGGCCGAGCACGTCCTCGACCCAGGGCCCGCCGGCATTGACGAGCGCGCGAGCCTGGATCGACGAGCGCGCCCCGGTCAGCGTGTCGATCATGCTGACGGTCCAGACGCCGTCGGACTGCTTGATATCGGTCGCACGGGTGCGGGTGCGGATCTCGGCGCCCTTGTCGGCGGCGTCGCGCGCGTTGAGCACGACGAGACGGGCGTCATCGACGAAGCAGTCGGAATATTCGAATGCGCGGGTATAGCGGTTCGGGATCAGCGGGCGACCGACCTCGTCACGCCCAAGATCGACCGAGCGGGTTGCCGGCAACAGATGGCGGCCGCCGATATGGTCATAGAGAAAGAGGCCGAGGCGCAGCAGCCAGGCCGGTCGCAGGCCTGCATGGTGCGGCAGAACGAAACGTAAGGGCCGGATGATGTGAGGCGCGATGCCCCAGAGGATCTCGCGCTCGATCAGCGCCTCGCGGACCAGGCGAAACTCGTAATATTCGAGATAGCGCAGGCCGCCATGCACCAGCTTGGTCGACCAGGACGACGTCCCGCTCGCCAGATCGTTCATTTCGCACAGGAAAACACTGTTGCCGCGGCCCACCGCGTCGCGCGCGATGCCGCAGCCGTTAACACCGCCTCCAATGATGGCGAGGTCAAAAATACGCTCCAACAGACGCATCCCCCGGCGACCGCCCGTTCAATCGAGCGGTTACTTTCGTTTTTGATTAGATCACACCGAAAAACGAAAGCAAGATGAAAGAGGAGAGAAAGGAAGTGAAAGCGGAACTTTTAAGTGGGCAGATCGGTGTGGAAGGGGCCAGTTCAGGAGGGGATTCGAGCAGCATTATTGCTCTTGAATAGTCGTCGATGGCCGTTATTAGTTACAATGGTCATATTGGTCTTTACCTGCATGACAGAACACAACACTGCACCGGGCTCGCCAGCGACTGACTCGTGGACGCTTGCCAACGCCAAGGCCCGGCTCTCCGAGGTGATCGACCGTGCCCAAGCCGGCCCGCAAATCATCACCCGACACGGCAAGCCCAATGCGGTGATCGTTTCCGCCGAGGAATGGGCGCGCAAGACGGCGCGCAAAGGCACCTTGGCCGAATTCCTGCTGGCTTCGCCGCTGCGCAGCGCCGACCTCGAGCTTGAACGCGCGCCCGACGCGCTGCACGACAAGATGCCGTGAATCTACTGCTCGACACCAACGTGTTGTCGGAGGTCCAGAGACCGGCCCCTTCGCCGAAAGTCTTGGCATGGCTTGATACGATCGACGAGGATCGTGCGTTCGTCAGCGTGGCATCGATCGCCGAGCTTCGCCGCGGCATCGCATTGCTGGAGGATGGCCGTCGGCGCGCAGCACTGGCCGCCTGGCTTGCCCACGATCTGCCGGAGCGTTTTGCCGGGCGCACCCTGCCGATCGACCACGCGGTGGCGGAACGCTGGGGCGACCTGATGGCGCAGAGCCGCAAAAGCGGCATCGCGCTGGCCGCCATGGACGGCTTCTTTGCCGCGACCGCGCTCGCAAACAACCTCAAGCTCGTCACGCGCAATGTGAAGGAATTTGCGGCATTCGGCGTGACGCTGCTCAACCCGTGGGACGACTCATAGTCCTACTTCAGCCGCACCACCGGAGCCGGCTCGGGTGAGGCATCCTGCACATCGGCCTGCGCCTCATCGATATCCGCCCCCTTCGGCATCGCGGCCATCACCTCGATGCCCTTGGCATGGCAAATCGTGGCGAGGCGCTCGGGGAGCTCCTGATCGGTCACGAAGGTCTGGATCTGGCTGATATGGGCGATGCGGACCGGTGCGCTGCGGCGAAGTTTTGTGGAATCCGCGACCAGCATGACGCTGCGGGCGTTGGCGATGATGGCTTGCGCCACCTCGACCTCGCGATAGTCGAAGTCGAGCAGCGCGCCTTCCTCGTCGATCGCGGACGCCCCGATGATGGCGTAGTCGACCTTGAACTGGCCGATCAGCTGCGTCGCGGTCGAGCCGACCACCGCACCGTCGGCGCGCCGCACCGTGCCGCCGGCAACCACCACCTCGATGCGGGGATGGCGGTAGAGCAGCATGGCGACGTTGAGATTGTTGGTGATGACGAGGAGGTCCTCGTGCGAGGTCAGCGCGCTTGCCACTTCCTCGGTCGTGGTGCCGATGTTGATGAAGAGCGAGCAGCCGTTCGGAATCAGCGAGGCGGCGGCAGCGCCGATCGCCTTCTTCTCGTCGGCGGCGACGAAGCGCCGCGCCTCATAGGCGAGGTTTTCGACGCCGGAGGCGATGATAGCGCCGCCATGGATACGGGTCAGCGAGCGGCGCTCGCAGAGATCGTTGAGGTCCTTGCGGATGGTCTGCGCCGAGACCTCGAACCGGCGCGCCAGCTCCTCGACCATGACGCGGCCCGAGGCCCGCGCGAGGTTGAGGATTTCGGCTTGGCGATGAGTCAGTCCGGTCACGACAATAGCCTCAAGTCAGGAAGCCGCATGGTGCGGCGGTTCGCACGTTCGGTCAATGCGCGTGCCGATCACGGTTAACGGACCAACGTCCTCACCACGCCATCGCGGCGGCGAGGCGCGCCAGCAGTGTCGGATCGTCGTAAGCGCTGGCGGAAGCGACCGCGCCGGCGGCAACAAGGTCGGCGTGGCCGAGAGTGGTGCGCATCCCGATGGTCGGAATGCCGGCGGCCGAGGCCGATTGCACGCCGGAGCGGGAATCCTCGAACGCGATCGAGGCCGCCGCGCTGGCGCCGGCGAAGCGCAGCCCTTCCTGATAGGGCAGCGGATGCGGCTTGCCGTGCGGCAGCTCGTCGCCGATCACGATCGCCTTGAAGCGGTCCGTAATGCCGAGGCCCGACAGCAGCAGTTCGGCGTTGAGACGCGGCGCGTTGGTCACGGCCACCATGGGAATGCCGGCGCTATCGGCACGGTCGAGCAGCGCCATCAGGCCCGGAAGCGGCACGATCTGTCCAGCCACTAGGTCACGAAAGATCGCTTCCTTCTCGCCGAGGATGACGACACGACGTTCCGGCGATTCGTCCGGCAGAAATCGCTCCCCGATCGACACATTGGAAAAACCCTGGAGCTCGCGCTTGAAGCGCTCCTCATCCACGATATGGCCGCGCGGGGCGAACACGCGATGGAACGCCTCGCGATGAAGGAAATCCGTGTCGGCCAACGTGCCGTCGATGTCGAACATCAGCGCCCTGCCCATCGCGTCGATCATGTCCGTACTTTCCCAAATGCGCAGCGCATTGATGCGAAAGACGTATCAATACACCCTCGATCGCGCAATGACACATCCACATGACGGAGATGCGCCACTCGACAAAGTCGCGCGCGGCTGCAACACTGGCTGCAAGATCAAAAAGGAGGAAACGATGACGATCAACCGACGCGATCTGGCTCTCTCGACTCTTGCCGTCTCGGCGCTTGCTGTCTCAGCTGTCACGACACCGGCGCTGGCGGCCTCGGCGGACGAGGAAGCCGTGGCGAAGAAGGTCGAGGCCTTCCGTCTCGCCCAGATCGCCGCCGATCCCAAGGCGCTCGGTGCGCTGTGCTGGGACGATGTCAGCTACAGCCATTCCAGCGGCAAGGTCGAGGACAAGGCGACCTTCGTCACCAACGCCACCGACGGCAAGTCGAAATTCCTGTCGATCGAGTACAAGGACCCAACCATCAAGGTCGTCGGCCCCGCCGCGATCGTGCGCTTCCATTGGGTAGCGGAACAGGAGATGGCGACCGATGGGAAAAAAGTGCCGACCAACCTTCACATCCTGATGAACTGGCAGAAGCAGGGCGACGACTGGAAGCTGCTCTCAAGGTCGGCGACGAAGTTGTGAACAACGGCTTTTCCCTCTCCCCCTTGTGGGAGAGGGTCGCTTCGCGAAACGAAGTCGGGTGAGGAGTTTCTCTCCGAGAACGAATCTCCCGCTTCTGAATCTGTTGAAACGACCCCTCATCCGGCGCTTCGCCCCACCTTCTCCCATAAAGGGGAGAAGGGAAGGCAGAGTTCGCGGCAAAAGATTCCTACCTCTCGCGCTACGCGCGGCCCGGAATGACCAGCGGGACTACTACGCCGCTTCCTTCACATCACCGTTAACCAGCTTGCGCGCGGCGCGCTCGGCCTCGCGGGCGTTGCGGAAGAGCTGGCCTTCAAGGCGGTTGAAGCGGTGGGATGAGGCGAAGAAGCAGTAGCCCCCTTGAGAACGAACGACGATACCTGCGGTCTGCGAATTGACTTCGATGATGTAGCTGTCCGGCATGGCCCTTAGATTCCTCAGTGCGGGCAAATAACGGCATCGGTGCCCAAAGGTTCCTTGAGCAAATCAGCCTGTTTCCACCCGAATCGACGGGAAATTGAGTACGCCGGGACCTCATCCATTTTATGACTTGTTCTTGGCGAAGACGCGACGATGGCAGACGCAACGCCGCGCGGTCATGCGTCGCGCGCGGTTACGTCGCGATTGGTGGATCGTTTCTCTGGATCGTTTGCGGACGGCCGTCGTCGTCGATCGAGACGTAAGTGAAATTGCCGTCGGTCACCAGGATCGGCTGGAGCTCCCTGCGCCGCAGCGCCCAGGCTTCGAGATGCACGGTCATCGAGGTACGGCCCACGCGAACGAGATTGGCATAGACCGAAACGAGATCGCCGACATAGACCGCTTTGCGAAAATTCATCGCTTCGATTGCGACGGTCACCGTGCGCGACTTCGCGGCTTTTGACGCAAACACGCCGCCGCCGACATCCATCTGGCTGAGCAGCCAGCCGCCGAAGATGTCGCCGTTTGCATTGGTGTCGGCGGGCATCGCCAGCGTGCGGATGCAGAGATCGCCGCTCGGCCCGGTATTGGCTTGTTCGTTCATGCCTCTCTCACTTGAAATTTGCTCACTTGAAATTGTCCCAGCCCGGATCCGGCGCAAAGCGCTCGCCGAATCTCCCGGCCAGCGCGCGCAAGGTGGATACGACATTCTCCACGCCACGCGTGCGCGCATAGTTCAACGGACCACCACGGAACGGTGCATAACCGGTGCCGAAGATCATAGCGCCGTCGACCATGTCGGCATCGTCGACGATACCCTCGCGAAGCGCCGCGACGCAGACGTTGGACATCGGCAGCACCAGCCGATCGATCATCTGCTCGGTGACGCGGGGGCCGGTTTCCGGCAACGGCGCCTTCTCCGCCTTGCCGTCCTTCCAGCTGTAGAAACCCTTGCCGGTCTTGCGGCCGAGTTCGCCCTTGGCGACCTTCTCGCGCAGCCAGGCCGGTGTCGGCGGCAGCAGATCGCCGAACTTGGTGCGCAGCATGTCGCCGACATCAATGCAGATGTCGAGCCCGACCTGGTCGGCCAATTCGATCGGCCCCATCGGCATGCCGAACTGCTCCGCGGCCGCGTCGATCAGGCGCTGGTCGATCTTCTCGTCCAGCATCACCATCGCCTCCAGCATGTAGGGCGTCAGCGCGCGGTTGACGAGGAAACCGGGCGAGCTTTTCACCGACAGCGGCAGTCGGTCGATGGCGCCGACGAAGGCGAGTGCTTCCTTGAGCACCTGCCCATCGTTACCGTCATGGCTGACGATTTCGACCAGTTGCAACCGCGACACCGGATTGAAGAAATGCAGGCCGACGAGGCGTTCCGGCCGCGCCAGCGTCGTGCGCAGGTCCTGGAGCGGAATGCTCGAGGTGTTGGTCGCAAGGATCGCGCCCGGCTTCATCTTCGGCTCGATACTCGCATAGACCTTCTGCTTGAGCTCCAGCTTTTCCGGCACCGCTTCGATGATGAGATCGGCGTTGCGGACCCCCTCCCCGTCCAGATCGGGGATAAGACGATCGAGCGCGTCGCGGACATCGGTGGGCTTCCGGATGATCTTGCCAAAAAGATCGGCGGCGCGCTTAACCGCGCCCGCGATCGCCTCCGCCTTCATGTCGGCAAGCGAGACGCGCAGCCCCTGCCCCGCACACCAGGCCGCGATGTCGCCGCCCATGGCGCCGGCGCCGATGACGTGAACCTGCTTGACCGTGTTGCCGGGGCCTGCCGCCTTCTTCATCTGCTCGCGCAGGAAGAACACGCGGATCAAATTCTGCGCGGTCCGCGTCACCATCAGCTTGGCGAATGAGGCCTGCTCTGCCCTGAGCATCGCGGCTTTGCTGCCGCCATGGGTCTCCCAGAGATCGATCAGCGCGTAAGGCGCGGGATAGTGCGCGCGGCACGCAGCCTTCGCAGCTTCGCTGCGCATGCGCCTGGCAAGGAGCCCCCGCACCGGTCCGAAATGGGCTGCGCGGGTGAGAATGCCCGGGCGCGCCCGCTTCAACCGGCCAAACAGCGCATCCTTCACCGCATTGCTGACATGGCGCTCCTGCGTCACGGTGTCGACGAGGCCGAGCGATTTGGCGCGGCGCGCATCGATGGTGCGGCCCGTCAGCATCAAGGCCATCGACTGGGTCGGATTGACCAGTGCGGTGAACCGCGCGGTGCCGCCGAGACCAGGATGCAGGCCGAGCATCACCTCCGGAAAGCCGAAGCGCGCGCTGTCGATGGCGATACGCGATTGGCAGGCGAGCGCGACCTCGAGCCCGCCGCCGAGACAGAAACCATGGATGACAGCGACGGTCGGCAGCCTCAGCGCCTCCAGATGATCGACCACCGCATGCGCGGCGCGGATCCGTATCTCCACCATTGCGGGATCGTTGGCGCCGCGGAATTCGTTGACGTCGGCACCGGCAATGAAGCCGGACGGTTTTGCGGAGCGGATCACGAGACCGGCAGGACGCTCGGTCTCGATCGCCGCGAGCACGGTGTCGAACTCCTCCATCACATCCGAGGACAGCGTGTTGGCGCTGGCATCGGCGCGGTCGAACAGCAGCCAGGCGACACCGTCGGCATCGCGCGTCAGCTTGAAGTTCTTGTAGGGACTGTCCGACGCCGGCTTCGGCCCGAGCGTGAGGACGCGATCGCCGAGCGCGGTCATGATCCTGGAATCCATGGTCACACCGCCTCGATCAGCATGGCGCCGCCGAGTCCGCCGCCGATGCACTCAGTAGCAACGCCACGCCGCGTGCCGAGCCGCTTCATCGCATTGACCAGATGCAGCACGATGCGGTTGCCGGAGGTGCCGACGGGATGCCCGAGCGAGATGGCGCCGCCGTCGACATTGAGCTTTTCGCGGTCGATCTCGCCGGCCGCGCCGTCGAGCCCCAAAATCTCGCGGCAGAATTTGTCGTCATTCCAGGCGGCAAGGCAGCCGAGCACTTGCGTGGCGAAGGCCTCGTTCAATTCCCAGGTCTCGACATCCTTGATGGTGAGGTTGTTGCGCTTCAGTAGCGGCGTCGCCGACATCACGGGGCCGAGCCCCATGATAGCAGGATCGAGCGCGGCCCAGTTGCTGTCGACGATAACCGCCTTCGGCGTCAGCTTGTATTTGGCGACCGCTTCGTCGGAAGCCAGGATCACCCAGGACGCACCGTCGGTGATCTGCGAGGAGTTGCCGGCGGTGACCTGGCCCCAGGGACGCTCGAACACCGGTCTCAGTTTTGACAGCCTCTCGGCCGACGAATCCGGACGCACGCCATCGTCATGGTCGAAGAATTTGCCGTCACGGGCGAATGCGATCTCGACCTCGCCCTTCAGAAAACCCGACGTCTGCGCATGCGCAAGCCGGCGATGGCTCTCGGCGGCGTAAGCGTCGGACTGGGCGCGGGTGATGCCGAAGAGATGGCCAACGACCTCGGCGGTCTGGCCCATGTTCAGGTCGGTGATGGGATCGGTGAGACCACGCTCGAGCCCGATGATCGGCTTGAGATAGCGCGGCCGCAATTTGAAAGCAGCGGCAAGTTTCGCGGCCACGCCCTTGGCGGCGGCAAGGCCGGCGAACCAGCGCACGCCGGAATTCGGCCAGACCAGCGGCGCATGACTCAAGGCCTCGGTGCCGCCGGCGAGGATCATGTCGGCATGACCTTCGCGGATGTAGCGGTAGGCGGTGTCGATCGACTGCATGCCGGAGCCGCAATTGATCTGCACGGTGAAGGCGACCATGTCCTCGCCCATGCCGAGCCGAAGCGTGGCGACGCGGGCCGGGTTCATCTCGTCCGCGATCACGTTGACGCAGCCGAGCATGACCTGGTCGAAGGTATCAGGCGAAAACGGCTGGCGCGCCAACAGCGGCCGGCCGCATTGCACGGCGAGATCGACCGGCGTGAACGGACCCGGCCCTGAACGCGCTTTCAGAAACGGCGTTCGGCTGCCGTCGACGATGAATACCGGCCGTGCCATCAGCTCGCCGCCCTTTGGTCACCGAGTTCCTGGAAGAACTGATGCACGTCGCCGGTTTTCTTGTAAATCGGCGACAGCGCCTCCGGCGCAAAATCGTCGACCTCGATCACTTTTGCGACGGCTTCGCGAGCCGCGGCGAGCTGCTCGCCCTCGGCCTGCGTGATCACGCCCTTGGCGACCGCATCCCACCAGTCGCTCATATGCGCCGCGCGCATGCGCTTGGCGATGGCGTCCGTGCCTGCGACCAGCTTGAACGCGCGCTCCAGCCGGGCAAAGCCGCCGTCGTCATCGACATGGGCAAGATCCGGCGTAAGGCGCTCGCGCGCCGCCGAGGGCTCCAGCACCAGGCTTGCACATTGGTGCACGACGCGGTCGGAGGGACCCAGCACCCGTGCGCCGAACGGCTGGACCACCAGCTTGAGAAAACCGGCGACAAAGCGGTTCGGCAGATTGGCGAGTATCTCCGCGAGCCGGTTCTCGATGGTCTTGAAGCCCGTCGCCATGCACCATTCGAGCGCGGCAAAATCCTCCTTCTGCCGGCCCTCGTCCTGCCAGCGTTTGAGCGCGGCAGAGAGCAGATACAGCTCGGACAGGATGTCGCCGAAGCGCGCCGACAGCATCTCCTTGCGCTTGAGCGCGCCGCCGAGCGTCAACAGCGCCATGTCGGCGCAGAGTGCAAACGCCGCAGAATAGCGTGAGAGTTGGCGATAGAATGGCGTGGCGTCGCCCGCATCGGGCGCTGGCGCGAAGGCACCGAAGGACCAGCTCCGGCCGAAGGCGCGCAACAGCGTCTCGAAACTATGGCCGACATGCTTCCAGAACGCGTTGTCGAACGCGGTGAGCCCGCGTACACGGTCGGTATCGGCAAGCGCATTCATCTCGTCGAGCAGATAAGGATGCGCGCGGATGGCGCCCTGCCCGAACACGATGAGATTGCGGGTGAGGATATTGGCACCCTCGACGGTGATGCCGACCGGGACGGCGCGGTGGAGATTGCCGAGATAGTTTTGCGGTCCGTCGATCACGGCCTTGCCGCCATGGATGTCCATGGCGTCGTCGACCGCGGTGCGCATCCGCTCGGTCGCGTGCAGCTTCATGATGCCGGAGATGACGGCGGGATGGACGCCGGCATTCAGCGCGGCGCAAGTGAGCCGCCGTGCCGCGTCGAGCTGATAGGCGGTCGCGACGATGCGGGCGAGCGGCTCCTCGACGCCCTCGAACTTGGAGATGGAGATGCCGAACTGCTCGCGGATGCGGGCATAGGCGCCGGTGGTGCGGGCGGCATAGGCGGCGCCGGCCGCGGACAGCGATGGCAGCGAGATGCCGCGGCCGGCGGCGAGCGCCGTCATCAGCATCTTCCAGCCCTGCCCCAACCGCTCCTGGCCGCCGATGACATAGTCGAGCGGGATGAAGACGTCGTGGCCCCGGTTCGGGCCGTTCTGGAACACCTGCATCGACGGCAGATGGCGATGGCCGATTTCGACGCCGGGCAGATCGGTCGGGATCAGCGCCACGCTGATGCCGAGCTCTTCCTGATCGCCGACGAGATGATCGGGGTCATGGGCTTTGAAGGCGAGACCCAAGAGGGTCGCGACGGGACCGAGCGTGATGTAGCGCTTGTGCCAGTTGAGCCTGAGGCCGATGAACTCGCGGCCCTCGAAATCGCCCCTGCAGATGATGCCGGTGTCGATCATCGAGGCCGCATCGGATCCGGCTTCCGGGCTGGTGAGACCGAAGCAGGGAATGTCGCGGCCGTCGGCAAGACGCGGCAGCCAGCGCTGCTGCTGCTCCTTGGTGCCGAAGTGCATCAGGAGCTCGCCGGGGCCCAGCGAGTTCGGCACCATCACCGTCACCGCGGCGGCGATCGAGCGGGTCGAGATCTTGCGCACCACTTCCGAATGCGCATAGGGCGAAAAGCCGAGGCCGCCAAACTCTTTCGGAATGATCATGCCGAAGAATTTTTCGCGCTTGATGAAGGCCCACACGTCCTGCGGCAGGTCGCGCAATTCCCAAAAGATCTTCCACTCGTCGAGCATGGCGCAGAGCTCGTCGACGGGGCCGTTGAGAAAGGCCCGCTCCTGTTCGGTCAGCGTTGCCTGCGGGACCTTCAGCAGCTTCGACCAATCAGGGTTGCCGGTGAAGAGATCGGCGTCCCACCAGACGTCGCCGGCCTCCAGCGCCTCCCGCTCGGTGTCCGACATCGCCGGCAGCACGCCGCGCGCCCAGGAGAAGATCGGCTTTGTGATGGTATCGCGGCGGAAGCTCATAGCGGACCTCGTGCATCGGCGCGGTTATCGGGCATTTTAGCGGAAAGTGGCCGGCGGAGGTGAACACTTCGCCTGCGAAAATACGCGAATTGACGCGGCCGGGCGGCCGCCCAGAGGCTATAACGGCCGGGGCGTGGTGGCAGTTCCGGGAGGGGCTAGGCGACGAGGTCGGCCGGGCTAATCCGGCCGCACCATCTCGAACATGTTTTCCGGCTTGATCTCGAAATAATCACCGCTGCGGCCGGCGCGGACAATCGGGCGGGCGGCGGCGGTCTGGTAGACGCCGTCCTTGATCATGGCCTTGTCGATGTGGACGGCGACGACTTCGCCGAGCGTCAGCCAGGCATTGGCTTCCTTGCCGTCGGCGCCCTTGAGGCGGACGATATCCGCCACCTTGCATTCGAAGGCGACCGGGCTTTCGCCGACGCGCGGCACGTTGACGAGCTTGCCGGGCACGGCGGTCAGGCCTGCAATCTTGAACTCGTCGACCTCAGGCCCGACGTGGGCGGCGGTCGCGTTCATGTGCCTGGCGAGATCCATGGTGGCGAGATTCCAGACGAACTCGCCGGTCTGCTGGATGTTCGCGACGGTGTCCTTCCAGTTGGTGGAGGAGAAGCCGATGATCGGCGGCACGTAGCAGAACGCGTTGAAGAAGCTGTAGGGCGCGAGATTGACGTGGCCGTTGGTGTCGCGCGACGAAATCCAGCCGATCGGCCGCGGCGCGACGATGGCGTTGAAAGGATCGTGCTTGAGGCCGTGGCCCTTGGCGGGCTCGTAGAAGTGCAGGTCTTTGTCGGTCACGCTGGCTTTTCCCCGGTCCTTGTGCCCGGATGGAGCGAACCCATCCGGCCTACGTCGGCCTGCTTATAAGAGGAAATCCGTCGCCGCGTCAGTGCCGCGGGGACAATCCCGCGATGACGAAATCGATCATCTGGTCGATGGTCGGACCCGGCTTGGTGGCGCACTGGGCGATCATCTGGGGGTGGAAGAAGCGCATCATCGCGGTGCAGGCGCAGAGCGCGGCCAGTTGCAGGTCCGGCGCCTCGAACTCGCCGGAGGCCGCGCCTTGCGCGATCATCTGGCCGATGACCCCGGCAATGCACTCCATGTGGTTGACGCAGACGTCCCAGTCCTCCTGCATCGCGATCTCGACCATCTCGTGCAACTTGGAATCGCCGACATAGCGCTCGGTGTTCATGCGATGGATGGTGGAGAGCAACTCGCGGAAGCGCGGGAGCACCGGACCCGGCCTCGCCACGATCCGCTGCGCTTCCAGTTCGACCTCGCACATCAGCGAGCGGGCCACCGCCTGATGAATCGCCTTCTTCGATTCGAAGAAGCGATAGACGTTGGCGGGGCTCATCTTGAGCTCCTTGGCGATGTCCCCGACCGTGGTCTTGAGATAGCCGATCTGGCGGAACAGCCGTTCGGCCACCTCGAGAATACGATCCCGGGTGTCGCCTTCGATATGTTCCGAAACCAGTGTCATCTGTCAGGACTCGTCAATCAGCAGTTCATCTTCACTTATTCAGCCGCCTCAGCAAGCGGAATTGCGTGCTCGTCATCGCTCCCATGCTGCGGTGCGGCGGGCTGCTCGGGGGTGCCTGCCTCATCCAGGCTCTTGCGGAACCAGAGGGCGTAGAGGCCCGGCAGGTACAGCAGCGTCAGGAAGGTCGCAACGAACAGTCCGCCCATGATGGTGATCGCCATCGGGCCCCAGAACGCCGAGCGCGACAGCGGGATCATGGCGAGGATGGCGGCGAGCGCCGTCAGCACCACCGGTCGGGCACGGCGGACGGTGGCCTCTACGATCGCCTCGCGACGGGTCAAGCCATGAGAAACGTCGGTCTCGATCTGGTCGACCAGGATCACCGCGTTGCGCATGATCATGCCGGCGAGCGCGATCAGGCCGAGCAGCGCCACGAAGCCGAACGGAGCGTTGGCGATGTTGAGCCCGAGGGAGGCGCCGACGATACCGAGGGGTGCGGTTAAAAACACCAGGATCAAGCGGGAGAAGCTCTGAAGCTGGAACATCAGCAGCGTCAGCATCACCATGACCATCAGCGGGAAGAGAACGAAGATCGAGGCGTTACCCTTGGCGGATTCCTCGAACGCGCCGCCCGCCTCGATGCGGTAGGCCGGCTCGAGGTTGTCCGTGATCGCCTTCAGCTTCGGCGTGATCTGGCCGGTGACGTCAGGCGCCTGCACGCCGTCGACGACGTCGGAGCGCACAGTGATCGCCATGTCGCGATTGCGCCGCCACATGATCGGCTCCTCGTGGCCGTATTCGATCTTGGCGATCTGCTGGAGCGGCACGGCAACGCCGTTACGCGAGGTGATGGTGAGATCACCGACGCCGCCGAGGTCGAGGCGTTCGGACGGGATCGCACGGGCGACCACGGCCACCTTCTCGATACCGTCGCGCACGGTCGTCACCTGTGAGCCCGAGATCAGCATCGACAGCGCCTGCGACACGTCCTGCGGGGTCAGGCCCATGGCGCGGGCGCGATCCTGGTCGACGACGAGCTTGAGGTAAGGCGACTGCTCGTTCCAGTCGAGCTGGACGTCCTTGACGCTCTTGTTCTGCCGCATGACGTCGCGAACCTGGTAGGCGATCTCGCGCACCTTGTTGGCGTCGGGGCCGATCACGCGGAACTGCACGGGAAAGCCGACCGGGGGACCGAAATTGAAGCGGTCGACGCGCACGCGGGCCTCGTTGAGCGCGCCGTCGGCGACGGCGTTTTCAAGCTTGGCCTTGATACGCTCGCGCGCCTCGACGCCCTTTGCGACGATGACGATTTCGGCAAAAGCCTCGTTCGGAAGCTGCGGATTGAGGCCGAGCCAGAAACGCGGCGAGCCCTGCCCGACATAGGCCGTATAGGTCTCGATGTCCTTGTCGTCCTTGAGCAGCGTCTCGGCCTTCTTCACCGCCTTTTCCGTGACGTTGAAGGCGGTGCCCTCGGGCAGGCGAAGCTGGAGGAACAGCTCGGGGCGCTCGGACAGCGGGAAGAATTGCTGCTGGACGTGGCCGAATCCGACGATCGAGGCGATGAAAACGCCGACGGTCGCGACCACCACGGTGATGCGATGGTTGACGCACCATTGCACGATGGCGCGCAGGCCCCGATACATGCGGGTCTCGTAGACCGCGTGCGGATCGTGATTATGGTGCACCTTGATGTTGGGCAGCAGCATGACGCCGATATAGGGCGTGAAGATCACCGCCACGAACCAGGACGCGACCAGCGCAATCGCCACGATCCAGAAGATGCTGCCGGCATATTCGCCGACCGCGGAATTGGCAAAGCCGATGGGGAGGAAGCCAGCGGCCGTGACCAGCGTTCCCGTGAGCATCGGAAACGCAGTGGATTCCCAGGCAAAGGACGCCGCACGCATGCGGTCCCAACCCTGCTCCATCTTCACCACCATCATCTCGACCGCGATGATGGCGTCATCGACGAGCAGGCCGAGCGCGATGATCAGCGCTCCCAGCGTGATGCGGTGCAGGTCGAGCGACATCGTGTTCATGACGACGAAGACGATGCCGAGCACCAAAGGAACCGACAGCGCGACCACGATGCCGGTGCGCCAGCCGAGCGCCAGGAACGACACGAACAGCACGATGACGAGGGCTTCCATGAAGGAGTGCACGAACTCGCCGACGGCGTGCTCGACCACCTTGGGCTGGTCGGCGATCAGCTTGACGTCGACGCCCTGCGGCACCGCCTTCATGAATTCAGCCGTCGCCTTCTCGACCTCCTTGCCGAGATCGAGGATGTTGGCGCCCTTGGCGGTGACGACACCGATGCCGATCGCGGCCTTGCCTTCCTGGCGCACGATGAAACTCGGCGGGTCGACATAGCCATGGGTGACGGTGGCGATGTCACCGAGGCGGAACACGCGGCCATTGCTCTCGACCGGGGTTTCGGCCACGGCCTTGGCGCCGTCGAGCGCACCGGTGACGCGCAGCGGCACGCGCTGCGACGAGGTCTCGACCGTGCCGGCAGGGGTCACGTTGTTCTGCTTGGCAAGCGAATCGAACAGCGCCTGCGGCGTGATGCCGAGGGTGGCGAGCTTGGCGTGCGAGAATTCGACGAAGATGCGCTCATCCTGGTTGCCGTAGACGTCGACCTTGGTCACGCCGGGCACCTTCAGGAGGCGCTGCCGAAAACCCTCCGAGACCTTCTTGAGCTGCGCATAATCGGCACCGTCGCCGGTCATCATGTAGAGGATCGAATCGACGTCGGAGAACTCGTCGTTGACGACCGGGCCCAGAATCCCTGCGGGCAGTTGGGCCTGCACGTCGACCAGCTTCTTGCGCAGCAGATAAAAGAGATACGGCACATCCTTCGGCGGCGTGGAATCGCGGAAGGTCACCTGGAGCGCGGTGAAGCCGGGCTTGGAATAGGTCTGCACCTTCTCGAAGTAGGGCAGCTCCTGGATCTTCTTCTCGATGGGATCGGCGACCTGAGCCTGCATTTCCTGCGCGGTCGCGCCCGGCCAGACCACGGAGACGTTGACCACCTTCACCGTAAAGAACGGATCCTCGGCACGGCCGAGCTTCTGATAGGAGAAGAACCCGGCGACGCCGAGTATGACCATCAGGAACAGGACCAGGGTCGGATGGCTGACGGCCCAGGCCGAAAGGTTGAAGCGCTTCATCGCACTCTCCAAAGATGATCCGGTTGCAAAAAAGGCAGCTACTCTGTTCAACGCATCGTCGCGAGGCAGCGAAGCAATCCAGGGGGCTGGGCAGGTTCTGGATCGCTTCGCCGCTTCAGCCCCAGCATTTGCGCTTAGGCCGAAACTCACCTCACACGACGTAACTCGTAAACGAGACTTAAAAGGACAGTGACGAGACGATCCGCACCTTCTGGCCCGGATCGAGCTTCTGCACACCGAGGGCGACGATCTTGGCGCCCTCTTCGACACCGCCGGTGATGACGACGTCGTTGCTCTCGTAGGACTTCACCGCGACCGGCTTCAGCGTGACCGCGCCGTTGCCGTCGACGACGAAGAAGGACGGCTTGCCGCCTTCGTTGAATAGCGCCGACAGCGGCAACCGCGCGACGCGCTCGGTCGCGGCATCCGACAGCGTCAGCGTCGCGGTCATGCCGAGCGAAACCTTGTCGTCGGCCTCGGGCAGCGAGAATTTTGCGAGATAGGTGCGCGTGGCGGAATCCGCGGTCGGCGCGATCTCGCGCAGCTTGGCCGTATATTTCTTGCCCGGCTCCGACCAAAGAGTGACGCTGGCGGCGCCCGACTTGGCACGTCCGACCAGCGTCTCAGGGATCGCGACGACCGCTTCCTTTTCGGCAAAGCGGGCGACACGGATCGAGGTCTGGCCTGCGGCAACCACCTGGCCTGGCTCGATCAGCGTTGCGGTGACGACGCCACGGGCGTCGGCGTTGAGCGTCGCGTAGGAAAGGGAATTATTGGTCAGTTCGACCGAGCGCTCGGCCCGATTCAGGCGCGCGCGCGCCTCATCGGCGGAAGCGCGGCTCTGGTCGAGTTGGGCATCGGTGGTCCAGCCCTTGGCCTTCAAATCCTTGGCGCGCTGCTCGGCGGCGGCGGCCTGAGCCAGCACGCCGGTCGCAGCGGTCTGCTCGGCGACCGCTTGCTCAGCCTGGAGCTTCAGGTCGATCTCATCGAGGGTCGCGAGCGGCTGGCCGATCTCGACGGTCTGGCCGACCTCGACCAAGCGCTTGGCAACCTTGCCGGCGACGCGAAAACCGAGATCGCTCTCGATCCGCGGCCTGACCGTGCCGACGAAGCTGCGCTCCGGCGTTTCGGCATCATAATGGGCGGTTGCGACCAGAACCGGCCGCGGCGGCTCGGCCTTTTCAGCAACCGTGTCATTGCACCCGCCCAGGGCGGCAGCCATCAACGCCAGCGACACACCCGCCAACAGCTTGGAATAGCTCGACAAAACTGACCGGACGAACATCGGAGAACACTCCTGCGGCTGCAATGAGAGGAATGTCGACTAATCACTGATGAAAGTCAATAATCGTCAGTCATCAGGAAAGCGTGATCGTTAAGGGATGGTAAGATTCCGTGGATTGGCGGAACTCTCTTCGCCTGATATGGTTACATGTAACCAAACGGAGAGAACTATGCCGTCCTCTTCTAAGCCGAAGTCGTCGCGAGCGAAGGTCCGCAAGCATCGAGAGCGGCTGCGCGCGCAGGGGCTCCGTCCGATCCAGATCTGGGTTCCGGATGTACGTTCAGCCTCTTTCAAGGCGGAAGCCCATCGCCAATCATTGGCGGTCGCATCGAACCCGCATGAGGATGAGGATCAGGCTTTCGTCGATGCGATCTCCGATTGGCCTGGCGAGACAGAATAACCTGTGAACAGCGCAGGGAATCTCGTCGGCAGGGCCTCAGGCCCGAAACAGTTTCGCAGCAGGCTTTGGCCCAAACTCGCTCCCACTGAAATTCGTCCGCGCGCGGACGGAGGTCCAGCAGCTGAGCGTGCCCAGCATGGCGGTTCACGAACCAATGAAGAGAGGCGAAGTTTGGACAGCAGCAGGCGCAAAGGACTACGGAGGGAAACCGCGTCCGGTCATCGTCGTGCAAGACGACGATTTTGACGCAACGGAATCGATCACGGTTTGCCCAATAACAACATTCGAAACTGAGGCACCACTCTTCAGATTGCAGGTCGAACCGAACGATCGCAACGGCCTCCGAGTGGCATGCCGCCTGATGGTCGACAAGATCACCACGGTACCGAAATCCAAGATGGGCATGCTGATCGGGCGGCTCGACGACGAGGATCTCTTGCGCCTCAATCGCGCCATGCTGGTGTTTCTCGGGCTGGCTGGCTCACAAAAATCCCGTGGCACAGGTTAGCGATCCGTGCGCCGGAGCAGCTTCGCCCTTCCAGGACGGCCCCGAAGGACCACCCCGGAATATCAGCCCCCTCGCCGCCCCTGTTCGGCGAACTCGTGCTTGCTGTCGTGGCCGCCGATGAACACCAGAATGCCGGCGAGCAGAGGCAGGACCGCCAGCACCAACAAGCCGGTCGAAGTCTGGCCTGTGGCTTCCTTGACCCAGCCGATCAGGTAGGGACCGCCGAAGCCGGCGAGATTGCCGATCGAGTTGATCAGGGCGATGCCGCCGGCCGCCGCCGTGCCGGAGAGCCAGGCGGTCGGCAGGGTCCAGAACACGCCGAAGCAGCAGAACACCCCGATCGCGGCGACAGTCAGCACCACCATCGTCATGGTGGGATCGGTGAGATAGGAGGAGACGGCAAGTGCAGCGGCGGTAAGCAGCAGCGGCGCGCCGACATGCATCACGCGCTCGCGTGTGGCGTCCGAGTGCCGCGCCCACAGGATCATCGCGATGGTGCCGAACAGATATGGGATCGCGGTGACGAAGCCGGTCTGCGCATTGGTGAGGCCGAACGCCTTGACGATCTGCGGCAGCCAGAACTGCATGCCGTAGAGCGCGCCGACGAAGCCGAAATAGACCAGGCTGAGCGCGATCACCTTCGGCGACGACAAGGCCTCTCCGAGCGACAGATGCTTCACCGCCTGCTTGGCCGCGACTTCCGAATCGAGCCTGGACTTGAGCCAGGTCTTCTGCTCGGCAGAGAGCCAGTCCGCCTTTTCCGGCCTGTCGGTGAGATAGAACCAGGTGACGATGCCGAGCAGCACGGAAGGAATGCCCTCGATGATGAACAGCCACTGCCAGCCCTTCAGCCCCATCGCACCGTCAAGTCCGAGCAGCAGGCCCGAGACCGGCGCACCGATCACGGTCGAGACCGGAACGGCGATGGCGAAGGCCGCGAGAAAGCGGGCGCGATATTCGGCCGGATACCAATAGGTGAGATAGAGGATGATGCCGGGGAAGAAGCCGGCTTCGGCGACGCCGAGCAGGAAGCGCAGCACGTAGAAGCTCGTGACACCGCTCGTGAGCGCCATCAGCCCCGAGATGATGCCCCAGGTCACCATGATGCGGGCGATCCAGCGGCTGGCGCCGAATTTCTCCAGCGCCAGATTGCTCGGCACCTCGAAGATGAAATAGCCGATGAAGAAGATGCCGGCGCCCCAGGAGAAGATCAGCGGCGTGAACTTCAGCTCGGCATTCATGGTCAGCGCAGCGAAGCCGAGATTGACGCGATCGAGATAGGAGAAGAAGTAGGCCAGCACCAGGAACGGAATCAGGCGCCAGGAGATAGCGCGAATCGTCGAGGCCTCGATTTCGCTCTTGGCGCCGCCGGTTGGACGGGCATAGGTCGTGGTCTGGCTCAAGGCTTCCCCCCCGGGGTTGTTGCTTTTATTGGCTGAGAGCGGTTTTGAGCATGATCGGCCAAGAGTCAATGGAGCGAGCAATGCAAGGGGCGCAGCCGGATAAACCTGTTGCGCCGTTACGGACATCCCTGATCCGCGCCGGGCTGGCGCTGGCGGTGATCGTCTGCGGGCTGTCCCTGCGCTGGTACGGTTTTCCGCTCGGCCTGCCCGCCTTCGTGGTGAAGTACGGCGGCTCGCTGCTGTGGGCAACGATGGTGTTTCTGCTGGCCGGCGTTTTGCTGCCGCGGCTGCCACGAGCGCAGATCTCGGCCATCGCGATGGTGATCGCGGTCGTCGTCGAGCTTTCCCGGCAGGTGCATACGCCGTGGCTCGATGCGTTCAGGCTGACCACAGCCGGGGCGCTGCTCTTGGGGCGCATCTTCTCGCTGCGGAATTTGCTGGCGTATGCTGTCGGGATTGCGTTCGGCGTTTGGATTGATCGATTCGTCGCGATGCGTAGGGTGGGTCAGCCGAAGGCGTAACCCACCACCTTCGCTTGCGCGGAAATAGACAGTGGTGGATTACGCTGCGCCAATCCGGCTTACGACGACATCCTCACTCCGCCAGCTGAAATTTCTCGAACCGATCGAGCTCCTCCTCGATCTTCTGCTTCAGCTCCTTGCGCGCCGCCGTCTTCTTGCCCTGCCCGACCCAGGTCCATTTCTGCATCAGCAGCTTCTTCGCCTGCCGGTCGGTCTTCAGATCGAGCGCGGCGACGATTTCGTCGCCGACCAGCACGGGGAGCGCGAAATAGCCGAGCTTGCGTTTCGCCTTGGGCACATAGGCCTCGAACAGATGGTTGTAGCCGAAGAAGAGATTGGTGCGCTTGCGCTGGATGATCAGCGGATCGAACGGCGAGAGGATGTGGACGAGATCGGAGGACGCGCGCTCGCCCGGCTCGAGCGCTGCCGGCTGTGCCCAGTGCTCCTGCTTGCCGGCACCGTCGATCGTCACGGGCACGAGTTCGCCACGGCGGGCGCGCGAGGCGATCAGGCCCGCCACCGCCGCCTTGCGCGGCGCGTCGAGATGGCAGATCGAATCGAGGCTCACCACGCCCTGCGACCGTAGCGCGCGGTCGAGCAGATAGGCCGTGATGTCCTTGGTCGAGGCCGGCTTCGGCAGCTTGTCCCAGCCGAAATGGCGCGTCATCAGCTCATAGGTCTTGAGCATGCCCTGGCGCTCGCTGATGGTCACGGCCCCCGTATAGAAGGCGAGCTGCAACGCCCGCTTCGAGGGTTTTCGGCTCTGCCAGAGATGCTCCTTCTCGGTGAGCACGTCGTCCTCGATGTCGCGGATCGTCAGCGGGCCGGCGCGCACCAGCCGCATCACCTTGCGCGTGTCGGCAGGCATCACCGAGGCGAACCATTTGTGCCCCTCGCGGCGGTGCTCGCGCATGGCCGGCAGGAAGAAGCGGAAGTCGCCAGCCGGCACGTAAGAGAGCGCATGCGTCCAATATTCAAAGACGCTTCTGTCCACGCTCTGGGCGTGGCGCAGATCGGCACGGCGGTAGGACGGGATGCGGCTGAACAGGATGTGGTGATGGCAGCGCTCGATCACGTTGATGGTGTCGATCTGTACATAGCCGAGATGGGCGACCGCGTCGGCGACGGCCTGCGCCCCGCCTCCGAACGGCGCGCGCTCATCCAGCCGCTGGGCATGAAGCCAGATCTGCCGGGCCTGTGTCGTGGTGAGTGGAATCGGTTTGGGCGCGCGGGACATTGCGGGAAGGAATGTAGCGGAATTCGCGCCGGGAGAAAGGAGACGGCAAAGCATCGGCCAAAGAAAAAACGCGCTGCCAACTGCTGACGGCGCGGTCGATGGGCGCGCCTCGCGCCTATTTCATCGTCATCGCCTTCTGCGACTTCATGTAGTGCATGCAGGCGCTCTTCATCTTGCCATTGCTCATGTCGGTGTTAGCCATGGCCATTTCCTTGTTGGCCGCCACCTTGGCCGGCGTGTCGGCGGTGCGAAGGTGGAGGCTCAGCGGTCATCTTTCGGGGCTTTGGACCGATCGCCGACGCTACCCGTGGCGACGTCCGGCTCGCACGCGGCTCTGCCGCGCCCCTCCGCCTGGCAGCGATAGACACTGCCGGTGAGACGATCGACCAGCCACATGTTCTCGTCGGTCGACCCTTCAAGCCCGACATAGCGGGCGGTCATCCCTGTGATCAGCGTCGATAGAAGGATCGCCACCGCGATCATGGCCGCGCCGATATAGACGGGCATTGAGCTCAGCGGCACTGTCCGTTCCGTCGGGCCACTGCGATAGGGCTGGTAGTCACTTGGCCTCGGCACTGGATGGAACTCGGCTCCCCTCGCTCGTGATTGTCGGTTGAAGGGGCTAGGCGCGCATCTGGCCGACATCTTGTCCGCGAGCTGACCACGCCGCGACGGCTTTGCGACGATCGATGTCCACGCCGCAAAATGCGTCAGGATCACTCCGGGAGCGGCTATAGCCACAGTGACCAAGATCACATTAGGTGCTTTGAACCTTCCCTATGCTCGCAGCATCAAATCGCCATCAGGCGTAACAGCGAGGATACGACAATGACCCGTTTTGTTAATTTTTTTGGACTGAAGGCGATTGCTCTCTCGGCAGCGCTGTCGATGACAGCGGGCCTCGCCCTGGCCGGCGACAACAACGTCTCCACAGGCCAGATCCTGGATGCACTGAAGCCGAAGCCGGCGACCCGCGGCCTCTCCGCCGGTCCGCAGGCCGATCCGGCGGTGCAGGCCAAGGAATCGACCTTCCTGAATACGGTGCGCAACCGCTCGACCCGGTCGCTCTCGACCGGCGAGCGCGACCAGATCGCCGAGCTCGCGGCGACCAAGCCGAACATCGATCTGGAAATCCAGTTCGACTACAACTCGGCCAACATCGCCAAGACCTCGGTGTCGTCGGTGCAGGCGCTCGGCAAGGCCCTGTCCGATCCGTCGCTCAAGGGCTCGACCTTCGTGGTCGCCGGCCACACCGATGCGGTCGGCGGCGAAGAATACAATCAGGGTCTCTCCGAACGTCGCGCCGACACCATCAAGAAGTACCTGGTGCAGAACTACGGCCTCACCGGCACCGATCTCGTCACCGTCGGCTACGGCAAGACCAAGCTGAAGGATACCGCCAACGGCGCCGACCCGATCAACCGCCGCGTCCAGGTCGTGAACATGGATACCAAGACCGCGTCGAAGTAATTCCCCGGTCATCGCCAATGAAGACGCCGCCTGCCGTTCCCCCGGCAGGCGGCGATGTCATATCCAGCTCTGGAACAGCATCAGCCGGCCGAAGGTTTGCATCGACGCGCCGACAAACGCCGCGGAGATCGGCAGCATGACCGCAAAACCGATCGCTGCGATGCCGACATAGGCCCACAGCATCCAGCGGGGCAGACCGTCCCGGCGCAGCACGTAGACCAACGCGAGCGACGCCACGGTCGCAGCCGGCAGATAATAGTAGATGAAGCCGAGCGTGCGCGGCAGCAACGCCCAGGCGAGCCAGGACCCGAAGTAGAAGGCCGCAATCAGGAACGCATCCCAGCGACGCGCGACGACGAAATCGCGCAGCACGACCGCGAGCGCGAGCAACGCGGGCCACAGCACCAGCGGATTTCCGAGGAAGACGATTGCGGAGACGTTGTCCTCCGTGGTCTTGTCGAACAGGAACCATACCGGTCGCGCGAGCAACGGCCAGGATGGCCACGCGCTCATATAGGTGTGGCCGGCGATCGCCGTCGTGGTGTTGTCGGCGAAGATCCGGCGCTGCGCCTCGATCAGATCCGATAGCGACAATCCATAGAGCGGAACGAACGCGGCGAGATACGTCAGCGCCGGCAGCACGGCAAAGCACAGCGCGGCATGCTGCATCCGAAAATCGGGCCACAGATCGGGCCGATACCAGTCACTCGGCTTCGCGTCGGCAAACAGCGTGCGCCAGCCCTGCATCAGGCGGATCGCCGCGACGATGACGATGCAGATTCCGAGCGGAAACAGGCCGCTCCATTTGCAGGCCGCAGCACAGCCGAACAGGCTGCCCGCGAGCGCGAACAACGCATGCGGGCGATCCCTTCGAAAACCGTGCATGAAGGCGGCCATCGCAAGCAGGCCGAAGCTCAGCGCAAAAATGTCGAGCATCGCGATGCGCGCCTGCACGTACAGCATCTGGTTGCAGCCGGCGATCAGCGCGGCGGCGATCGCAGGTCCTTGCGCGGCGAACAGCGCGAGGCCGCACAGATAGGTCGCGACGATCGCGAGCGCCCCGAACAATGTCGCGGGATAGCGCCAGCCCAGCGCGTTGTCGCCGAAGCCCGCGATCGAGACCGCGATCAGCTCCTTGGCCAGCGGCGGATGCATCGGATTGAGCATCGGTTGCGACATCGCCGGTGCCAGCATCTGCCGCGCAGCCGGCACGTAGTGCACCTCGTCGAAGACGAACTTCTCCGGCGTCGTGAGGCCGATCAGCAGCGCGAGATGCGCGACCAGGAAAATCACGACAGCAATCACTGCGCTCCGCGACACCTTCGGAACTGCGGGCAAGTCGAGCGGCATTTGTGGGGAAGTTTTGCGTGGCAAATTTGCGTCACCGCGGACAAAAACAAAGATCGCGCTTTTCATTGAACGCATTCTGCCGCAACTGTCACTAAGCATAACGCAGGTCCCGCGCCGCTTGTGATAATTTCGCCACATCGCAAGCGCGCGCGATCCGGTACGATCAGGGACAAATCGATCGATTGCGAAATGAATTTGCGCTTCTGGCTTTTCTCCACGCTGTTGTCGGCCGCCTTGTGCGCAGCGCCTTGCGCGCAAGCGCAGACGCGCGTCGGTGAAGCCGTCGTGATCCAGAACGAGGTCGTGCGCGTGGCCGCGACCACGACGCCGATCAGTGTCGGTGATGGCATGCTGCGCGACGAGACCGTGCGCACCGGCGCCGACAGCGCGGCGCGCTTCGTGATGGCCGACAGCACCAATCTGTCACTCGGCCCGAGCGCGACGCTCAAGCTCGACCGCACCGTCTTCAACGACGAGCACAGCTATCGCGACGTCGCGATCCGCATGACCACCGGCGCATTCCGTTTCGTTACGGGACATTCCGCGAAGACAGCCTACAAGATCACGACGCCGCTCGCGACCATCGGCGTGCGCGGCACCACGCTCGATATCCTGTCCCAGCGCGGCCGCTCGGTCGTCGTGCTGCAGGACGGCGCCGCCAGCGTATGCACGACGAGCTTGCAGTGCGTGCAGCTCACGCAGCCCGGCGACACCGCAATCATCACCTCGACCGGCGGCAAGGTCTCTATCAGTAAGACCAATACGCCGCCCTGGACCTTTGCCGCGACCTGCGCCGCGAGCGCCGGGCTGTGCGCAGTCAACCAATATGCGGAGGCGTCGCCGACCATCACGCCCGCCGTCCACGATGACGGCATGCTGTGCGGGCGCTGACGATGGAGGTATTCAACGTCAGGCGCTTCATCCTGGCGAGCGTACTGACCGCCGCGTTTGCGTTTGTCGCGGTCGATGCCCCTCCGGCGGTGGCCGCCACGAATTGCGTGTCCGAGTGCGGAGGGCCGACGCCCATCCCGGCGCCGAGCTATTCACCCTCGCCGACACCGACCTACAGCCCCTCGCCAACGCCCTCGCCCAGCCCCTACCCGTCATCGTCGCCGAGCCCTTATCCGTCCTCCTCGCCTAGCCCGACGCCGACGCCGACGCCGACCGGCGCGGATTCCAGCGGCAACTCGGTCGGCGGCCTTGCCAATCAGCGCTTCAACCAGATGATCACCAACCGGGTGCTCGGCACGGTGCTGCTCGGCGTCAACGAGCAGGTCAATTGCAGCAACTGCATCAGCGCGTTCGGCTCCGCGGGCTCATTCTCGGCGGGCATCCACGGCCGCAAGGAGCTGACCAACAATCTGTCACTGCTCGCCGGCATCGCCTACACGCAGTACAGCGAGGGCGGCTACAACATCACCAGCGCGCCGATCGGCGCTTTCGCGCTGCGCTATGACTTCACCGACTGGGGCTCGTCGCGCCCGTTCTTCGACATCGGCACGATCCTGACGCCGTGGGAGAAGGCGCGCTACACCCGCAGCTACAACACCAACCTCGGCCCGGTGAGCGTCACGAGTTCGACCAACGCCTCGAACTACGCCGTCTACGGCCGCGCCGGCTGGATCAGCCGTGTGTCGCCACGCGACGAGGTCGCCGCCTCGATCGAGGTCTGGCAACTCTGGCAGCGCGTCTCGGGCTATACCGACAGCGCGGTGGCGTTCAATCCGTTCGACGCCAGCATCGCGACCGGCACCGACCGCACCAACCTGGTCAAGATCGGCGGCCAGTGGACACATCTCTACGGCAGCAATATCGAGGCCAACATCAATGGCGGCTGGGTACAGTCGTTCGCCAGCCATAGCGGCATTGTCGCCACCGTGACCGGCGACGGCACGGTGGTGCCGACCATGGGCAACCAGGGCTGGTTCGAATATGGCGGCCGGCTCGGCTTCCGCGTGCAAAAGGGCTGGATCGTGGACCTGTTCGCCAACGGCACGCTGGGTCCGCAGCCGGTGGGCAACACCATCCATGGCGGCGTGGGGCTGCGGATCAATTATTAGAGAAAGGCGGGAGCCACCCACTCCGCTGTCATGCCCCCACAGGCGGGCATCCAATACGCCAGCTTCTCCGTATCACGGCGCTGTCTCTGGGACTTGATCGCCCGGTCGAGGCCGGGCGATGACAGGGAGTGTGTGGTGCGAGCTCACCGCCTCACGCCGCCGACTTGCCCTCGAACGCGCGGCGCAGCACGTCCTCATCCAACTTGACCATCTTCATCATGGCCTGCATGGCGCGTGCGGCGGCGGCCTTGTCGGGGCTCGAGAGGAACTCGAACATCACCTTCGGCACCACCTGCCAGGACACGCCGTAGCGGTCATGCAGCCAGCCGCATTGCTCTTCCTTGCCGCCATGGGCCAGGAAGGCATTCCAGACGCTGTCGACCTGGGCCTGATCGTCGCAATGGACCATGAGCGAGAGCGCGTGGGTGTATTCCATCTTCATGCCGCCGTTGAGCGCGACCAGAGGCTGTCCGGCGACCGTGAACTCGACCACGAGCACGGAGCCTTCCTTGCCGGAGGGGTTGTCCGAAACGTTGCGCTGAACGTGCGTGATCTCCGAATTCGGAACGAGCGAGACGTAGAATTTCGCGGCTTCCTCGGCATCGCCGTTGAACCACATGCAGGGAACGACCTTTGACATCTTGAATGCTCCTCTTCAGATTGTTGGTGTCGTGGCTTGGATCAGGCGTTCGACATGTCGGACTGCGCGGCAAAGGCTGCCATGTCCATCCAGTTCACACCCCACATGTGGCCATCCGGATCCTCGAAGCTGCGGCCGTACATGAAACTGTATTCGTCCTTCGGGCCGGGATCGGCCGCCCCGCCCGCCGCCGCGGCCCTGCCGACGATATCGTCGACCTCGTTGCGGCTGTCCGCGGACAGGCAGAACAGCGCCTGGTTCGAGGTCTTGGCATCCGAGATCGGCTTCGGTGTGAACTGGCGGAATTTGTCGTGGGTCAGCAGCATGGCGAAGATGGTTTCGGAAAAGACCATGCAGCTCGCCGTTTCGTCGCTGAATTGCGGGTTCCTGACCGCGCCGACCGCCTCGTAAAACGCGGTGGCGCGCTTGAGGTCGGTCACCGGAAGATTGACGAAAATCATTCTGGGCATTGAAAGCTCCTTGGGCGGGGTTCTACCCAAGGACGGATGGCTGGGCAGCCACCCGACATCGCTTCCGGATATTTTTCGCTCCCTAACCTGCGGGGTTCTGTCGCATCGCCCCCGCGCGGTTTTGGGCAGCCTTACTTCTTCTCGTTCGGATCGCGGTGAATGGGATCGACCCACAGCACGGTCTCGGGCTTCTCGACCGGCTCGATGTCGAGGTTGATCGCGACCGCCTCGCCGTCACTGCGCACCAGCACGCATTCCAGCACTTCGTCGCGGCTGGCATTGATCTCCTGATGCGGCACGTAGGGCGGGACGAAAATGAAGTCGCCGGGGCCGGCCTCCGCGGTGAATTGCAGGCTCTCGCCCCAGCGCATCCGCGCCTTGCCCTTCACCACGTAGATGACGCTTTCGAGATGGCCGTGGTGATGCGCGCCGGTCTTGGCGTCGGGCTTGATGCTGACCGTGCCCGCCCACAATTTCTGCGCACCGACGCGCGCGAAATTGATCGCGGCCGCGCGGTCCATGCCCGCCGTCGACGGGACGTTGGTATCGAACTGGTTGCCGGGAATGACGCGCACGCCGTCATGTTTCCAGCGATCGTCATGATCGTGGTCATGGTGGGAATGCGAATGGTCATGGCCGGTCATGGGACTTGCTTTCTGTTGGTTCCGTGCGCGGCAAACTAACCCAAAGCCGCGTCCGCAAGCCATACCAAAATCGGAACCCTCATAGCCATCGGGCGTTGTCTCAGTGAGCAAACCGCAAGGAGAGTTTCATGGGTAGCACGACCGACAAGATCAAGGGCACCGCCAACGAGGCAATGGGCAAGGCCAAGCAGGGCATCGGCGAAGCCACCGGGTCCGACCGCATGAAGGGCGAAGGCGCAGTCCAGGAAGTGAAGGGCAAGGGCCAGCGGGCCATGGGTGACGCCAAGGACGTCGCGAAAGACGCGGTCGATCGCGCAGCGGCTGCGGCCAAGCGCGGAACGGAATAACACGTCCAGCATTGAGACAAACAAGGCTGAAAGCGAAAGACCGGCCGAGAGGCCGGTCTTTTGTTTGCGGGCTTACTTCACCCCGAGCAATTCCACGTCGAACATCAGCGTTGCGTTCGGCGGGATCGCGCCGCCTGCGCCGCGGGCGCCATACCCGAGCTGCGGCGGAATGATCAGCGTACGCTTGCCGCCGACCTTCATGGAGGCAACGCCCTCCTCCCAGCCGCCGATGACGCGGCCCTTGCCGATCGGGAATTCGAACGGCTCGTTGCGATCGACCGACGAGTCGAATTTCTTGCCCTTCTGGCCGTTCTCGTAAAGCCAGCCGGTATAGTGCATCACGCAAATCTGTCCGGGCTTCGGCGAAGCGCCGGTGCCGACGACGCTATCGGTGATCTGCAATCCTGAAGCTGTGGTCATGGTCTTTCCTGCGGTCTGGGCCGAGGCCGTTGTGGAAACGAACGTCGACACACTGCCGATCAAGGTGATCGCAAGTGCCGACATGATGGCGAGGAGCACGCGCTGTAAACGCTGCATAAGACACCTTCCGTTTGAGGCGGAAGGTGTCTAGCGCAACGAGCATGCGGTTTCCACCCCTCAGACCTCGATATTTTCCAGCCGCACGGGTAGCTTGCGGATACGCTGGCCCGTGGCGTGGTAGATCGCATTGCAGATCGCCGCATTGGTGCCGACATTGGCAAGCTCGCCGAGGCCCTTCACGCCTGCCGGGTTGATGTGATCGTCCTGCTCGGAGAGCAGTATCACCTCGACACCGGGCACGTCGGCATTCACAGGCACGAGATAGTCGGCAAGATTGTCGTTGACGTAGCGCGCATTGCGCTCGTCGATCTCGGTGGCCTCGAGCAACGCTGAGGACATGCCCCAGATCAGGCCGCCCATGAGCTGGCTGCGCGCCGTGCGCGGATTCATGATACGGCCCGCCGCGAAGGCTCCCACCAGCCGCGGTGCACGGATTTCATGGGTAAAGCGGTTGACGCGGACCTCGACGAACTCGGCACCGAAGGCATAGGCAATCTTGTCCTTCATCGAGTGACCACCGACGAGGCGCGCGTGCCCGCTGTGCATGGCCGTGAAGGAGTCCAGCGGCGCGCCTTCCGGCTTCCACTCGCCGTATTCCTCGACGACGCCGACACCGAGCGCGTCGAAGGCCTTGTCCAGATCGAGCGGACGATCGCTCTTCGCCGCCTGCGTGCTTGGCGTCTGGCTGATGCCGACAGTCTCCTTGGCCTTGTCGGCGAGGCTGTCGCCCGGCATCACGGCCTTGAACAGCCTTTGGCGGATTTGATCGCACACCATCATCACTGCCGAGCAGGTGCTGGCGGTCGAGTTCGAACCGCCGGCAACCGGCGCCGGTGGCAGGTCGCTGTCACCCACGAAGACCGCGACCTTTTCCAGGGGCACGCCGAGCCGCTCGGACGCGGTCTGGGCGATGACGGTGTATGCACCGGTACCGATCTCGTGACCGGCGATCTCGACCCGGGTACGGCCGTCGCGCTGGAGGCGGACGCGCGCGGCAGACGGCGCCATCTGCGTCGGATAGCAGGTGGCGGCACAGCCATAGCCAACCAGCCAGTCGCCGTCCGACATCGATTTCGGCTGCGGCGAACGCTGCGACCAGCCGAACGCCTTGGCGGCCTCATCGAAGCACGCCATCAATGACCGGAACGTATAGGGCTTGCCGCCGATCGGCTCAACGGTGGTGTCGTTGATGCGGCGGAGCTCGACCGGGTCCATGTTCAGCTTCACCGCGAGCTCGTCCATCGCGCTCTCCAGCGCGAAGAGATATGGCACCTCCGGCGGTGAGCGCATGAAGCCCGGCGTGTTGCGGTCGGCGCGCACAATCGACACCAGACTGCTGACGTTCGGGCAGGCATAGAGCCGCGTCGTCGTCTTGGTGCCGCCGACGCAATAGGCATCCGGACGCGACGAAACCTCGGAGCCCTCGTGCCTCAAAGCCGCCAGCTTGCCGTCCCGGCCAGCACCAAGCCTGATCTCATGGCGCGTCTCGGCGCGGTAAGTCGCGATGGTGAAACCCTGGTCGCGGGTCGGCACCAGCTTGATCGGCCGGTTCAGGCGTTTGGCGATGCCGGCGATAATGGCGGTTCGCGGCGTCATCGAGCCGCGCGAACCAAAGCCGCCGCCGACATAGGGATTGACGACACGGACCTTGTCGGCGTCGATGCCGAGCTGCTCGGCGACGCCGTTCTTCAGGCCATAGACATGCTGGCTGCCCTCATAGATGACGAGGTTATCGCCCATCCAGGCGCAGCTCGTCGTAAACAGCTCCATCGGGTTGTGGTGCTGGGTCGGCGTGTCATAGGAGGCGGTGAGCTTGACCTCAGCCTGGTCGAACGCCTTGGCGAAATCGCCGACCTCCGGGTCTTCCTTGAACTGCGAGTTTTGCCCTTTCGCCGCAGCCGTGGTCGTTCCTGGCGAGTCGAAGCTCGCACTCGGCGCTACGGCCGTGTAGCTGACCTTGACGCGATTGGCGGCCTCGCGCGCGGCCTCGTAGTTCTCGGCGATGACGACCGCGATGATCTCGCCGTCATGGGCGATGTCGGCCGATTTCAGCGGCTGGATCGTGGTGCCGGCATAGCCGCCATTGCTGAACAGCTTCGACTCCTTCAGCTTCGGGGCGTTCTCGTGCGTGACGATGTCGATCACGCCGCGGACACCTCTGGCATCGTCGAGATCGAAGCTGTCGATGCGGCCCTTGGCGATGGCACTGGTGACCAGGAATGCGTAAGCGGGATTGTCGAGCGGCATATCGGACGCATATGTCGCCCGGCCCGTGACCTTTGCGGCGGCGTCATAGCGCGGCACCGGCTGGCCCATGTTTGCCTTCGGCTCGGGAGCTGCAGCGGTCATGATCGGACCTCCATCGTTACGGCCTGCTGGAGCGCGCGCGCCACCACGCGCTTGCCGAGCGCGATCTTGAAGCTGTTGTGCTGGCGTCCCCGCGCGTCCGCGAAAGCGGCAGCGGCAACACGCTGCGCCAGATCGTCGTCGAATTTCTGTCCCTTCAGCAGCGCCTCCGCCTCGCGCGCCCGCCACGGCACGGTGGCGACGCCGCCCAGCGCGACGCGTGCGTCCCTGATCGTGCCATCCTGCACGTCGAGCGCGACGGCAGCCGACGACAACGCGAACTCATAGGACTGACGGTCGCGCGCCTTGAGATAGACCGAGCGCGGCCAGCGGCCGGGAACGGAGAATGCCGAGATCAACTCACCGGGCTGAAGTGTGGTCTCGATGTCGGGCGTGCTGCCGGGTGCCTTGTGCAGATCTGCGAACGGCACGTTGCGCGTGCCGGACCTGCCGGTGATCTCGACCATTGCGTCCAGCGCGATCAGCGCCTGGGCAAAATCGCCGGGATAGGTCGCGATACACTGATCGGACGTGCCGAGCACCGCATGCATGCGATTGACGCCATCCATGGCGGCACAGCCCGAGCCAGGATTGCGCTTGTTGCAATTCTCATAGGAGACATCGCGGAAGTAGCTGCAACGCGTTCGCTGCATCACGTTGCCGCCGAGCGTCGCCATGTTGCGCAGCTGGGCGCTGGCGGCGAGATTCAGGGAATTCGCGATCACAGGATAGTCGCTCTGGATCTCAGCATGCGCGGCCACATCGGACATCTTCGCAAGCGCGCCGAGCCGCAAGCCGTCGCCTTTGGATTCGATCGCGGACCAGCCGCGCGCAAGCGGATTGATATCGACGAGCGCGGCGGGACGCATCACGTCCAGCTTCATCAGGTCGATCAGCGTGGTGCCGCCGGCGAGCGGCTGTGCCGCGGCCTGCGTCAACGGATTGTTGGCAGCCGCGGCAGCGCTGAGCGCCTGCACGGCCAAGTCAGGATCTGTTGCTCTCTGATACGAAAACGGTCGCATGCGCCTAGCCTTTCATGATCTCGGGCGCGGCCTGCTTCACGGCGGCGACGATGTTGGGATAGGCGGCGCAGCGGCAGATGTTGCCGCTCATATATTCGCGGATGTCGGCCTCGCTGCCCGCATGCCCCTCCTTGACGCAGGCCACGGCGGACATGATCTGGCCCGGCGTGCAATAGCCGCATTGAAAGGCGTCGTTGTCGACAAAGGCCTGCTGCATCGGATGCAAATGATCGTCGGTGGCAAGGCCCTCGATCGTCGTGATCTCCTGCCCCTCGGCTGCGAGCGCGAGCGTCAGGCACGATACCACGCGCCGATCGTCGATCAGCACCGTGCAGGCGCCGCACTGGCCGTGGTCGCAGCCCTTCTTGCTGCCGGTGAGCTTGAGATGTTCACGCAGCGCATCGAGCACCGTGGTGCGGGCGTCAATGTGCAGGCGCTTGTCCTTGCCGTTGACCCGCAGCGTGACATCAACCGGAAGCGCCGGATCCTGCGCGGCTGACACGCTCGCATCCTGCGTGGCCGCGCGCGCCGTCATAGGGACCAGCGCACTGCCGGCAGCGCCCGCTATGAAGGCGCGCCGATCGAATCCGGATCGTCCGGAACCTGGTTTTTCGGACATGGAGGGCCTCCGCCGCTTCGAGCAAAAGCAGCGCACACCTGCACCGCTCATCGCCCCTTAACCTGAAGCAATGAGCTCCGTTCCGAACGAGAAAGGGCGATGCAGCAAATGCCGCGTCGCCCTTCGTCAACTTTTCCTGATCGTGCGCAGGGAACCCCGTGCGCGGTGGTCAATAGCCGAGGGCGCAACCATCCTTGCGCGGATCGGAACCACCGGTGAGTGTGCCCTTCTCCCAATCGATCCAGATCGCCTGGGCGCCGCCGAGCGGACCGACCACGCTGGTAGTCTTGTGGCCGAGCTTCTTCAGGCCTTCGACGATATCGGCCGGCATGCTGTCCTCGAGCTGGTACTGGCCCTCGTAATGCAGGCCGCGCGGCATATCGATCGCCTCCTGTACGTCGCAGCCATAGTCGAGAATGTTGGTCACCACATGGGTCTGGCCAACCGGCTGATACTGTCCGCCCATCACCGCGAACGGCATCACGGACCGGCCGTCCTTGGTGAGCAGACTCGGCATGATCGTGTGCAGCGGACGCTTGCCGCCGGCGATGCAATTCGGGTGACCGGGCTGGATACGGAAGCCGCCGGCGCGGTTCTGGAGCAGGACGCCGGTCTTGTTCGAGACGATCGCCGAGCCGAATGAATGCGCGATCGAGTTGATGAACGAGCAGACGTTGCGGTCCTTGTCCACGACCGTGATGTAGATGGTCGAGGGATTCATCGGCGGCGCGACGTTCGGCAGGTCGAGCATACCGTCCATGCGGATCTTGTCGATGTGCTCGTTGCAGAATTCCTTGGCGAGGATTTTGGCGACCTCGATCTGCATATGCTCGGGATCGGAGACATGCAGCTCGCGATGCATGTAGGCGATGCGCGCGGCCTCGGCTTCGAGATGGAAACGCTCGATGCTGAGCGGCGCGTATTTTGTCAGGTCGAACCGCGACAGGATGTTCAACATCAGCAGCATGGTGAGGCCAGGTCCGTTCGGCGGGCACTGCCAGACGTCGTAGCCCTTGTACATCGTGCCGATCGGCGTCGTCGTCTCGGTGGCGTGCGCGGCGAAATCGTCGAGCGTGTGCAGGCCGCCGATTCCGCGCAGGGTCTCCACCATGTCTTCCGCGATCGGGCCATTGTAGAAGGCGTCGCGACCGTCCCTGGCGATCGCCCGCAGCGTCTTGCCGAGCTCCGCCTGGCGGATGACATCGCCGGCCACCGGCGGCTTGCCGTGCGGCAGCAGATAGCGCTCGGTGTTGGTGCCGCGCTTCAGCTTCTCGAACTGGTTCTTCCAGTCGAAGGCGATGCGAGGGGCGACGACGTAGCCTTCTTCGGCCGCCTTGATCGCGGGCTGGAGCAGCCGGTCGAAGCCGAACTTGCCGTGATCGCGCAAAACAGTCGCAAAGGCGTCGATCACGCCGGGGACCGAGACCGCATGCGCCGAAGTCAGCGGCACGGAGTTGATCTTGCGCTCGATATACCAATCGGCGTTCGCCGCCTTGGGGGCGCGGCCGGAGCCGTTATAGGCGATGATCTTGCCTTCGCCGCGCGGCTGGATCAGCGCAAAGCAGTCGCCGCCGATGCCGGTCGATTGCGGCTCGATCACGCCGAGCAGCGCCGAGCCCGCCACCGCCGCGTCCACCGCCGTGCCACCCTCGCGCAGCACCTCGATCGCGGCGAGCGACGCCTGCGGATGCGAGGTCGCCACCATTGCGTTGGTGGCGTGGACCGTGGACCTGCCGGGGAAATGGAAGTTTCTCATCGAATCCTTGCTCTCGTTGGGCGTCTCGCGCGGATGGTGCGCCGGGGTCGGAAAAACCGGGCTTACATGACACATTCCGGCCCGCCGGGGCAATGCTGGCATACCAGGGAAATGGCTGCTACCCGCTGGGAATAGAGCTGCGCGTTGCGGGTTTTCCGGGCGCGGGCCGCCTGCTAAACGGACACCATGATTTACAAGGTCGCCGCCTTCTACCAATTCGCCGCCCTGCCCGATTACCGCGAGCTGCGCGAGCCGTTGCGCGCATTCTGTGCAGGCCTGGCGTTAAAGGGTAGCGTGCTGCTGGCGCAGGAGGGCATCAACGGCACAGTCGCCGGCACGGCCGAGGCGATCGACGCTCTCGCCCATGAGTTCGCGCACAGCGACATGTTCGACGGCAGGCTAAACAATCTCGAACTGAAATTCTCGACCGCCGAGGCGATGCCATTCGGCCGGCTCAAGGTGCGGCTCAAGAAAGAGATCGTCACGCTCGGCGATCAGGCCGCCGATCCGACGCGCCAAGTCGGCACCTATGTCGAGGCGAGCGAATGGAACGCACTGATCACGGCGCCCGACACGCTGGTGCTCGACACCAGAAACGCCTTCGAGGTGGCGATGGGGACGTTCGACGGCGCGATCGATCCCGGCATCAAGAGCTTCGGCCAGTTCAGGGAATTTGCAGCCGAGCAGCTCGATCCCGCCAAACACCGCAGGATCGCGATGTTCTGCACCGGCGGAATCCGCTGCGAGAAGGCGAGCGCGCATCTGCTCGCGCGCGGCTTTGCCGAGGTCAATCACCTCAAGGGCGGCATTCTCAAATATCTGGAAGAGGTGCCGGAGGCGCAGAGCCGCTGGCGCGGCGAATGCTTCGTGTTCGACGAGCGCGTCGCGCTCGGCCATGGTTTGCGAGAACTTGGCTCGCAAAAACTTGGATTGCAAGAACTTGGATTGCACGAACTTGGATTGCGCGAAAGGGACAAGGACACGGCACGTGACGAATGAGATCAAGACGCTCGGCGAGCGCATCGACACGATGGAAACGCGCCTCGCCTATCAGGACGACACGATCGAGACGCTGAACCAGACCATCACCGCGCAGTGGAGGCAGATCGACGCGCTGACGCGGAAGATCGCGGAGCTCGGCGAGCGGCTGCAGGAGGCCGAGGCGAATGCGCCGGGAGCAGCCAATGAGCCCCCACCACATTATTGAATTGAGCGGTGTTACTGACCGGACGCCTTGCGCAGAAGGTTGGTCACCTCGCCCGACATCATCAGCCGGTTGCGCCCGGCCTCCTTCGCGGCATAGAGCGCCTGGTCGGCGGCCTCGACGAGCGAGACAACGCCAGCCGTGCGCTCCAGCGCCGGCCGGCAGGCTGCACCGCCGAGCGAAGCGGTGACGCAGCCGGACGCATGGTTGCTGGTGTGGACGAGGCCCGCATCGCGGATCGCCCGTCGAATCCGCTCGCCGATCCGGGCGCAGCCCGCGGCGTCGGTGTTCGGCAGCAGCACGGCGAACTCCTCGCCGCCGTAGCGCGCCGCCAGATCGCCGGGATGCTGCATCTCGGCGGCGAAGATCTGCGCCACCAGCCGCAGGCAGGCATCGCCCGCGGGATGGCCGTATTCGTCGTTGTAGGACTTGAAGTGGTCGACGTCGATCATCAGCAATGAGAGGCTGGAGCGGTCGCGATAAGCGCGCGCCCACTCCTCCTTCAGCCGTTCGTCGAAGCGGCGGCGATTGGCAAGCCCGGTGAGGCTGTCCTCGATCGCGAGGGTTTCCAGCCTGGTCTCCAGCTTCTTCTGCTCGGTGATGTCGCGCGAGATCGCGACCACGCCGTCGGCGCGGCCATTGTCCTTGCGGGTCGCCCGCATGGTCGATTCGAGCCAGACTTCGCCGTTCAGCCGGTGCGCGTTGCGATAGGTGACGCGCGCCTCCTCCTTCTCGCCGCGCTTCATGGCATCGACGAGAGCCTGGACCTGCGGCCGATCATCCGCGTGAACGCCGGCGAGCGCGGGCGTTCCAATCAGTTGGTTGGCGCGCCAGCCGACGACGCGGATCGACGACGGCGAGACATAGCGCAGCCGCTCGTCGAGCCCGATACGCGTCACCATGTCGCTGGAGCCTTCGGCAAGCAGCCGGAAATGCGCTTCCTTCTCGACCAGCGCGGCGGCCATGCGCTGGCCCCGCTGCAGCTGCCGCACCAGCACCGCACCGATGATTGCGATCAGCATGACCAGCGCGAGCACGTAGAGCATGCGCGAGATCGCTGCAGCGCGCCAGGGCGCCAGCAGTTCGTCCTTGTCGACGGTGGCGAGCAGGACGAGCGGATAACGGCTACTGCGCTTGAAGAAGCTGACGCGTGCGGCGCCGTCCAGCGGCGACTTGAAATGATAGGCAGCGCTCGGCTGCTGCAGGCCGGCGTCGCGGAATAGCGGGGTGTCGCCGACGCTGCGGCCGACGAACCTGTCGTTGCTGGGATTGCGCGCAATGATCATGCCGTCGCCGTGCATCAGCGCCACCGAGCTGTTGCGGCCGATCTCGAACTGCTCGTAGAAATGCGAGAGATAACTCGAGCTGATGGTCGCGAGCACTACGCCGCCGAAGCTGCCGTCGAGCTTGTTGAAGCGCCGCGACAGGGTGACGACCCACTCGCCATCCAGCAGGCTTTTCACCGGGCGGCCGATATGGGGCTCACGTTTCGGCGAGAGCTGGTGATAGCGGAAAAACGCGTCGTCGTTGAACGTCGAGCCGATCGTGCCGGGCGAGGTCAACAAATTGCCGAGGTCGTCGATGATGGCGAGGCTGTGGACGCGCTCCATCGCCTTCTTGCGCGCCTCCAGCAGGGTTCTGAGCTTGGCGATCGTGGCCGGCTCGGTGCCGTCCATCTCCAGCCGGCTGACGACGCCGACGACGCCTGAATCCAGGAGATCGAGGCTGTCCTCGGCATGCTGGGTCAGCGAGCGCGCAACGTTCGCCATCTCGGTCTCGGCGCCCTTGAGCACCGCGTCGCGCGCCGCCCATTCCCGCCAGCCACTGACGCCGAGGATGGTCGCGCAGGTCAGCGCGACGAACGCGGCCGCCCGCAGCGGCAGGCGGCTCCATCCGGCTCTTTGGGTCACAGCGTTCATGCGGCAGATTTCTCCGATGATCGGAAACTCTGCCGTTTCTGTTATCGAACTCTGAAACGCCTGCAGCAATATGCGGTTACGTCTCCGGTTTCCCGTAGTCGTACGGACGCCGGCATCAGCACATCGCTAACAAGGCATTAGCAAACCTGTCGGAATCCGGCGTCCCGGCTGCTAGGCGAAGATGGCCTTCACCTTGTTCCAGAGCGAGGGATTGTCGGCGTCCGCATCGGCCTTCGAGGGCGCCGGCTGGGCGGCGCTCACGGGATCGGAGGCCGGGAAGGTATCTTCCAGCCCGGCGTCAAGCTTGGCGTGGCGGTCGGCAGCGAGCGCTTCGTGCAGATCGTCGGCATGCTTGTCATGCGGGGCGGGGTTGAATGTCTCAGCCATGATCTCTTCCTCCGTTGGCTGGTCAACGCGGTTCAGTTGCGCTGGTTCCCCTGTTCCGCTCGGGGCTGCGGCGGTGTATCAGGAGCCGTAACCATCTTCAGGACCGTTCGTGCCCCAGTCTGCGACAAAACCCTTCATCGACGTCCTCACCGGCCAGCGGCAAGTCATCCCGCCGGTCTGGATGATGCGGCAGGCCGGCCGTTATTTGCCGGAATATCGCGAGGTGCGCGCCAAGGCCGGCGGCTTCCTCGATCTCTGCTTCAACCCGGAACTCGCCGCCGAAGTGACGCTGCAACCGATCCGGAGGTTCGGCTTCGACGCGGCGATCATCTTCTCCGACATTCTGGTGATCCCCTATGCGCTCGGACGTTCCGTGCGCTTCGAAATCGGCGAGGGTCCACGGCTCGAACCGCTGGATGATCCCGCCAAGGTCGCGACACTGGCGAAGCACGCCGATTTCAGCAAGCTCGCGCCGGTATTCGAGGCGCTGCGGATCGTCCGCGGTACGCTCGATCCCAAGATCGCGCTGATCGGCTTCTGCGGCGCGCCGTGGACGGTGGCGACGTACATGGTCGCCGGCCAGGGCACGCCCGACCAGGCGCCGGCGCGGATGATGGCCTACCGGCATCCGGAGGCGTTCGCAGAGATCATCGACGTGCTGGTCGAGAACTCGATCGAATATCTGCTGGCGCAGCTCGCGGCCGGCGCCAACGCCTTGCAGATCTTCGACACCTGGGCCGGCGTGCTGCCGCCCGCCGAGTTCGCGCGCTGGTCGGTCGAGCCGACGCGGCGCATCGTCGAAGGCGTGCGCGCCAAGGTGCCGGACGCGAAGATCATCGGCTTTCCGCGCGGCGCCGGTGCGCAATTGCCCGGTTTCGTCGAGGCAACAGGTGTCAACGCCGTCAGCATCGACTGGACCGCGGAGCCGGCCTTCATCCGCGAGCGCGTGCAAAGCAAAGTCGCCGTGCAGGGCAATCTCGATCCGCTGGCGCTGATCACGGGCGGCGCCGCGCTCGATCGCGCGGTCGACAACGTGCTGGCGAATTTTGCGCAAGGGCGGCTGATCTTCAATCTCGGCCACGGCATCCAGCCGGAGACGCCGATTGCCCATGTCGAGCAGATGCTGAAGCGCGTGCGGGGTTGATTTATTTCGCGCCTTGGGGGAGCGGAAAAACAAAAAACGCGAAAACAACCCCATGCACAGTAGCCAAGTCATTGAAAAAGTTAGGCTGGGAAAAAGTTAGGCTGGGAAAAAGTTTGGCTGGCATGGCTCGAGCGGCCGCCACCAGGCCGTTTGACCCGTCGGGCAAAACAGGCGCATGATACCATCATCGCCCCCATGAGCATTTCGGTAAGAGCTTAGCGCGGCCGGCTACGCTCGATGATCTCCGCGGCGCCCTTGGCCAACAGATCCAGACCCACCGCACGGCCGAGTTCGCGTGGGCGATCGGCGGGGCCCGAACGCAAAGCTTCGATGATGGTGTCGCCGGAGAGATCGAGCACGGACGCGGTCAACGACATCTGATCGCCCGCAATCGCCGAAAAGCCCGCGATCGGCGAGTTGCAGTGGCCGTTGAGCACCCACAGCACCTCGCGCTCGGCATCGGCAGAGGCATGTGCGGAGGGATCGTCGATCGATGCGAGGATTTGCCTTGTCTGCCAGTCCTGCGCGGCACATTCGACCGCGACGATGCCCTGGCCCGCCGCGGGCAGCATCTCCGCCGCGGTAAACTCGTAGGCGATGCGCTGCGAAAGGCCGACGCGGTCAAGACCCGACCGCGCCATGATCAGCGCATCCGCAGGTCCCACCGCTCCGCCATCCGGCAGGCGCTGCTTCTCACCATTGTCGAGTTTTCGCACGCGCGTGTCCGCGGCGCCGCGGAAATGGATGATCTCGACGTCGGGGAATAGCCGCCGCGCATAGGCGGCACGGCGCACGGCGTTGGTGCCGACTTTAAAGCCCTTGCCGCCCGACTGGCGCAGCGCCTCGACCGTCACGCCGTCACGCAGCACCAGCGCGTCATTGGCGGGATCGCGCGACAGCGTGGCACCGATCACGAGGCCCGGCGTGTCTTCGTTGCCGGGCATGTCCTTCAGCGAATGCATCGCCGCATGGAGTTCGCCCGACAGCACGGCGGCGCGGATCTGCGCCACGAAGGCACCGCCCTTGCCGCCATGGGGCAACAGCTTGCTGGTCTGGTCGAGATCGCCCGTGGTGTCGAACTTGACGATCTCGACGTCGAGATCGGGCATGGCAGCGATCAGGCGGCGCGCGATCTCTTCCGTCTGTGCCAGCGCCATCGCGCTCTTGCGTGTGCCGATCTTGAGTCGCGTAGCCAAGCCGTATGCTCCTTCTCGATGCGCGGATTCACCGCGCATCCTCCAATATCATGTCGGAAGCCTTTTCGGCGATCATGATGATCGGCGCGTTGGTGTTCCCCGACACGAGGTCCGGCATGATCGAGCCGTCGACCACGCGAAGGCCTTCGAGCCCCCTCACCTTCAGCCGCTGGTCGACCACCGCGAGCGCATCATTGCCCATACGACAGGTCGAGGTCGGATGGTAGATGGTGCTGCCCCGCTCACGGCAATAATCCAGCAGCTCGGCATCCGTGGATACCTTCGCCCCGGGGTCGTACTCGCCAGCCACGAACGGCTTCATCGCCGGCGCATGCAATATTTTGCGCAGGATCTTCAGAGCTTCGACATTGGTGGTGCGGTCGGTCTCTGTCGACATGTAGTTGATGCGGATCTCGGGCGGCAGGGTCGGGTCGGCGCTTCTGATGCGCAAAGTCCCGCGGCTTTCGGGACGGAGCTGGCACACCGACGCCGTGAAGCCGGAGAAATCATGCAGCTTCTCGCCCATCTTGTCGGTCGAGAACGGCAGGAAGTGGACCTGGATGTCGGGCGAGGCCAGCCGCGGACTGGTCTTGAAGAACGCGCCCGCCGTGCCGGCCGCGATCGTCAGCCATCCCTTCCGGAACAGCGCATAGCGCGCGCCGGCCAGCGTGCGGCGGAGCGGGTGATTGACGGTGTCGTTCAGCGTGATCTTCTGCGAGCAGCGCATCACGATGCGGACCTGCATGTGGTCCTGGAGGTCGTGACCGACGCCCGGCGCGTCCAGCACGATGTCGATGCCGTGCTTGCGCAGGAGGTCGGCAGGACCGACGCCGGAGAGCTGGAGCAGCTGCGGCGAGTTGTAGGCGCCGCTCGACAGCACGATCTCCCTGCGCGCGCGGGCGCGGCGCACCGTCGCGCCCTGACGGTATTCGACGCCGACCGCGCGGCGGCCCTCGAACAGCACGCGCTGGCCGAGCGCGCCGGTTTCGATCTTGAGATTGCCGCGCGTCTTGGCGGGGCCAAGATAGGCCACCGCCGTCGAGGCGCGGCGGCCGTTGCGCGTCGTGGTCTGGAACAGGCCGACGCCTTCCTGTGTGGCGCCGTTGAAATCAGGATTGTAGGGCAAGCCGTTCTCGACGGCGGCGTCGATAAAGGCTTTCGACAGCGGGTCGGTCACGACCATGTTGGACACCGGCAGCGGGCCGCCGCTGCCGTGATATTGATCCGCGCCACGCGACTGGTTCTCGGCCTTCCTGAAATAGGGCAGCACGTCGTCATAGCCCCAGCCGGTGTTGCCGCGCTGGCGCCAGCGGTCATAGTCCTCGTGCTGGCCGCGGACATAGAGCAGGCCGTTGATCGAGCTCGATCCCCCCAGCGTCTTGCCGCGCGGCTGGAACACCTGGCGCCCCTTCAGCTCGGGCTCCGGCTCGGTCTGGTACATCCAGTTGACGGTCTTTTCCTTGAACAGCTTTCCGTAGCCGAGCGGCACGTGGATCCAGATGTTGGAATCCTTCGGGCCTGCTTCAAGCAGCAAAACGCTATGCTTGCCGTTCGCCGACAGCCGGTTGGCGAGAACGCAGCCGGCGGAGCCGGCACCGACGATGATGTAGTCGAATTCAGGATCGGAGGGCGTGAGGGAGGAAGTTGCGTTCATGCGCTACTGTTCTTTTTGTTGGGTGTGGGCGTTTCCGTTTCGTCACTTAGCACGATCATGCAGCGACGCGCAGCGCCTCGACCAGCGACTTGAACGCACGGGCGTATTCCGCCCCTGCCCTTGCGATATCCGCGCGCCCGGCGCAGGCGACCGCGGCCTCCGTCACCGCACCGAGCAGAAGCCGGGCCAGCGGCTCGACCGGCTGCCGTGCGATCAGCCCGGCCTCCATCGCCGCCGCAATCGCACGCGGCAGCTTGCCGCCGAAATGTTTGGCGTCGATCTCGCGCCAGCGCTCCCAGCCGAGCACGGCCGGGCCGTCGCGCAGGATGATCTGACCGGTCGGGCCCTTGGCGGTTGCGGCAAAATAATGCTGGGTGCCGGCGACCATCGCAGCAAGCACGTCCTTTTCGGCCCGCGCGGCGCTGTCGATCTCGGCGACCAGATCGCGCGAGACCTGGTCGAACACCGCTTCGAACACCGCCTCCTTGGTCTTGAAGTGATGATAGACCGCGCCCTTGGCGACGCCGGCGGCTTCGGCGATCTCGTCCATCGTCGTCGCGCCAAATCCTTGTGCTCCCAACAAGCGGCGCGCCGCCGTCAGGATCGCCTCCGAAGTCGCTGCCCGCCGCTCCGCCTGTTTCGCCATGAGTCTTCGTCTAATCGAATTCGGCACAGGCAGCCAGTTGACTTTTCGACTACCAGTCGGTATTTACCGACTATCAGTCGGTTATTCGTGAGGTGTGCCATGCCGAGCCGTGACGTCGTCGAAGCTTTTGCCAAGCGATTGGAGACCGGGGATTTCATCGGCGCGATCGAGCAGTTCTATACGCCCGAGGCTGCGACCTACGAGAACAACGCAGCACCAACGGTCGGCCGCGACAAGCTCGTAGCCAAGGAGCGCGGCGTGCTGTCCGCCTCCAGGGAGGTCAAGGCGGTCCGCATCGGGCCAAGCCTGATCGAGGGCGACCATGTCGCGACGCGCTGGACCTTCAGCTTCACCAACGCCGAAGGCATCATCCGAACGTTGGATGAGATCGCATGGCAGACGTGGCGGGGCGATCAGTTGATCGAAGAACGGTTCTATTACGACCCGAAGCAGCTGGGGCACTGACCAGGACGCTGCACTTGCGGGCGTCCGATCAGACTTCACGTCGGACGATCAGGCGCGATCATCGCGTCCGCGAGCTTGCGCATCAAACGCACCAGGTCCTCGACATCCTGATCGTCCCAGGTCGCAAACATCGCCGCGACGATCCGTTCGCGTGCCCGGTCGATCGCGTCCGTCATGGCTTTCCCGCTCGGGGTGATCGTGGCCTCACTGACACGGCGATCCGCTTCGCTGGCGCGGCGCTTGATCAAGCCTAGACTTTCCAGTTTCGCGACCTGCCGGCTGACCGTCGTGTAGTCCCGTCCCATGCGATCGGCGAGGTCGACGACGCCGATCGGACCACGCCGCTCGATGCCCACGAGCAGCGGAAACAGCGCGCGATCGAGCGATATGCCCGCTTCGCGAATCATCATGTCGTCGCCCTGCCGGCGATTCATGACACTGGCGATGTCGATCAACGCTTCGTGAAGAGAGCGCACCTGCTTTTTAATATGTGTATTTTGCACCCTTCTTGACATCCCGATTGCCCTCTGCTTAATGCGTGCATATTACACATATTGAGGGTGCCATGACAAAGCAATTCAAGCCGGATGTTCTGATATGCGGAGCAGGCGCGGCGGGCCTTACGCTCGCTATCGATCTCGCCCGGCGGGGCATATCCTTTCGGCTGATCGAGAAGAGCGACGGTCCGTTTCACGGGTCTCGCGGCAAGGGAATCCAGCCCCGAACCCAGGAGATTTTCGAGGACCTCGGCATCATCGATCGTATCGTTGCGGCCGGCGGTCTCTACCCGCCACAGCGGAAATATCGGGACGATGGCAGCTTCATCGAGTCGGAGGTTTCTGAGCAAACCGCCCCGACACCCGCAGAGCCCTACCACATGGCGCTAATGATCCCGCAATTTCTGACCGAGAGCGTGATGCGCGAACGCCTGCTCGAATTTGGCGGGCGGGTGGAATTCGGCCGCGAATTGGTGGGCCTGGAGCAGGATCAGGACGGCGCGACTGCGCGTCTGTCAGGCCCGGCCGGTGAGGAGACGGTGCGGGTGCGTTACCTCGCCGGCGCCGATGGAGGCCGCAGCTTCGTCCGTCACGCTCTCAATATCGGTTTTCAAGGCAAGACGCTTGGCGTGCGTGCCGTCGTCGCCGATATTGTCCTGACGGGGCTGGACCGCACGGCGTGGCACCGCTTCAACGATGGTGCAATGGATCGCCAGATCGCGCTGTGTCCACTGGCCGGGACGGAGCTCTTCCAGTTGCAGGCACCGGTTCCGCTCGAAGGCGAAGTCGATCTATCGGCCGACGGGCTATCAGCGATGGTCGCCGAGCGCACGGGGCGCAACGATATCCGCATCCGGCGCGTGCACTGGGCGTCGGCCTATCAGATGAACGCGCGCCTCGCCGATCGGTACAGGGACGGCCGTGCATTTCTGATTGGCGATGCGGCTCACATTCATCCGCCGACGGGTGGACAAGGCCTCAACACCAGCGTGCAGGATGCCTACAACCTCGGCTGGAAGCTCGCGGCGGTCATCCGTGGCGCTTCCGCAACTCTGCTCGACAGCTATGAGAGAGAACGTCGACCCGTCGCTGCAAGCATGCTCGGCCTTGCCACCGTATTGCTGGAAGCCGCCAAACGCGGCGATATGAGACGCGGCCGTGAGGTGCAGCAACTCGACATCGGCTATCCGGGATCACCGCTGACGCTGGAAATACCGGGACGTCTGGAAGGTCCCCGCGGGGGAAACCGTGCACCGGATGCGCCGCTACGCGGGGCCGCCGGACAGCCCATACGCTTGTTCGGGTTGCTCAAGGGGCCGCATTGGACGCTGCTTGGCTATCAGGTAAAACGCGGAGCGCTATCGGCGTGCAATGGACTGCACATCCACTGCATCGGTCCAGGTGCGGAGCTCGTCGACGAAAGCGAGCACTTTCGCGCGGCATATTCCGTGTCGCCGGGGGATTGGGTGCTGGTGCGTCCTGACGGCTACATTGCCGCCCTCGTAGACTTCCGGCAGATCGATAGGCTCACGCATTTCCTGGCCGAACAAGGCCTCGCCTGATTCAAGGCCGCTTGGACTTATGATGAGGCGTCGGGCCGCAAGTCCGCTTGCGGCCCGACAAGATCCTCTGACCCGCTCCGCGACATGGGTGGAACGCGCCCTGGTTGCGGCGCGAGTTCAAGAGCATCCGCTCTCGGCTGAGCGTTACCGCCGCGCATTTGTATCGATTTGTTATCGATACTCCGTGACGAACACGCAGAAGTGGTCGCGGTGATCGTCGCAAGCTCGGATAATTCATAGTTCGTCAAAGGTTTGCAGCGAATTCTCCGGGTCGGGCCGGACAACCGGCCCATGCTGCTAGGCTCTGCAATGCGGACTCAAACGACCAGCTATTTCGCGCGGCTGTTCGCCGGCGATCTGTCGGCCTTTGGCGGTCCTGCAACCGACGAAGCCGTCGCCGGCCATATCCGCGCCGAACAGATGTCGCTGGTGCTCGGCTATTCGGTCGCCATCATGCTGGCGAACGCCTGCAATGCTGCCGTACTCGCTGTTGCGCTGTGGCATTCGCCCGACTGGAAGTTTGCGCTGGCCTGGGCCATCGTCGTGGCCGGCGCAGCGATCGCGTTCGGCCTGCAATCGCACGCCTCACGCCGCATCACCAAACCGCAATTCGTCTCGCGCCGGGCAATGCATCGGCTGGTGCGCAACGCTTTCGTGCTTGGCGCCGCCTGGGGCATCGTCCCGGTCGCCTTCTTCGCCCACGCAGCGACCGGCGGCCAGCTCGTCATTACCTGCCTTTGCTCGGGCATGCTGGCCGGCGGCGCGCTGGCCTTCGCCACGATCCCGATTGCGGCGATCGCTTTTACGACACCGATCTTCATCGGCATCGCGATCTGCCTCGGCCGGGACGGTGATCCCGCCTATATGCTGATGGCTATCCTGGTGGTGGTGTACGGGAGCGTGCTGCTGCGTGCGGTATTCGTCAATTCGCTGGCGTTCGCACGACGCGTGATGCGGCAGATCGAGGCCGAGCGCACGGTGCGGCAGGATTCTCTGACCCATCTGCCCAATCGGGTCGCCTTCAACGAAACGCTCGATGCTGCCTTGAAGCGGCTCGCTCTGTCCGGCGAGGAATTCGCGGTGCTTCTGCTCGATCTCGATCGCTTCAAGGAGGTCAACGACAAGTTCGGCCATCCCGCCGGCGACGAATTTTTGATCCAGATCGCAGGCCGCCTGCAACGCTGCACCCGCGCGGCCGAGCATGTCGCACGCATCGGCGGCGACGAGTTCGCGCTGGTGATGGCCAATCTGGCACGGCCGGAGGATGCGCTCGAGATCGCCGAGCGCTTCATTGCGGCGTTCGACGAAGCGTTCCAGATCGAGGGCCGCCAGGTCGTCGGCGCGACCAGCGTCGGCATCGTGCTCGCTCCGCGGGACGGCAACACACCGCTTGACGTCATGAAGAATGCCGATGCCGCGCTCTACCGTGCCAAGAAAGCGGGCCCCGGCACAGTGTGTTTCTTCGAGGCCAGTGACGACAAGGTGTCTCGCGACCGCAAGGCGCTGCAATCGGATCTGGAAGGCGCCATCGCCAGGGATGAGCTGTTCCTGGTGTTCCAGCCGTTCCTCGACCTCGGCGACAACCGCATCACCGGCTTCGAGGCGCTGCTGCGCTGGCAGCATCCCCAGCGCGGATTGGTGCCGCCGAGCGAATTCATACCGATCGCGGAGGAGACCGGGTTGATCCACGAGATCGGCGAATGGGTCGTCCGCCGCGCCTGCGCGACGGTTGCCGAGTGGCCCGAGGAGATCAGGGTCGCCGTGAATTTTTCGGCCGCGCAGTTTCACAACACAGCCATCCTCCAGATCATCGTGCAGGCGCTTGCCGATGCGAAGATCGCGCCGCACCGGCTCGAGATCGAGATCACCGAATCGATGCTGCTGTCGAAATACGGCTCGGCCGCGTCGGTCCTGAACGCGCTGCTGGAACTCGGCGTCACGGTTGCGCTCGACGATTTCGGCACCGGCTTCTCCTCGCTGACTTACCTGCGCAAGCTGCCATTCAGCCGCATCAAGATCGACCAATCGTTCATCCGCGACATGCTGGTGCAACCGGACTGCGCCGCAATCGTGAAGTCGGTCATCGGCCTCGCACGCGACCTGCGCATCGACGTGGTCGCCGAAGGGGTCGAGACCGCGGACCAGCTCGAATATCTGCGCCAGATCAGTTGCGACGAGGTGCAGGGTTATCTGATCAGCCGGCCGGTGTCGACGGATCATGTTCTAGCGCTGCTGGATCCGAAGAAGCTTCGGGCGAGTTACGCGGCGTAGCGCGCGTTAGGAGTAGGATTGGTGCTGCTACGGAGGAGGTGCGCTCCCTCTCCCGCAAGCGGGAGAGGGTTGGGGAGAGGGTGTCTCCATAGAGGGAGCCCCCAAGAGGAGAGAGCCCTCACCCGCGCCTTCGGCGCGACCTCTCCCGCTTGCGGGCGAGGTGGAGCCCGTGGCGCCTTCCATTCCGCCAGTTGGATCCCGCTGCAATTCCGTCAAATCGCATCCGCGCGCAACAGCGTGTCTATGGTGATCGTCCCTCGCGCGCGGGAGACGCAGGCGCAGATCTTCTGGTTGCTCTCCTTCTGATGGTCGCTGAAGAACACGTCGCGATGGTCGATCTCGCCGTCGACCTCGACCACGTCGATGGCGCACAGGCCGCATTCGCCGCGCTTGCAATCGTACATCACGTCGTGGCCGTTGGCATTGAGCACGTCCAGCATCGAGCGCTCGCGCGGAATTTCGAGCTCGACGTTGGAGCCCTTCAGGCGCACGCGAAATGTCTCGGTCGGCAGCGTGCCGCTGGAGTCGAACGTCTCGTAGCGGAGATCGGGAAGCGGATGGCCCGCGCCGATCCAGGCGTGTCGCGCGGCATCCAGCATCCGCATCGGGCCGCAGAACAGCACCAGCGTGCCCGGCGCCAATGACGCAAACAACGCGTCGAGATCGAGCCGGCGGCCTTCGTTGCTGGCATGAACCACCAGACGATCACCAAGCAGACTTGCAAGATCGTCGAGATAGGCAGCGTCGTTGCGCGAACTCACGGCATAGTGCAGCACCACATCGGCGCCGCGCCGCGCCAGCGCCTGCGCGGCGCCGAGGATCGGCGTGATGCCGATGCCGCCGGCGATCAGACAGTAGTTTTGGCGCGCCCAGTCGACCGCGAGCAGCGAGGCGGGCGTCGTGATGTCGAGCCGCGCGCCCGGCTGCAATGACCACATATAGCGCGAGCCGCCGCGCGAATCCTCCGCGCGGCGCACCGCGATCTTCAAGCCGCGCGACGAGGCTTCGCCGACCAGCGAATAGGACCGCGTCTCGGGCTGCCCGTCGATGGTGACGCTGACATTGACGTGGCTGCCGACCGGATAGGCGGCGCCGTCGAACCGGTCCGGCAGGATCAGGAATTCGCGGATGCCCGGCGCGAGATCGCGCGTCGAGACGAGCGTCGCCGGAATCCAGGTTTCGATGAAGCGCATGGTGACTGCCCTATTCGGTTGCGGCGGAGCTGATCCGCGCGAGCGCCGGCAGCAGGTCGAGATGAGTCCTGTTGCGTAGCGCAAGCCGCAAGTTCCGCACCGCGAGGCGCGCATGCTCACGCATCACGGCTTCGGCGCGCGCGCCCTCGCGGTTCTCGATGGCGTCGATCACGACGCGGTGGTGCTCCTGGCCGATGATCAGGATCTGCTGCGCCTCGGGCAATGCAGATTGCGCCATCACAAAACCGCTTGGCGAGGCGAACGGCAGCGCCGAGGCGCGGTCGATCTGCCGGATCAACGGTGGGCTGCGCGACAATTCCGTGAGCAGTGCGTGGAAGCGCGCATTCAGCGTGACATAGGACGAGAAGGCATCGACCGAGATCGGGACCTGGCGCAGCAGCTCGTCGATCGCCGCGAGGCATTCCTTGAGCGGCTCGAGCTCGCGCGCGGAGACGCCGCGTTCGGCGGCAAAGCGCGCGGCAAGGCCCTCCAGCGTGCCGCGCAGCTCGATGGAATCGGAGATGTCGCGTTCCGAAAACGCCTTAACCATGAAGCCGCCGGACGGGATCGCCTCCAGCAGCCCCTCCTCCTCCAGCCGCACCAGCGCCATGCGCACCGGAGTGCGCGAGGCGCCGGTGGTCTCCACCGCCTGGAGTTCGGAGATGCGCTCGCCGGGCCGCAACGCGCCCGAGAGGATCTGGTCGCGCAGCGCGAGCTGCGCCTTTACGGTCTGCGAGACGGAGCGGTCGACCTCACGCTCGGCCATACGCTTACTCCGCGGCCTGGAGGTGCTGCGGCGGGTTTTCCTTGGCCACCATCCGGTCGATCAGCTTACGCGTCCACATCGCGCCGGCATCGATGTTGAGGTTGTAGAAGATGCGATCGGGGTTCTCGTCCATCGCGCGCTGCTGCGCCTCGAGGATCAGCTCGTCCTCGTGGAAGATGCCGGAGACGCCTTCGCGGATCTCGGTGGTGATGCGCTGCTCGCCGAGCTGATAGTTGCGCACGAAGGCCCAGAAGTAATGGCAGGTCTTCTCTGTCTCGGGCGTGATGGTGTTGAGCACAAAACCGTTGACGCCTTGCGAGCGGTCGCCTTCCGGCGCGCCGGTGCCGGTCGGGGCCACGCCGACGTCGATCGCGATCGTGCACGGCGCTTCGAAGCGGATGATCTGCCAGCGGTCGACGAGACCGGACTTGCCGGGTTGCTTGCCGAGTTGCTTGGCCCAGAACGGCGGCGCCTCGATGCCGCGCATCCAGCGCGTCACCGTCACCGTTTTCTCGCCATGGGTGACGTCGAACGGCGCCTCTGCGACCGCCTCGTTGCCGATGGACGAGCCGTGCACGAAAGTCTCGTGGGTGAGGTCCATGAGATTGTCGAGCACGAGGCGGTAGTCGCAATTGACGTGGATGGTCTTGCCGTCTCCGGCCCAGGCCGGGTCGTGATTCCAGTGCATGTCGGGCACCAGCGCGGGATCGGCCAGCGCGGGATCGCCCATCCAGAGCCAGATGTAGCGGTGACGTTCGACCACGGGATAGGCGCGGACGCAGGCCGACGGGTTGATGGTTTCCTGCGAAGGCATGAAGGTACAGCGGCCCTGCGCATTGTATTTCAAGCCGTGATAGCCGCAGACGACGGTGTCGCCTTCGAGCCGGCCCTTGGACAGCGGCACTAGGCGATGCCAGCAGGCATCCTCCAGCGCGGCCACCGAGCCATCGGCCTTGCGGTACATCACGACATGCTTGCCGCAGATCGTCCGCGGCAGCAGCGCCGGCTTCACGTCGGCATCCCACGCGGCGACATACCAGGCGTTCATCGGGAAGGGTTTTGTCACCGGTCTCACTCCCAAGGCTACTGAATACGTCATGTATACAATAACGCAGGAATGAAATCGTTCAAGCGCGAAACAGCGTATCTAAATACCTTTGTCCCTCTAACGGTATACAGAGCGAGGAAACTACAGGAACAGGCGCTGCGCACGAGCCTTCGCGGCACGGCAAGGACGTGGATGGCCGGGACAAGGCCCGGCCATGACGTGCGACAATCGCCGCGGCTGAAGCACCATCTCCGAAGGAGGCAAGACCGGCGCTTGTCCTACGCCTTTTGCGCTCCGAACACCTTCATCAACCCCGCCTGGGCTTCTTCCTGGATCCGCCGCAGGTGCTCGGTGCTGCGAAAACTTTCCGCGTAGATCTTGTAGACGTCCTCGGTGCCCGACGGCCTCGCGGCGAACCAGCCGAAATCGGTTTCGACCTTGATGCCGCCGAAGGGCTGGCCGTTGCCGGGCGCCTTGCTCAGGGTCGCCCGGACTGGATCGCCGGCGAGATCCTTCAGGCCGAGTTGCTCGGGCGTGACGGACTTCAGGATGTTTTTCTGCGGCGTGGTGGCGGCGACGTCGATGCGCGCGTAATGGGGCACGCCCAGCTCGGCGGTGAGGTCGTTGAAGAGCTGGCTCGGATCGCGGCCGGTCTTCGCCATGATCTCGGCGGCGAGCAGGCCGAGGATGATACCGTCCTTGTCGGTGGTCCACACCGTGCCGTCACGGCGCAGGAACGAGGCGCCTGCACTCTCCTCGCCGCCGAAGCCAAAACCGCCGCTGAGGAGGCCATCGACGAACCATTTGAAGCCGACCGGCGTTTCGACCAGCTTGCGGCCGAGCTTCTTGGCGACGCGATCAATGATCGAGCTCGACACCACGGTCTTGCCGATCGCGGCATCCTTGCCCCAGTTCGGGCGGTGCGCGAACAGATAGGAGATCGCAGTCGCGAGATAATGGTTCGGATTCATCAGTCCGCCGGTGCGCGTCACGATGCCGTGCCGATCGGCATCGGTGTCGTTGGCAAAGGCGACGTCGAAGCGGTCGCGCATCGCGATCAGGCTGGCCATTGCGTAGGGTGAGGAGCAATCCATGCGGATCTTGCCGTCCCAGTCCACCGTCATGAAGCGGAAGGTCGGATCGATCGCCTCGTTCACCACGGTCGCCTTCAGGCCGTAGCGCTCGATGATCGGATGCCAGTAATGCACGGCGGCGCCGCCGAGCGGATCGATGCCGATATTAATGGCGGCGGATTTGACGAGGTCGAGATCGACCACGTTGCCGAGATCGGCGACGTAGGGCGTAATGAAGTCGTAGGCGTGGACGTTCGCAGCCTTGCGCGCTTTGGCGTAGTCGATGCGGTTCACGCCCTTGAGGTCATCGGCGAGATAGGCATTGGCGCGCTTCTCGACCACCGAGGTCGCGTCGGTGTCGGCCGGGCCGCCATGTGGCGGATTATACTTGTAGCCGCCGTCTTCGGGGGGATTGTGCGAGGGCGTGACGACGACGCCGTCGGCAAGGCCCGAGGTGCGGCCCTTGTTGTAGGTCAGGATCGCGTGCGAGATCACCGGCGTCGGGGTGTAGCCGCCGTCCTTGTCGATCATGATGTCGACGCCGTTGGCCGCGAACACCTCGACGGCGCTGACCAGCGCCGGCTCGGCCAGCGCATGGGTGTCGATGCCGATGAACAGCGGACCGGTCAGCCCCTTTTCTCGTCGGTAATCACAAATCGCCTGCGTCGTCGCGAGGATATGGCCCTCGTTGAAGCTGTTCTTGAACGAGGTGCCGCGATGGCCGGATGTGCCGAACGCCACCCGCTGCGCGGGATCGGCGACATCAGGCTTGCCAGCGAAATAGGCCGTCACCAGCCGCGGAATGTTGGTGAGCGCGTCCGGCGAGGCCTGCTTGCCCGCCGCGGGATGAACATCAGCCACTGAATATACCTCGTCCTGTCGTAGAAATTGCGGAATACCATAGCATCGGCCGGGCGCCCGCCAAGGGCACAACACGCGCGGCGGGGCGGCCGTTCCTGAGATCATGCTATGGTCTTTTCGATCGGGGCTTTTCGAGTCGGGGCATGACGCTGTTTCAGAGGCTCTTGGTTGTTCTGATTGCCTGGCTTGCGACGGCCGGCATCGTGGCCGATGCGATGGCCGCGGAGTTCTACACCGAGGATTTGCGCATCCCCATGGCGGAGGCCGGGCCGCAGGGGCTGGAGGCGTTCCTGGTCCGGCCGGCCGGCACGAAGCGCTATCCGCTTGCGCTGCTCAGCCACGGCTCGCCGCGCAGTTTTGACGATCGCGCGACGATGTCCGCGCACAAATATTACGGCATCGCTCTTGAATATGCCCGGCGCGGCTTTGCCGCGCTGATCGTGATGCGGCGCGGCTACGGCACCTCGCCGGGCGGCCGCGTCGACAGCGTCGGCGGTTGCGCGAACGCCGCTTACCTGCCGGCGGCAGCGGTCGCGGTGGCGGATTTGCGGGCGGCGATCGATGCGATGGCGCGCAGGGCCGACGTGACGACGTCGGGCATGATCGCGGTCGGCCATTCCGCCGGTGGGCTCGCCACCGTCGCCCTGACCGCGCAGGCGCCGGCCGGCCTCGTCGCCGCGATCAGCTTTGCCGGCGGTCGCGGCTCGCGCGATGACAACGACGTCTGCAATCCCGATGGGCTGGTGCAGGCCTTCGCCATCTTCGGCAAGACCTCACGCGTGCCGATGCTGTGGGTCTATGCCACCAATGATTCCTTCTTCGGTCCCGATCTCGCGCACCGTCTCCATGACGGATTTCGCGCCGCCGGCGGCAACGCGAAATTCAGTGCGGCGCCGCCTTACGGCGACGATGGCCATTATCTCTATTCGGTGGTGGGCCGCCCGCAATGGACGCCGTATCTCGACGCCTTCCTGCGCGAGCGCTCCCTCGGCCATGATATCCTGAGCCCGCCCGATCCGCTGCCGCCGCCCGGCCAGCTCAATGAGGCCGCGCGCGCCGAATTCTCGCGCTATCTCGCCAGCACCATGCCGCACAAGGCTTTTGCGGTGTCGCCGAACGGCGGTTACGGCTGGCGTTCGGGGCGTGACACGACCGATGACGCCCAGCGCGATTCGCTTGGCGCCTGCATGAAATGGTCGCCCATCTGCGCGCTCTATGCGATCGACGACAAATTGGCCGGCGGTGCTCAAAGCACATCAACCGACCAGAGCTCGCGGTCGCGATAGCCTCATTACACCGTTGGCCGCTCGCGCCTTCCGAGCCGAGCCGCACCCCGGGCCGCCAGAAAATCGGTTGTTAACTCGAAGGATATAATACGTGCTCCATGCTGCGGGATCGAACACGCATCAATGCCCGTGCGACGTGGAAACACGTTGCGATCGCTGTGCTTTGGTTGGCATCCGCCTCCGTGCACGCTCTGAACGACGCGGAACCGACGTTGGCGACTGGCGGTCACAATGCAGATCTCGGCGCTGGAGAGACGCCGACGTCGCGGGCGGCGATCCGAAAAATTATCGAAAGAGAAACGGCCAAGACGAATCTGCCCGCCGACATAGCGGAAGCCGTCGTGTTCGTTGAAAGCGGATACAATCCGGGCACCATCGGCACAGTCGGCGAGATCGGCCTCATGCAGATTCGGCTCGAAACGGCGGCGATGCTCGGATTCCGGGGAAATAACGCAGAGCTCGCAGAGCCCGACATCAACATCCACTACGGCGTTCTCTATCTGAACCGCGCATGGCGCCTGGCAGGCGGGGATCTTTGCAGTGCCCTGATGAAATATCGAGCAGGTCATGACGAGGAGTCCATGACTCCGCGCTCGCAGGTCTATTGCAATCGTGCCCGCAATCGTCTTGTCTCCATGAACTCGACGGTGGGACACCAAGCTGCGACCGTCCCAGTTGTAGCACCGGCGCCAACTACGGCGCCCACCGTCTCGAAGCCAGCGCACAATCAAAAGGGACCGGCACAGCCGAAGGACGTTTACGCGCGTTACCGTCAAGGCACGGCCGTAGCGAGCAGAGCATATTGGGCAGCACAGGAAGCCCGGGTCCGCCTCATCAAGGCCCGCGTCGAAGCCAAGTGGAAACGGGTCGCATCACGTCAATAGAATTGCCTGTCTTGAGACGAGCAGCGGTTGGACGAACAACATTTTTGAAACTGAACCTGAATAGAGATCATGCACAATAGTTTGAGAGTTCTGTTTGCAATCGTCGCTACCGGCGCCGTGGCGCTGTCGGCCTTTCTTGCCATTCGGTTCCTCGTCGGTTTCAGTGGCTGAACCCAATGGCGCAGCCGGCACCATTTTGTGGCGCGCTTGCGTCTAGAGCCGCTCGCTGAGAGCAAGCTTGTAACCGATGCCGGTGACGGTGGTGATGACGGGCGTGCCGCTGCCGACGAGCTTGCGGCGCAGCCTCGCCACCAGGGCATCGACGGTGCGGATGTCGACCTCGGCCTGGCGGTTGCTGACAACCTCGATCAGATAGTCGCGGCTGAGCGGCCTGCCGTCGGCACCGACGAGCGCCGCGAGCAGGTCGAATTCGGCGCGCGTCAGCGCCACCGGCTTGCCGTCGCTGCCGAGCAGCTCGCGCCGGGTCAGGTCGATGATCCAGTCGCCGAAGGCGATCGAATTGTGGTTGCGCGCCGCCTTACGATCGATCGAGCGCCGCCGCAGCACACTGCGTGCGCGCGCGAGCAGGTCTCGCAAATTGATCGGCTTGGTGACGTAATGGTCGCCCGCGATCTCGAGGCCGAGGATACGATCGACGTCGGTGTCGCGGCGCGTCACGAAGATGATGCCCGCATTGCTGGTCGCCTGGATCTCCTTGGCGAGATCGAAGCCGTCGCCATCAGGCAATTGCACGTCGAGGAAGACGAGATCGGTCCGCGCCCGCAGCGCCTGGCGGCACTCCGCGCAGGAGCCGGCGCCGACGACGTCAAAATTGTTCTCGCTGAAATAGCCGACCAGCATCGTCCGCGTCACCGGATCGTCTTCGACGACGATCAGCCGCTCGCGGCCAGCGGGACGCAATTCCCGAAGTGCGGAATCAGCCACGATCTTGGATGTCCTGTGTGCTTGCGAATCGACCTGGAAGCTCAGGTCGCTGGGCGATGCGCCGTCCTGTGAACGTACATTCACGTGTTGTTCGAGCCCCCATTGCCGGCGGAATACTAGGCGTGTTGTGACGCCCAAACAATATTGGTCACGATCTTGACGCATTAAGTATGAATTGGCCCACAATTCCCATCCCGCGCATCATGTGCGGGATGCCGCAGGTACAAGCGGCAGTTGTGCGGGACCTTGGCGCTGAGCGTCTCTCTCCCCGGCGGCCGGCTGCAGCTTGCCCCGCCAACAGCTTCAAATCTACTGTACGCTCCGAAAGTCTGCACCTGGAGTAGATGCCATGGAAGTCATCCTGCTCGGCACCGGCGGCCCGCGTCCCGACCCGCGCCGCATGGCGACGACCACGCTGATCAGGCTCGGTGAGGAAAACATCCTGATCGATGCAGGCCGCGGCGTCATGGTGCAGCTCAGCAAGGCCGGTGTGCCGCTTGGCTCCATCAACACGGTCTTTCTCACCCATCACCATTTCGACCACATCGGCGACCTCTACGATGTGATGCTCAATTCATGGATGCATGGGCGCAAGGACCATTTGCGCATCTATGGGCCGCCGGATACCGAACGGCTCGTCGATACGCTGGTCACGCAGGTCTACGACAAGGACATCACTTGGCGGGATCAGGGCGAGCCGAGCTTCGGCGGCTGGAAACCGGTCGTCGCGAGGGACATTCTACCGGGCCCCGTTCTCGATACCGGTCGCTGGAAGATCAGCGCCGAGCTCGTCTCGCATGGCGACGGCCTCGACATGCCGCCCGCCTTCCTCGCACGCTGGATGTGTCTCGGCTACCGCTTCGAGGCCGAGGGCAAGATCATTGCGATTTCTGGCGACACGGTGCCTTGCCCCGGTCTCGAGCGATTGGCAGAGGGAGCCGACCTGCTGGTCCAGTGCTGCTTTCTCGCAACGCCGGAGATCAACAACGAGCACTTGCGCCGGCTTGCGAAATTCACCATCGCCTGCGGGGATACGGTCGGCAAGGTCGCGGCCAAGGCCGGCGTCAAGAAGCTCGCGCTGACCCATCACCGGCCGCGCACCGACGATTCCATGTTGAACGCACTGCTCGCGGACGTAAGGCGGGACTACGCAGGTCCCATCGTGCTCGGCGAGGACCTCACGCGGATCGAGATCTAAGGGCTGTCGTCAACCCGCAGGGGGATACGCGCGGAGGCCACCCGACTTCAGGACGATCCGACGTCGATCCGGAATGACAATTGCTCTTCTGCGCCGGCTGCGATGTGCATCAGGCCCGGCTTGTCAGTGAATTCGCCATCGAAGCCGGCGGGAGTGGCATAGCCGCGCCAGGGCTCGATGCAGAGAAACGGCGCGCCCGATGGCTTCGACCAGACGCCAAGCTCGCGAAAGCCGCGCCACGATATTTTCAGCCAAGGCCCGCTGGACGCGGCCTGCCCCGCGGCATAGCCGACCGAATTGCTCGCGATCCGGTCGAAGATGATTGCATCGTCGACGAACAAGGATTCGGACAAGGGCAACACGGTGCCGCTAACGGGACTTGGCTCCGTCGCCGGGCGCATCAAGCCGCCGTCGAGACGGCGAACGGGAGATGGCTCTGCATTGGCGAAGGTCAGCGCGTAGCTCTCCTTCGCCGCTCCTGGCTGAAGCGGCCAGTTGAACGCGGGATGGCCGCCGAGCGAAGCCGGCAATGTCTCCTTGCCGGAGTTGGCGATCGTAAGTGAAAGATCGAGACCTGATTCATCGAGCGTATAGGTTGCCGTCAGGCGGAACGCGAAGGGATAAAGCGCGCGCGTCGTCTCGCTGTCTTCGAGCACCAGGACACAGCGACTTTCACCACGTTCCGCCCACGCAAAGCGGCTGTCGCGGGCGAAGCCGTGCTGGGTCATCCGGTACGTCCTGCCCCGATGCCGCAATTCGTCATTGGCGAGACGCCCGACGATCGGAAACAGCAGCGGCGCATGGCGCGGCCAAGCCGGCCCCGCCTGCCAGACGAATTCGACGCCAGCATCGCTCGTCAGCGAACACATCTCGGCGCCTTGCGCCTTGATGGTCGCGGTGAGGAGGGCGCTGCGGATCGTGTGCGTGTCGTCGGTCATAATCGCCTGTTCCGATCATCGCGGTTCGCGTGACAATTTCTAAATGGTCGCGGAATGTGGGAGCGACACTCTGCTCAAGAGCGCTGATAGTCGTCTTCAATCCGGATGATGTCGTCTTCGCCGAGATAGCTTCCGGTCTGGACCTCGATCAGCTCCAGCATGATCTTGCCGGGGTTCTCCATCCGGTGCACCGCGCCCATCGGGATGTAGATCGACTCGTTCTCGTGCACCGTCTTGACGGTCTCGTTGACGGTGACGCGGGCGGCGCCGCGGACCACGATCCAGTGCTCGGCGCGATGATGGTGCTTCTGCAGCGACAGACGCCCGCCCGGCTTCACCACGATGCGCTTGACCTGGTGGCGCTCGCCATTGTCGACCGACTGGTAGCTGCCCCAGGGCCGATGCACCCTAAGGTGCTCCTCGGTGACCTTCGGTGCCACCGCCTTGAGCTTGGTCACGAGCCGCTTCAGCCCGTTGGCATCCTTCTGGCGCGAGACCAGCACCGCATCCGCGGTCGCGACCACGACGAGATCGTCGACGCCTTCGAGCGCGACCAGCGCGGAATCGGTGGTGACGTTGCAGTTGCGGGAATCTTCGAATACGGCGCTGCCGTGCGAAGCATTGCCTTGCGCGTCCTTCTCGGACAATTCCCACACCGCGTGCCAGGAGCCGACGTCGGACCAGCCGCAGGACACCGGCACCACCGCTGCGCGCGAGGTCTTCTCCATCACGGCGTAGTCGATCGAGATCGCCTTGGCCGCGCCGAACGCTTCGGGCTCCAGCGTCACGAAGCCGAGATCGCGGCCGGCATTGGCGACGGCATTGGAGATCGCCTCCACGCTCGCCGCGTCGATCTTGCGGTATTCGTCGAGCAGCACGCTGGCCGGGAACATGAAGTTGCCGCTGTTCCAGAGATAGCCGGAATTGACGTAGTCGGCCGCCTTCACCGCGTCCGGCTTCTCGACGAAGCGCGCGACCGCGTGCACCGTGCCGGAGATCACCTCGCCCGGGCTGATATAGCCGTATTCGGTCGCCGGCCGCTCCGGCTTGACGCCGAAGGTGACGATGCGCCCGGCGCTCGCAGCGATGAGACCTTCGCGGCACGCCGCGACGAAGGCGGCATTGTCCTGCACCACGTGGTCGGCGGCGAGCGCGAGCACGATGGCTTCACCGGCGCGGTTCTGCGCGAACACCGCGCCCGCGGCAATCGCGGGGCCGGAATCGCGCCGCATCGGCTCGAGGATCACGTCGGCCTCGATGCCGATCTCGGCGAGCTGCTCCAACACCATGAAGCGATAGGAGGCATTGGTGATGACGATCGGGCGATCGAACAGCGAGGCCTCCGAGACGCGCGAAAGCGTGTCCTGAAACGTCGAGCGCGTGCCGAACAGCGGCAGGAATTGCTTGGGGCGCACCTCGCGCGAAGCCGGCCACAGCCGCGTGCCGGCACCGCCGCACATGATCAGGGGGATAATGCGTTTGTCCATCGTCATTTCAAACCTTGAAGTACTCCCGATACCAGGTGACAAAATTACGAACCCCGTGCGCAATCGGCGTTGACGGTGCAAAGCCGGTGTCGCGCATCAGGTTCGAGACATCCGCGAACGTTTCCAAAACGTCTCCCGGCTGTGCCAGACTGGACGGGCGGAGGCAAGGCTTCGAGCGTCAACAGGCCGCGTCGCCGGAATTGCGCCATTGCAAGCTCCGCAATGACCACCAGATGGTCAACAGCCCAGCTGCACCCGTATGCCGCGGATATGCCTTGGCACCGGACAAACACCGCTATCAAGCGACTAGTATCGTCATAATTTCGTGCCTTCAGGCTGCTTTCCTCCCGCACCCATGCGCTGACTTGATTAGTGCAAATCACGACTGCGTCGCATAACGAATCATAACGGCATAGAATTGAAACTCTTCATCAACGGCCGCTTTCTCTCGCAAAAGCTGACCGGCGTTCAGCGTTATGCCGCCGAAATGGTCAAGGCGATCGATGCCTTGCTGGCGTCAGAGCACTCGCCTGCCTCGCTCAGGCAAGCCGAGTGGCAATTGCTCGCGCCAAACCAGGCAAGCGAGGCAATCAATCTCAGCCGGATCAAGGTTCGCAAAGTCGGACACTTGAGCGGCCATGCCTGGGACCAAATTGAACTTGCGCGCGCCGCCGCCGGCGGTCGCCTCATCAGTCTGGCCAATTCCGGGCCAGTCTTGCATCGTGATCACATCGTCGTCATCCATGATGCACAGATCTTCCGCAGGCCAGACTTCTTCAATTGGCGCTACTTGGCCGTTCATCGGACGATGGATCGGCTGCTCGCACGCCGGGCGACAATCGCTACCGTATCGGCCTTTTCCCGCGAAGAACTGGCGGCAACGCTCCGTCTGTCGAAAGCGGGTATGCCGATATTCCCGAATAGCGCAGAACACTTTGCGGCGACAACGCCCGATCCCGGTATTCTCGCCCGGCTAGGGATTCAGCCTCGCAAATATTTTCTCTTTGTGGGCTCCAAAACCAAGAACAAAAACCTCTCCGTTGCAATCGAGGCAGCACGGCTGCTCGAACGAAACGACATTCCGCTGGTCATCGTTGGAGGCGATAACAGCAAGGTATTTCAAGATAATCTGGGTAAAAGCGATTCAGGCCTGCTTCTCGCTGGACGCCTGACCGATAGCGAGATTGCCGCTCTCTATGCGCACGCCCTGGCGTTCGTTTTTCCCTCTCTTTATGAGGGCTTCGGTGTACCACCGCTTGAAGCCATGGTCTTCGGCTGCCCGGTCATAGCGTCAACGGCTGATGCGGTTATGGAAACGTGCGGCGAGGCCGCTGCTTATTTTTCCGCCACGGACGCGGGCGCGCTGAAGCAGCTTATGCTTGAAAGGCTAACAGTTGGCGCAATATCCGATCACGAGCGAAGAAAACAGCAAGATCGCCTCGCATTGTACTCGTGGCAAAAATCCGCAGGGGCACTGCTGGAATTTCTCGCGCGGCGCCACACTTAGCAACGCTGCTTAAGTTGGCAGAGTGCGCTCAAATTTTGAGCGCGGCGCTCTTGGGCAAAAGGTTGATTTGCGCAAGGGCTGACAACCAATCGTCGCAGGATTGGTTCCATCTGCGCGATTTGACTTTGACGAGCTTCAATGGTGCAAGCGCCTTGGCGCAACAAGACCACATCGCTGCCTAAATCTCGCTACGTATCGGATGGATTGTGGTCGCATCAGTAGATGCTCAGGTAAGGATGCATAATGTTCAGCTCGCCAACGCAATCCGCGGCAAGGCAGCCGTTGAAAGTGCTGCACGTCGCGGAAACGATCCGGGGCGGGATTGCGAGCTACCTGAACGAGTTGCATCCGCGGCAGCAAGCGAGCTTCGGCGCCGACAATGTGCATTATGTCGTGCCGTCAGATCATCGTCACGACCTCCCTGCAGTCGATGAGAGCCAGATCACAACGTTCGAGAGATCTGGCCGCAGCATCTCTGGCCTGTTCCAGATGTTGCGCGCGAGCATGCAGGCGCTCGACGCCCTCAAGCCGGACGTGGTGCATCTTCACTCGTCGTTTGCCGGGCTCGTTCTCCGTCCCGCGCTGGCAGCTCGTTCGGAAGGACCCCGCGTCGTCTATTGCCCGCACGGCTGGGCGTTCGCGCGAGAGACCAGCCGCCTGAGCCATCTGGCGACGAAAGCGGCAGAGAAACTTCTGGCTCGCACATCGGACCGCATCATTTGCATTTCCGGCGACGAATTCAATGAAGCAGTCCGCGCGGGAATTCCCGCTGATCGCCTCACCCTGGTGCACAATGGCATATCAAGGAGCCGCCCGTCGCCGGTGGCTGTTGCGGCAGACTGGACGACAAAGAAGGCTAAGGTGCTGTTCATCGGCCGCCTGGACCGACAAAAGGGCTACGACCTTCTGATTGAAGCGGCCCGTTCGCTCGAAGATGTCCTGGATGTGCGCATTGTCGGTGCCTCGGTCGTCAGCAAACTCGAGGCCGTCACGGTTCCTGCCAACGTCTCTCTGCTTGGCTGGCTTGATCGTCAGCAGATCGAGACGCATTTGGAGGCGGCCGATCTCGTCGTCATCCCCTCGCGTTGGGAGGCCTTTGGCCTCGTCGCCCTGGAAGCGATGCGGGCGGCCAAGCCCATCCTGGCGTTTCATAGCGGTGCGCTGCCTGAAATTGTCGTCGACGGTGTCACCGGCGTGCTTTGCCAGCCGGTCGCCGTCCAGCCTCTCATCGACGGCTTCCGACGAGCGCTCGATCTGGATCTCAAGGTTTTGGGTCAGCGCGGTTATGACCGGTTCAAACAGTTTTACGACGTCCAGAAGACCCATCGCCAATTGCAGCAGGTCTATGTCGAGCTCCTGGACGACAACAAGATCCGCTTCGAGGAGACGGCAAAACTGCAATCGGATCTTTCGAAGCATTTTTGAGGTGAGTCGCGGCACACAAGATTCGATTGCGAGCATGATCTAGACGATGGCAGGCCACCGTACCTTGGGTCGCAATAGGCTTATCTGGATCACAAGCCTCATCGCGGCCGTTTATCTATCCGTCCCCGCATGCGCTCAACAGGCTCAGCCGCTCGAGAGCAGGTTCCTGTTGGGTACCGGTACCCATCAGGGACTAGGTGGCCCGGTGAGCTCGCGAGGCTACGTTCCTTCCGTGAACATTGGCCAGATCAAGCAATTGGGCTTCAACGCGTTTCGTGATGATTTTCCCTGGTCTGATTTCGAATTGGCCGGCCGCCGGATGGGGTTCACGCCGCGGCTCGCCAGGCTCGATGCACAGGTCCAGTCCGGCGTTGCCCGTCCGCTCCTCATTCTCGCGTTCGGACATCATCTCGTTCCCAACTCCTCACCGCCGACGACCGACGAAGCCCGGCGGCGATTCGCCGACTATGCGGCCGCTGCGGCGCAATCGGTGGCGCGGCAGCATCCGATTTTCGAGCTCTGGAACGAGTGGAATCTGGCCGCGAAGAAAGACCCTGCATTCTCGGCCGACAATTACCTGGCACTTGCCAAAGCAACCCAACCGGCAGTCCGGCGGGCGGCGCCGAATGCGCCTTTCGTGGTCGGCGCGATCGGCGACGACCCCGGCTGGACGTGGACGGAGAAGATGCTGCAAACCGGTATCCTCCAATACGCCGACGGCGCCTCGATTCATCTTTACAATTTCTGCATGGCGCCGGCGAAGCGCACGTCGACCGAGATTATCGAGCGGCTTTCGACGTTTCATCGCCTCGTCGGTCAAGCGAGCGGAAACCCGGATTTCCCCATCTACGTGACTGAGACGGGCTGGACCACGGCAACGAACAAATGCGGGGTCAGCGAGCAGGCTCAAGCCGACAACACGGCACAGCTCATTCTGTGGGCATCGACCGCGGCGCGATGGCTCAAGGGGATGTGGATCTACGAACTCAAGGACAGCGGCCAGAATCCGTCCGAACTGGAGGACAATTTCGGGCTCTACCGTTTCGACAATTCACCCAAGCCCATCGCTTGCGCGGCGCGTGGAGCCTGGGCGTTCATCCGCTCCAGCCTGAGCGCGGAACGAAGAAGCCTCGCCAGCGGCGTTGTGTCGATTGAGGCCTCGTCAACAACCGGACGCAAGGTGGCGGTCTGGTCAGAGGATCCGAACCGACATTACGAGGTTCGGCTCAAAGGGGATTTGCCAGGCGCGACCTTTGCTACGCCGTGCGATGCGGCTGCGAGGCCAGCCTCCGGGGTCTGGATGCCGGTCTCGAGCACGCCCGTCCTGATCACCGCCAACAATGATGCCATTCCCGGACTGGAGATACGGCCGGCACGGTAGTCGAGATTGCCGACAAGAGGTTCACGCCATGAAAATTCTTTTGACGTCCACGCTTTATCCGACACCCCATGCACCGAAGATCGTCGGCGGCGCAGAGATCTTTGCACGACGGTTCGCCGAGGGGCTCGCCCAACGCGGCGATGAGGTTGAAGTCATCCGAGCCGCATCCGCGCCCGAACAAGCGCGTGAACTATGCAACGGCATCAACGTCTATTCCGCACCTGTGCGAAACGTCTATCTGCCCTTTACGGAGCAGAAAAACGTCATGACGCGAAGTATTTGGCATGCGATTGACGATTGGCAGATCCATGCACCGACGATCGCGGAGCGAATTCAGGCCTTCAAGCCGGATGTGCTGCACACCAACAATCTCTCAGGCCTGACCACCGCGATCTGGCGGGTCGCCGCGCGGCTTGGCGTCCCAGTGCTTCATACGCTCCACGACTACTATTTGACCTGTCCGCGCTGCTCGCGCTTTAACAATGGGCAATCCTGCGAGCGCACGTGCACGAGTTGCGGAATCCTGACGTACCACCGCAAGCGCGCAACGCATTGGCTCAGCGCCGTGGTCGGCGTCAGCGAGCGCGTCCTTTCCATTCACACCGACATGGGCATGTTTGCCGAGACGCCGATCCGCACTGTCATCCGCAATGCCTCCACTGAGCCGCCGCGCTCGCCTTATCCCCGTCCCGTCTGCACGACCGAAGTGACGTTCGGGTTCATCGGACGGCTCACCGAGGAAAAAGGTATCGACAACCTCATGCGAACCCTCGCAATGCTGCCGCCTGATCGGATCCGGATGATGATCGCCGGCCGCGTAAGCGATGAGGAACAGCAGCGCCTGAGGAAGCTGGCACCGGATGCCCGGATCGAGTTCATGGGATTTGTGTCACCCGACGAATTCTACAGGCAAGTCGACGTGGTGGTCGCCCCCTCCATCTGGCACGATCCCGGCCCACTCGTCGTCGCAGATGCCAAGGCAGCCGGCAGGCCGCTGCTCGGAACGCGCTTTGGTGGCATGCCGGAGGTCATCAAGCACGGCGTAACGGGCTGGTTGACCGAAGCCGATCCACAGTCTTTGGCCGAGAGCATGCTCGAGATCGCTGCGAATCCACACAAGATCGATGAGATAAGCCGGCGACTCATTGCGGATACGAACAAGTGGATCTTTTCAGACGTATTGTCGTCGTACAAGACTCTGTATGAGCAATTGCGCGAGCAACGGATGTCATCGGTGCGCGCGCCAATGGCCGAGGCGCCGCAGAGAACCGCTGTCGCGAAGAGTCGCCTCCTTCCGAGATGATCCGTCTGTTCGCAATCGCGGGCTATTTCTATCAAAGCGCCGCAGCGGTCATCCTGATCTTCGCGATCAGTCACCTGTTGCCCGCTGCCGACTACACCGGTTTTTCCTTTGCGATGGCGTCGAGCCAGTTGCTGTGCGTTTTCATGTTCGAGTGGCTGCAGCTCTCCGGCCTGCGCTTTCTTGCGGCCGCCAAAGAAAGCGAGGCGGCTCGACTAAGATCGTCGCTCTTTGCAGCGGGCCTCTTGAGCGCCGGCGCGCTGATCGCCGTCGGGAGCTGCGCATCGCTGATCAGCGGCCCAAGGCCGGGCCTTGTCGCCCTGGGCCTGAGTGTGGCCGTTCTTCAGGGCTTGACCGATCTCTATTTCCTGTCGGTCCGTCTGTCCGATCGGCTGGGGACCGCATCCTTTCTTCTTGCTTTGCGTGCGACGGCGCTTCTGATCGGCGCGCTCGCGGGAGCAGCGATTTCACAAACAGCCGAAGCGGCGCTGCTCGGCATTGTGTCGGGTCACACGCTCGGCTTCCTCGCCGGCCTTGTCGCATATCGCACGCCACTCGAGCGCGTTACGCTGCGGACGATGCTGGCTGACTGGAAGGACTTCTCCCGTTACGGCATGCTTGCGGCCGGCGCTTCCGTCATCCATTTGTCGGTGCCGGTGCTGCTCCGCATCATCGTCATCGGTCGACTGGGGGCAACGGGGGCCGGCGCGGGATTTTCGATCGCACTCGACCTGTTGCAACGTCCCTTCTGGGTCCTCAACGCGGCGATCCACACCGTGAGCTATCCCGACGTGGTCAAGGACTTCGAACACGGCAGCGTCGCGAGATCGGTTCAATCGACGCGACGCATGTTCGAGTTCATGCTCTGCACAACCCTCGTGCTGCTTGGCGGGCTCGTCGCCTTCATTCCAGACGCGGCTCGGATTCTGGTTCCGCAGGAAAGCCTGAACGGGTTCCTGGCGACGGCGCCGACAGTGGCCGCGTTCTATTTCCTGCATACCCATCTCCAGGCGACGATCGCGGTCGTCCCGCATCTCGAAAAGCTCGCAACCCGGCTCGTCGTCGTCGCAGCGGGCCAGCTCGTGATCGTTGCGGCGTTCTCCCTGATCGCGGTGTCTGCCGGCCTGTCGCCAGAAGGGGCAATCGCCTGCGCCTCGATCGCCACGCTCGCAGCGATTTTGGCCGCGCTCGGCCCTACCCTCAGGTTCCAGGCATTTCCGCGCGGGTCGCTGGTCATTCAAGCCGTTGCGGCCGCCATCATGATCGGATTGCTCGGGTCCATGCCGACGGAACCCGCGACATGGCTCGCCGGCAAGATCATTGTCGCCGCGGTTGCAACGGCCGTCATCGGCTGGAGCGGAAACTTTCTGAAGTTGGCTCGCCACGACTGATATGTCGCAACGGAGCCGCTGCAAAGCAGTTTAGGCAGTTACAACCAATACGATTGTATCTGTTTGCTGCACGTCATGGACGGAGGCATTTGCAAAGCCATCGGGCATTCGAACGCCGCGCGCAAGCTGCGCAGAGATTCGGCAGTGCGACCCGTGGAAATCTTGAAAGCGCCTTCCTCACGTCATGCTGCGCCGGCATCACATCATTATTCTGCTGAATCAGAGCTAGCCTGTTCCCTTGAGGAACCGCCGTTCGCTTTCGATTTGTAGCTCCGATTTTTATCTGAAATTCACATTCGACAGAGAAGGTTGAACGCAATCCCTGCGAGCAATTACGTTCGCGCAGAAATTCGAGTGTGAAATGTCGTCAGATCAAACCGTCCTGTCCGCCAGCGGCTTCGTCAACTCCATCGGTGTCAACACGCATGCCGGCTTCGGCTGGACCGACTACAACAATCTCGCGCTGATGGTCGACGACCTGAAATATCTGGGCGTCACCCGTCTGCGTGACGCGATGGGGACGAGCCCAGCTGCGCAGCCCGTCGTCGACGGTCTGGCGGCGGCCGGCTACAAATTCGACTTCCTGGTATCGTCCGCCTTGCCCCAGCTCGGGGCGGCCGGACTTCAAAGCTACATCGTCTCGCTCGAGAAATTCACGACGAGCCATCCCGGCAGCATCAGCGCCATCGAGGGGTTGAACGAAGCCAATCACCAGCCCTTCAGTTACCACGGCAGCTCGAGCCTCAGTGCCGCCGCCCAGTACCAGAGCGCGCTCTATCAGGCGGTGAAGGGAGACGCCGCGCTCGCCAGCATCCCCGTCATCAACCTCTCGCTCGCCTACAACGACCCCCAAGGCTACAGCCAGCTCGGCAACATGTCGGGCTCGGTCGACTTCGTCAACGCGCACGCCTATGTCAGCACCGGCACGACCCCGAATAGCTCGCTTGCTGCAACATTGAGCGCCGTCGCGGCCGCAGCACCGGGAAAACCCGTCGTCATTACGGAAACGGGCTACACCACGCAGGCCAACACCCAATATCTCGGCGTTGACGAGACGGTGCAGGCCAAATCCATCCTGAACACGCTGGTCGACGCCTACAAGACCGGCGTGAGCGCGACCTATCTCTACGAGATGTTCGACCGGGACTCTTCGGCCGCCAATACCAATCCGGAGGCCAATTTCGGCCTGTTCAACTCCGACGGAACACCGAAGCTCGCCGCGACCGCCGTCCACAACCTGACGAGCATCCTCGCCGATGACGGCAAGGGCGGCCACCAGCCGACCGATCCGTTGAACTACTCGCTGAGCAACATACCGGCCTCGGGCAACAGCATGGTGCTCGGCAAGAGCAATGGCGCATATGAACTCGTGGTTTGGGCCGAGCCGAAACTCTGGAACGACGCGACTGATTCCGAGATATCCAATCCGACCGAGACCGTCACCGCAAATCTCGGCGGCGTGCATCATTCCGTCAAGGTTTACGACACTTTGACCGGAACGTCGCCAATAACGACCTATACCGACGTCAGTTCGATCACCATTCCGGTCGGCGATCACCCGCTCATCATCGAGATCGACGCGCCGGAGACCACGACGACTCCGCCGAGCACTGAGGCCAATATCACCGGTACCGGCGCCGAGATCGTGCCGCAGCTCTCTGATCTGAACTCATCGACGTCACTGGAGACGATCACGCTCACCGACACGCACGTCCTGCCGGTCGCATCGAAAGCGACGATGGACTACATGATCTCCCATTACGGAAGTGCGTTGGGCAAGATCCAGGGCGGATATTCGTTCTCGGTGACGAATTCGGCCTCGAACTGGACCAACACCAAGACCTATGATGCCGGCGGGAAGCTCGTCTCGACTGCGAATTCGGGCCTGAACAGCAGCGGCCTACCGATCTCGACCACGATCGTTTACGTGGACGGCTCCAACGACGCGATCGGCTACACCGCCGGTGTAAAGACCACCTCCGTCCATACCGCCACCGACGGAACCAAGACGACCGATACTTACAACACAGCGGGCGCTCTTCTAAACGAGGTCGTGCAGAAGTCGAGCGGCTATTATTCGACTACCATCTATACCAACGGCGTGAAGACCGCCGTCTATGTCAAGAATGCCGATCACACCCAGGACAACTACACCTACGCCATCAAGGGACAGAGCTTCACGAGCCAGGTTCAGCATGTCGATACGGCGGGCAAAGTCACTTCCGTGGTCCGCAGCCATGCGGATGGCTCGCTCGATTCAACGCAGGTCTACAACAGCGACGGCAGCAGCGTGATCACCACCTACAGCGCTACGGGGGTCAAGCTGGTCGAGACCGACTATCATGCCGATCACAGCAAGGACGTCTGGACCTACAACGTCAAGGACCAGAACTATGCGACAGAGCACGACGTCTACGACCCAAGCGGCTTTCTCACCACCCTGACGCGCCTCCACACCGACGGCAGCCTTGCCTTCAAGCTGGTCCAGACGACCGACGGCACCAAGACGACCGATTGGTACAATGCCGCCGGCAGCCTCACCAGTGAGGTCGTACAGAAGGCCAGCGGCTTCAACTCGACGACGCTCTACAGCAACGGCGTCAAGACCAATGCCTATGTCAAGAATGCCGATGGCAGCCAGGACAATTCCGCCTTTGGCGTCACCGGCCAGAGCTACAGCACGCTGATCCAGCACGTCGATCCATCCGGCAAAGTCACGGCCGTGACCCGCAAGCACGCCGACGGCACGCTCGACTATACGCAGGTCATCAACAGCAACGGCAGCAGCGTCGTGACCAACTACGACGCCGCAGGCACGAAGACGAAGGAAACCGACTACAACGCCGATGGCAGCAAAGACCTCTGGCTCCTCAACGTGGCAGGCCAGAGCTACACGACCGAGCACGATATCTACGACGCGACCGGCTTTCTCACCACGTTGGTGCGCACGCATGCCGACGGCAGCCTGGCCTTCAAGCTGGCGCAGACCACCGACGGCACCAAGGTATCGGACTGGTATGACGCCGGCGGCGTCCTCACCAGCGAGGTCCTGCAGAAGACAAGCGGTTACAGCGCAACGACGATTTACACCGACGGAGTAAAGACCGCCGCCTACATCACCAATGCCGACCAGAGCCACGACAATTACAGCTACAACATAACCGGGCAGAGCTACACCACGCAGCACCAACACCTCGACGCCGCCGGCAGGACGACTGAACTTGTCCGCACGCATGCCGACGGATCGCTCGACTATACCCAGGTCGTCAATAGCGACGGCAGCAGCGTGGAGAGCAACTACAACGCCTCCGGCGTCAAGATGACGGAAACCGATTACCACGCCAACGGTTCGAAGGACGTCTTCCAGTTCCACGTCGCGGGGCAGACCTACACGAGCGAGCACGACAGCTACGATTCGACCGGCTTCCTCACCGACATCGTACGCACCCACGCCGACAACAGCCTGGCGTTCACTTTGGCACAGAGCTCAGACGGCACCAAGACTTCGGACTGGTACGACGCCAAGGGCGTCCACACCAGCGAGGTAACGACCAAGGCCGACGGCTACAGCTCCACGACCTCGTACACCAACGGCGTGAAGAGCGCCGCCTACATTACCAACGCCGATGGCACCTCGGACAACTGGGGCTACAACATCGCCGGTCAGTCCTACACCACTCAACATCAGCATCTCGATGCCTCGGGGCATATCGTGGAGGTGACCCGGACCCACGCCGACGGCACTCTGGATTACACTCAGGTCATCAACAACGACGGTAGCAAGCTGACGGACATTTACGACGGCTCTGGTTCCAAGACCCAGGAGACCGCCAACAACGCGGACGGCTCGAAGGATGTCTTCCTGTTCAATTTCAACGGCCAGACCGGAACGACACAGCACGAGCACTACAATAGTGCCAACGCGCTCCAATTCTTCGACGATACCAAGACGGACGGCACGCACAACGTCACCGCCGTCGCCGCGGGACAGACGATCCAGGGCGGAATCGGCAACGACGTGTTCTCGACCGCACCGAGCTCGACAACCGTCGCTTACGATCATGGCCAGGACCAGATCCTCAACTTCCAGTCTGGTGACGCCGCAACTCACGACGTGATCCAGATCTCGAAACTTCTCGCCGCGGATTACAGTCACCTACAGATCACGCAGTCCGACGTAAACGCCCTGGTCACGCTTTCGGCCAGCGACTCCATCCTCCTGAAGAACGTCAATGTCGCCAGCCTGACCAGCCACGACTTCCTGTTCGTCTGAACACGGCGGAACTGTCCACTGGAGCGCATCAATATCCCGGAGCCGGGACCAGCTACGGCAGGTCCCGGTTCCGTTCAATAATTAGGCGAATGCTTGGTCGACAGGCACCGGTCGCGCGATGGCAGCTCTGTCGGCGGCGATAGACGGTCCAGCTCGAAGAATTGAAGCGAGCTAATTGCGGTTGCGCCCCGGCGGCCAACCGACGCAGCGAACTTGCGTCACAATTGATCTCTAGAGAGAGGTAACGCCACGCAAGGAATTCGAAGCTCGATGGAAGCCAATGAAGCAAGACGTTTTGTAGTTCTCGACTTCTATCGCTTCGTCGCGGCCCTTGGCGTCTTCGTTTTCCATCTAAAAACTCTCGACAGCGGTATTGCACCGGCCTGGAACGGTTCTTATGGCCTTTTCGTGGACATGTTCTTCATTCTGTCCGGGTTTGTGATCTCCTATTCTTATCCGTCCGACGCGCGTGGTCTCAAGGCATATTCCCGGTTCATGATCCGCCGCATTGCGCGGATCTATCCGCTGCATTTTCTGACTTTACTGGTGTTCGTATTGCTGATCGGGTTCGGTCTGGACCGATCGGCGAGGTCGACGCCGCTGGACTTCCTGTACAACCTCGTTCTGCTTCAAGCTTGGGGCGTTACCGATCACCTCAGCTTCAACTCGCCATCCTGGTCGATCAGCGCGGAATTCTTCTGCTATCTGGTCTTTCCCCTGCTTATGCTGCTTGCACGCAAGGTCCACCCGCTGGTGTTGGCCGCAATCGTCGCCGCGCTCTATCTGATCCTGGCCCACGGCCATTTGCCGATCTGGCAAGAACGATCGCAGATGTATGGAGCCAATTACGATTACGGGATGCTTCGTGCGTTGCCGAGTTTCCTGAATGGAATCCTGCTCGCTATCCTGTTCAGGTTGTCGCATCCCTATCGGCAAAAGCGGGTCGTCTTCGCCGGCATCGCACTGTTCGGGGTCTCCGTGCTTGTCTTGAACGTCTTCGCCAAGCCCGATCTGGCCATTATTCTGTTTTCCTGCGCCATCCTGCTCACCGCCGTCGGCGAGAGCGCCTTCTCCAAATTTCCAGGCGCCCGCCTCCTCGGACGGCTCGGCAACACATCATACGCGATCTACATGCTGCACGATGCCGTTCTCATTGCCCTGTTCAAGCCGTTATGGGCTTCGCTCGGACTACGTCCGGATCAGTTTGGCCTTTTCGCCTTGGCGTGCTGTGTGGTCCTGACGATCATCGCGGACCGCACCTACGCCTATTTCGAGAACCCGGCTCGGCGCGTCATCAATCGCTGGGCCGATGGCGGGGTCGGGTCGCGTCCCAAGGCGCAACTCGCGACCGAGACGCCTATGCGTTTCGACAAGCCTGAGCAGGCGGTCAATTGACGCCGATGGCGTCAGCGCTCAGGCAACCTTACCGTCGGATTTCGGGCCAATCCGCGTCGAGCCTGCGCCCAGCAGCGGTGCGACATTGACGCGAGACAACTCCATGACTGCCGGCAGCATGCGGCGGACCTGCGCGCCCGTGGTTTTGTAGGCATCAAGGAATCTCAGTAGAAACTTCTCGAGATTGTCTCCGGTGAGAAGCTGCTCCGGTGAGAGCAAGAGCGATTCACTGACGTCGAAATGAGCGAACAGGCCCTGGAACTTGTCCTGATAGGTGATCGCCGCAACGGGGGTTCCCTGCCCGAGAGCCGCGATCGCGAGATGCATGCGGCCGGTGACAACCCCGTCCACCAGACCGACGACGGCCTTGATCTCGCTTGCGGATAGAACCTGGTCGACATGATGAACATGTTCGCCCAGCCTATCGCGCAAACGATCAGCCAGCGGCCGTAGGCAATTGTCGTCGGCGATTTCGGGACGATAGTCGTGCGCGAGCAACAGCCAGCTCGCATTGTTCTCACGCGACACGCGCCCCATTGCGCTCGCCGCAAGTTCGATCATCTGCTCCAACTTCGCCGGCTCAGCCTTCCTGAACAACATCGGGTGGATATTGAATACAAAGACGTTGCGGCCCTGGCTGCGCTGCTCCTCTATTCTGGCGGCAATCTGCTTCACCGCCGCAGTGTCTTCCCGCGGCACCAGCATGAAAGCCGAATCGGCGACAAGGTGCGCACGATTCGAGGCGAACTCTTTGAAGCGTTGAAGAGATAGCGCATCGCGCAGATTCAGGACCACACCCGGATCGAGCAGCCGAAATACCTCACGCAACGCCTTGGCCGGACGGGAGTTGAAGCTGAATCCGAGCACGCTGACCTTGGCGCCGCACGCAGCCATGAGATCAGCAACGAGCAGCATGCGAGCGGCATCCACGGGGGAATAGTAGCCGTCGAGCACATCGGCCCCCAGAACCACCCCGAAATCCGGCTTGGTGAGCGAAAGCTCCTGCGCCACCGTCTCATAGGAAAACGGCTGCCTCCAAAATTCCAGCGGCCTGAAACCCATTGCTCGCACTTCCGCGCTTGCCGCTTTGGTGGCGGTGACAATGTAGACCTCGATGTTCGGATGAGCCCGCTTCATCTCGCCGACGGCCGCCTCGATCATAGCCTCATCACCGCGCGACTGATGAATGCTCCAGGGGTCCGATGGGAGCAGGACGAGCCGGCGCGGGTCGTTGCGCGGCGCAGCGTTCGCGCCAAGACCTTTCCGGGCGATCTGCCACCTGCGCAGCTCGAGCAGATCGACCGCGAATGGCGTATTCTTCGCGCTGTTGAGCCAGCCCCGGAGATGCTTGCGAACAGGTACCGGAATCAATTGTTTCACGACGTCTTCCTCGTCTTCATCAGGCGGTCACACCACGCTTCACGACGAAAGCGATCAGGGCGAACAGCTGCTTCCGCCAAAACAGCAGGATGCTCATCACATAGGTCGCCCCAAAGCACGACGACAGCAGCCCCATCCGCAGGTAGGGGTTCATGTCTGACGTCGCTTCGCGGCACAGCGCAACTGCGCCGTAGGCCAGAACAATTGCGCAAAGGCAGCCTGCTACGGGCCGCAGAAACTGGTCCCAGCTCAGTCCCAGCAACCGGAGCGCCAGCGTGAATGTCACAGGAGTCACCACGAGCTGAGCGATGGCAAAGATCGTCGCCAGCCGCCCTATGTCGTGCGACGGAATCAGAAACATTGCAGGCACAACCGTGCAGAATTTAAGAATGTTCAGCAGGAAGACGTAGTTCGGCTTGCCCATGGCGCCGAAATAGGCGCTGTTGACGAATTGCACGGTCTGAACCGCGCCGATCAGCATCAACGGTCTCATTACCGCTTCGCTGCCGCTCCATTTTGCACCAAATAGCAGCAGTGACAGCTCCGGCGCGATGGCTGCAAGGAGCACAAAGACCGGAGAGCCGATCAGCGCTCCCAAGCTGACGCTGCGCAGATAGGCATCGGCAATACGATCACGCTCATGGGCGATCTTGGACAGCGCGCTCAACGCAACATCCATGACTGCCTGGGTCAGCAATTGCATCAGGATAATGTAAACTCTCGCGCCCACCGTGTAGATGCCGAGCGCCGCGACACCATAGAGCGACAGGATGATCATATCGATCGTACGTACGATGGCGAAATCAAGCAGCCTGTTCGACACGACGTGGATACTGTAACCGGTGAGCTCGCGAAAGCTCTTCAGGTTGCGGCCGCGCATGGGCAGCCATCGTGGCTGGCTCCAGAGCCACAGGCCGCTGACCGCGCTCTGAACGACCACCTGGATGACGAGGCTGAGCGCACCAAATCCAGCATAGGCGCAAGCGATTCCCACCACGCCGGAGATGGCGGTCGCTACCATGGTCCTCACCGCAAGCACGCGAAAGTCCATTTGTCGCTTGTAGAGCGCCTCCTGAAACAAGGTCGCGGTGCCAATCGGAAGCGAGAGGCTCGCGGCGGCCAATAGTGGCGCCAGCCCCTTCACGTCGAGCCAATGTTCGATATGCGTCGCCAGCAGCGCGATCAGGACCGCAAGGACCGACGATGCCGCCAACGAGCAGAAAAATGGCAGAGTCACGTCTTCGGGCTCCAGCGTACGGCGCTGGATCAACGCGTCACCAAAGCCGAATTCAGAGAGGGAGCTCAGGAGCAGCAGGATGAAGGCAACCAGCGCAGCGAGACCGAAATCAGTGGGATCGAGCAGCCGCGCCAATATCAGGAACAGAACAAACGACAGCGCACGGCCGCCCCAATTCTGGGCCAGCGACCACAACAACGCGACCACAACCTGCTGTTGTTTTCCTGGAGTGCCGTTCATCAACAAATCGACCCAATTCCAACAGATCCAGTCACAATCGCCCGCTAGAAAGCGAGGCAAGCGATGACCGCGCGTGCAGCTGTCTCAGTCACGATGACGGCCGCAATCGTGCGACAGTATGACGACCTCATGGCAATCAGATGAGCGCCATTGATCAGCCGATTTAGCGTGGAAGTGAGTTCAAATCGTGGACTACACTCCAGTCGGTCTCAACGATGTGATGCAAAATGGATGCCTCGATGAATACGTCCGCCACGCCTTCCAGGCACAACTCCAGGCGCTTGCGCGTAGCAATCTACGCACCGCATTTTGCAGAATATTCCTACCGGCTCGCATCAGGATTGGCCCGCCATTGCGACGTTCGCCTCGTCCTCAACCGCAAGGATGCAAACCAGCAATGGGAACTGGCCGACATCGCCGTGGCGAAAACCTTTGATACCCGGGTCCGCGATCTAAGCCTGCGCCGCGGCGGCGCGATCGGCATCCCGGCCTCCTTCCTCGACATAATATCCTTTCGTCCAGACGTGATTCATTGTCACGAAGTTCCGGAGATCTATACGTCCAGGCTGGTCCAGCTGCTGCGGCCGCTTGGAATTCCGCTGGCGCTAACTGTTCATGACGCCATTCCGCACTCGGAAGGCGGCTCCGGCACCTCTCCACGAGAGGATGGTTGGCGCGGACGCATGCGCTCGTCCGCGTCGCTCATTACGACGCATGGTGAGAGCTGTATCGGCGATTTTCGCCGCGCCTCACCTCACTTCAAGGGCAAAGTCATCTCCAGTATGCACGGCGTGCTCATGGTTCCGCCGACGCAAACCGCGGTCACTGAGCCGGAATCCGGACGCATCCTGTTTTTTGGAAGAATGTGGGCTTACAAGGGCCTCGACGTCTTCATCGATGCGATCGACCTGTTGGCACGACGCGGGGTCGCGCACGAAGCGATCGTCGCTGGTCGCGGTCCCGAGATGACGCGGCTCGGCGGGCGGATGGAAGCGATGCCGACAGTCAAGGCGATCAACGCCTACATCTCCCCCAAGGAGACGGGACGGCTTTTCCAATCCGCGACCGTGGTCGCCCTGCCCTACAAGGATGCCTCGCAAAGCGGCGTACTTGCATCCGCCTACGGCAACTCCCGCCCCGTCGTCGCCAGCGCCACTGGAGGCATTCCCGACGTCGTGACGGACGGCGTGAACGGGCTTCTGGTCCCCCCCGGCGATGCTGCCGCGCTGGCCGATGCCCTGGAACGGGTGCTGACGTCGAAGCCACTCGCCGCAGCATTGAGCGACGGTGCGCGGGAGACGGCAATTGGTCTGTTGAACTGGGATCGCATTGCCGATGGACTGTTGCCATCATATGACAAGCTCGCGGGCCGTACCGTGAGCTGATCGTGACAGACATCGCGAACTTCTAGACGGATTGTTCCATCTTGCTCAACGGCCGAAACAACGTTGTGCGAACCGCGCCGTCCAGCAGACGCCTGAGCCTTACCTCGATCAGTTCGTAGCTGATCGCGCTTGCAACCAGCGACGTCAACGAGCCGATCAGGATGAATGCCGCCCATAGCAGCCAACGATCGACGCCGACCGCGACGAGCTTCAGCCCGATCACCTGCAGCGGAAACAGCACAAAAGGATGCACGAGATAGAGGCTGTAACTTATCTTGCCCACATATTGCAGGGCCGGCGTGCTGAGAGCCCGGGCCAGGCCTGAGTCAGGGGACAGCACCATGCCGAACAGCAGGACACCGGGAACCAGTCCCACGAACGGATGAAACAGCACCAGGCTCGCATACATGGCGACCCCGCAAGCCAGGCCGGCTATCAGACCGAGAGGTCCCGGAATGGAGATACGCCAACCCGTGGCGCTGAACAGCATCCCGATGCAGAAGAACGCCGTAATCGGCCAATGCATGAGGCAGGCGACCCCCAGCAAGATCAAGGGCGTCGCGAGCATCCTGCCTCCGATGCGCAACATCGAAAATGTCAGCGCGAACCAGATGTAGAACGCCCACTCGTAGGTCAATGTCCAGGCGTTCTGCTGAGCGATGGGCAAGCCAAGCGCGTCCTGCACGAAGAACAGATTCGCGGCGAAGATTCCGAGATAGCTGGTCAGGTCGATTCCGCGGAAGAACTTGTAGCCGACAACCGGGCCGACCGCGAACAACGCAAGATGCAGGACGACGAATACCGGCATGATGCGCAGGATACGGTCGAAGAAGAACCGCGGCAGCGAGCCGTGCCGCACCAGACTCGCCGGGATCAAGAAGCCGCTGATCATGAAGAACAGTTCGACACCATGCCCGCCGACATTGATCACCGATTGCAGCCAGAGCCAGAGCGGCGGCAGGAAGCCGGGATCCGGAATGTCGTACATGCCCCCCTTCGGCATGTCGTAGAAATGATCCATCAGCACGCTCAGGGCCGCAATGCCCCGCAGCCCCTGGACGGACGGAACGAACGATCCGTCGTGTCTTGGGCTCGCCTGGTGCGCAGCTCCCGTCACTCCGCGGCACCCTGCGTGCTGAGAGCAGGATCGAGAACGACCGGCTTCCTGCGCGCCGAGCGGAACCTCTGCCCGAAGGAAATGCTGGGCTTCTCGACGAAGGTATATGTCATCCAGCTGACCAGGATCGACAGCATCAAGATCATGACGGCGAAGGCCGACCATCCCAACGGTCCATCGCCGACCCAGGCGAGGCGATGGATCCAGACGATCACGAATGGCGACATCAAGTAGACGGAATAGCTGATCGTGCCGACGAACGCCATCGCGCGCCAAGCCATCCTCTCACCGAACGCAGCAAACGCGATGAAGACGAGCGCCGCGCAGACATAGGCCGATCCGATCGAATAGCTGTAGAAGAAGTTCTCCTGATAGACGCCGCCGAACCGCCTGTCGGACAACGTGATGGCGAAGATCGCGTAGAGCGCCGTACAAGCGCCCACGTGCGACCAACGCAGCTTTCCGCCGATGACCGTGTCGCGGACGACCTTACCGAGGAACATCGCCGAAAGGTTCAGTCCGACCTCCATCAGAGACGAAACCGTCCTACTCTCGATCAGAAGCGCCGCGGCCGTCCCAATCAGCGCGGCAGCAATGACAATCCCAACCGCGGTCAGGGGGCGGTTCAGCAATCCCATCGCAAAGAGAATGGTGCACCCGACATAGAACAGCAGCTCGATCGCCAGCGTCCAATAAAAGACCCAGAGGTTCGGGATGTTCACGAAGGTCTGCAGCATCGTCACGTTCGCGACGATCTGCGACAGCGGATAGGCTTTGGACTCCAGTACCAGCATCGTGGCGAGCCCGATCAGCATCGAGGTCCAGTAGGCCGGATAGAGCCGGAAAAAGCGACTGATCGTAAAATCCCGTACGGGGGTCGCGCTATTCGGAAAGCTGAACGGAATGACGAAGCCGCTGACGAAGAAGAACAGCACGACACCGAACCGGCCGAAGTTCATGTAATAGCCGATCGCGTCGTGGAAGACCCAGTAGTAGGCGCCCGTCGGGTGCTTCTGGACGATCACCTCGAGCACGTGCTGGAACAGAACCGCCAACACGGCGATGCCGCGCAGCGTATCGATGAATGCGAGCCGTTTATGCATTGTTCGTTCTCACCTGCTTCTGCCCGCTACCGTCCTCGGCACGTCTATGCCGAGACCGTCCAGCGAGCGTATCGGCCGCGGCACCTCCATCGGGACGGCATCAACTGCCCGCGCGGATGTCGCGCGACGGGAGAATACTTCACTGAAGCTCAAGGCGATGATCAGGAGGCCCGATGCCGGACCGTAGTTCAAGACGGTGATCGTGAACAAATTGACGACGAAGATGAGCGTCAGCTTGTATACGTCGGTCGCCCCGAAGTTCGCACGGAACACCATCACCATGAATGCAACGAACGGGAGCCCGAACATCAGGTATGTCCCGATGTAGAAGTTGTCGACGGGCACCCAGTACGCCGCGAGCGGCGAGAACAGCTTCTGCGGATAGTTGAAGCAACCCGCGCCACAGCCCGTTACCAGACCGATCGGCATCAGTTGGCTCATATAGACGAACGGCAACTGCCAGCTGTTGTTGATCCGGTCGAGAATGCTGAACATGGTCGAGTGCGGCACTGCCGCGGTTCCCGATGCGATCACGATCATGAAGAACGGGACCAGAATCGCAGCAAACGACCACAACGCGATGGCCCGGATCGCGGGGAAGCGCGACTTCTCCGGCATCATTCGCACGATCACCAGCAGCACCAGGTACAGCACAAGGACGATCATGGTCGTCTTGCTGGTGGTCAGGCGAATGACGTAAACCGCAAGGGAGCCGTACAGAAGGCACCACATCGTGCTCTTGCGAATTGACGTGATCGCAAACGACACCAGGATGAAGAAGGCGGCCATGGTATTGTCGGCGGCAAAGCCCATAAGGCGCTGATCGTCGCCGCCGTAGGCCCACCACAGCCGGCCCGCCTCGCGTACCGCGCCGAAAGACTCATATTTGTAGCCGACCCAGGGCATGACGTAGAATTTGGTCAGCAGCACGCCGATCACGGAGAGATAGAAGGTCGCGGCGATCACCGACAGCAGTTTTCGGTAGGAACCGAGGCTTGAATCGCAGAAGCAGAATCCGACAAACACGGGAAGCATCATCTTGAATGATGAGATCGCTGCGGTGGCGGTGCCCATCATGAAGTAGCCGAGAACCAGCGACAGCATGATTTGCGCGAACACCAGGAGGGCCAGGGTGCTGCGATTGCGCAGAATGCAATGGACGAAGAACTGGACCAGACACAGCAGCGCAACGGCGTCGGGCAGATACCAGAGCGTGTCGAGGTGAAGGATGCTGGTGTAGTAGCGTATCACGCCGCCGAAGGCATCCCGGACCAGATAGACCCCGAGCGCGATCGCCTCGATGTTGAGGCTGATCAGCGTGATTCGCGGGCGCGGGAGCGCGAGGGCGGTCATGCTGGCCTCAGTTCGTCAACCGCGCCGATGGCGCAGGAGATGCCGAGAAATCGGGCCGGCTTCCAAGAGCGTTCCGAAGCAGCTTGCCGCCGAGGACTTCGATGTAGAGATAGCTGAAGTGAGAAACCACCAGCACCGCTGCCAGTGAGACCACGAGATTCAGCGTGGCCGGCAGTCCCGCCCAAATCGAATCGAGTGCAGCGATCGGCCGCGGCCCGAGCGCCCGTACGAAGTACTCCGCGAACAGCACCACGAGCGCATGCACCATATAGATTGAGTAGGACCGGCGTCCGAGCCAGACCAACGGCCTTGCCACCAAGATCCGCGGCACCAGCAGCGCATCTGGAAAAGCCAACAAACTGCCGAGGAAGATCGCGAAAGTCAGTGGCGCAAGGAAGGTAATCGCCGGATTGGTCTCCGCAAGCGACACCAGCGCGATACTGGCAATCATGGCAACCAATTGCAGCAGGCCCTGCAGGGCCGGACCCGGCTTGCGCGGCAAGCAATGGACGACCTTCACCGTCAGCACGCCCAGGAAGAAGCTCACGAAACAGCGCAGGATGCCAAAGTCGGTCTGAAGCCCGAGGCTCCTCTTGTCGAGCACGAACACGATGAAAAGGAAGCTTCCGACCACCAGCAATCCGCAAAGGACGTAGAACCATAACAGCGAACGCATCCGCTGGGCGAGCAGGACGATCAGGCCGAACACCAGGTAAGTATAGAATTCGACGCTGATGCTCCAGCTCGGCGCGTTCCAGCTGAGATAGTCGATGAACCCCATCGAATGCAGAAGAAAGACGTTGAGCACGAAGGAATAGGCATTGTTCACCTCGAAGGCTGCGGGAGCTGCAACCACGACGCCGGCTGTGACCAAGCCGATACGCAGGAGGCGGAACAGGAGATTTGCGATCAGCATGACGATGTGCAGCGGATAGACCCGCGCCAGACGCCGCACCATGAACTCGCGCAACGAGAAGCGGCCGAAGTCGCCGTCGACATAACCCAGCGACATCACGATGCCGCTGAGAACAAAGAACAAGTCGACCAATAGCCACGCACTTCTGAAGAATGAGCAGTTGATCCATGCATTGTGTGGGAATGCCGCCAGAAAAGTCGGCATCAGCAGAAGATGGTGGATCACCACAGATGTCGCGGCAACACCCCGGATGCTGTCAAGCGGAAGGACATGCGCTTTCTCACGATGAACCGGCTCCGTCACATCGACATTCCGTAGCTATTGCACTGCAGCAGTCTGTATCAGGTCTTTGCGTGCTTTCAATCTTCACGATTGGAGAATCGCATGTGGCGCATGACGACCAGCGATAAACTCATTGCTCGCTCTCATTCGGACATGCGCGCGACAAGTTTGCGCCGTTTTTGTTTTCGCGAGCGCCACGACGAGCTGCCGAATGTTCGCGAGCGTTTGCGAACAAAGTATGCGCGAAATCCGGCCATGTTGCGATTACCGCTTTATTAAAGGCGTTTCTCATTCGTTCAGGAATATCTTTGGAACAAAATGCGTGTGTCGGTTTTGCGACTACGTCTCGTGGCGCCTCGAAAATCTTCAAACTGCAACATTCGTGGGCGGCAACGTGCTGATCGCGCAGGCATTGAAAATCCCGCTGCAACCGACGAGGGACAGTCGGTGCATTCACAATCGGCGGCAGATTCAACTGAATGAAACCAGGGCCTTTTGCATCGCACAAAAATTGACACAGTTGGCTGTCACTGCTCGCTGGTACTTGTTTTGCAGCAACGACGAAGGGACACGGATGAGCTGCGGATTGACACGTCGCCGTGCGAAGCCGCGACGGCTACTGATCATATTGACGGGGTGTGCCCTGATCGCATCGAGCGTTGGTCCTTCCCAAGCTCAATGCGTCGAATTCGCGGATCGCGCCTCGCAAGTCGAGCTCGACGCCTTCGTAAAATCTCCTTCTTCGCTTCTGGAGCGGCTGCGCAACGATAAAGAGAAGCTGAGGTCCCGGCTTTCCACATATATCGCGACCAATCCCTCGGTATTGCCGTCAGTGCAGACGCTGATTTCCGCGGCGGCTTCCCCCGATCGCTCGGCGATCGGCGCAGCGCTGCGGGTCGCAGAAGCGCGATGCACGTCTACGAAGCCGGATGCTGCGCGCAAGATCAAGGATTTCACGCAACGGGTCGGGGATCTCGCCGTGCAAGCAGGCTATTCCGCTGCGGGGGAAGATGCATCCAGCGCGCCATTGCAGCCGAGAGACAATGGACCGGCCCTTCCGACTCGGGGCGGAGCTCTCTTGGACGGCGAGTGGAAGACCAAACTGGCCAACCCGTTCAAACCTGTTCCCATCCCAAATTGATCAGTGACCGTTAAGGCAGCGAATTTGCAAATGTATCAGCCCAGAGAACACTTCCGATCGGGACACCGATTCGGCATCGAGTTTGGCGGCGCGGTCCTCAGCTTCGACCGCGTGACCGACGTCCTCCGTCGGCAATGGCCCCTCATCGCTGCGACAGTTGGCGCAGCGCTGGCTCTGGTGATCGTCTACCTGATCCTGGCGAAGCCGATGTATACGGCGAACGCCCGCATCATGATGGATACCCGACAAACCCAGGTTCTGGACAAGGACAGCGGCACCAACAGCGCTTTGATCGACACGGGCTTTGTCGACAGCCAGGTCGAAGTTATAAACTCTGACGACCTCATCCTTTCCATCGTTCGCCGCCTGCGGCTAACGGAGGATCCGGAGTTCAACGGCTCCAATCCGGGACTTCTCACCACCGTTATCGGCAAGGTCATGGCTGTATTCGAATCCCGCGAACCGCCCTCGCAGGAGCGGATCGAACACGCCGTGGTCGAATCGATTCAAAAGGGTCTCAGAGTCGAGCGCGTCCTGACCACATACGTCTTGTCGCTCAGTTATCGCGCGCACAACCCGGACAAAGCGGTCAAGGTCGTAAATGCTATCGCCGATGCCTATATCGTGGGCGCACTCGAAGCCAAATACCAGTCCACCAAGCGGGCGACCGAATGGCTCCAGCAGCGGAGCGTCGAGCTTAGCGAGCAGGCGACGGCCAGCGACCGCGCGGTGCAAACCTTCAAGGCGGAGCATAACATTGTCGGGACCAGCCGCGGACTCATGTCCGAGCAGCAGTTGTCGGATCTGAATACACAGCTGGTTCAGGCTCGAGCGGCAACGGCCGAGGCCAAGGCCCGCCTCGACCGGATCGAAGCGGTTTCAGATCAGGACCTCGCCCAGCCGACCGTGACGGACGCCCTCAACAACTCGGTGATTACACGCCTGCGCGCCCAGTATCTCGACCTCGCGGCCCAATATGCCGATTGGTCAAGACGCTACGGCAAGACCCATCTTGCGGCGGTCAATTTGGCCAACAAGATGGAAGAGCTGCGCAAGAATATCGCGGATGAACTTCATCGGATCGGAGACGCCTATCGCAGCGATTATGAGATCGCAAAAAGCCGAGAGTCGTCTCTTGACAAGAACGTGAAAGAGCTCGTCGCCCAAGCCGGTCACACCGGCCAGGCGGAGGTCAAGCTACGCGACCTCGAAAGCGCGGCGGATACCTATCGCAATCTCTACAATAACTTCCTCGAGAAGTTGCAAAGCGCCACTCAAAATCAGAGCTTCCCGATCAGCGAGGCGCGCCTGATCAGTACCGCGACGAAGCCCGATCGCAAGAGTTCTCCGCGAACGCTCTTGGCACTGGTGGGGGGCCTGGTAGGTGGCCTCTGCCTCGGCTTCGGGGTCGCGTTTGCCCGCGAGTTGCTCAATGATGTCTTGCGCACCCCCGCAGAGGTCGAGGACGAGCTCGGCGTGAAATGCCTTGGCGTCCTGCCGGATATTCGGCCCACAACAAAGACACGTGGATTGCTTTCGACATCCGCGAAGACCGACGTTGCGGGGCTGTCCCGCTACGTCGTCGATCATCCTTTCTCCCGGTTTGCCGAAACGTTGCGCAATATCAAAGTTTCGATCGACGTTGCGCGCCTGACCAAAGAGATCAAGGTCATCGGCATTGTATCGTCGCTGCCAAAGGAAGGAAAAACGACAGTCGCGGCCAATTTCGCTCAGTTGATTGCCATGACGGGGCACCGCACCATCCTGATCGACGGCGACTTGCATACGCGCTCACTCACGCGCGAGCTTGCACCTAACGCCAACAGCGGATTGGTCGAAGCCCTCAATGATCCGACCGCCTTCGGTTATCATGTGCAACGAAGCAAGGAGACGGGCCTCGATTTCCTGCCCTCCATCGTTGCTACTCGCATGGTCAATTCGGCCGACGTCATAGCGTCGAGGGCGATGGCCGACCTGCTTACGGTGCTGCGGGAACAGTACGAGTATATCATCATCGATCTCGCCCCGGTGATGCCGGTGGCGGACTCCAAGGCGTTCAGCGTCCTGATCGATGCAATGGTCTATGTGATCGAATGGGGAGCGACCACGCGGACTGCGCTTCAGGAATCGGTTTCGGGATCGGAGATCCTTCAGAAAAAGCTGCTGGGTGCCGTTCTCAATCGCGCCAACCCGAAGATGCTCGGGCGTATCGAGGCGTACAAGGGTAAGCACCGCAACAGCTATTACGTCGAGCCTGCCTGACGCGAGGGGTCGCGGTCAGCGATCGCGCCCCTCCGGAGACGGTCATCCCACCACGAGTTCCCCGACAGACGCGCTCGCCGGCCGGCTGCTGTTGCGATCCCCCGTTCCTCTCGGCCGAGCCACAGCGTCGCTCCAGGGTTAACCCGTGTTCAAGGCGCCGAATTGTTTAGCGGGCTCGATTCGGGCTTCGGAGTTCCCAGAAGCCGCGGGGACCAACCCGCAAAGGGGATGCGGACCGCGGATCGATCTGCCCACCCACCTGATCGCCTGATCTCCGTATTCATCCGGAATCCACAAATTGCGATCTCTGCCGTAGCCCAAGGTATGCCATAGCCCAAGGCATGGGTTGACGAGGGTGATTACGGCGACAAGATAGAACCGTGTCGTCGCCAGCTTCTCCTTGACGAAGCTTGGACCTGCCAGCCTTTTGGGCACCTTTTCTTCCGAGTTCCCTGGGGCTAATGTGAACTCATACTCTTTAGTTCTTTTTAGGTAGGTTCTGATGGTGATCGTGCTCATCGTCTTGAGCGTCTGGGTATTGCTCAACATCCTCTTCGTATTGATCGTGGTTCCCCCGCGCAGGCCGCGGCGCCAGCCGGCGACCACTCTCGCCCCTGCCCCGCTCGACCCAAATCGGCGCGAACTCGAGCAAGACGAGCCCTTCTCACTTCGCCACGTCGTCGCCTCGGTGGCAATGGGGGCGTTCTTTGTTCTGGTGCCGCCGCTGCTCGCGTTGCGCGATGCAGTCGTCCGCCTTTTCAGGAAAACGCCAGGAAGCGGAAGCTAGGGGCATTCTGTGGCCCCTGCGCTCTTCCTTTAGGGGTCTAATAGGCTTCCTGGAACATCACGGCTGAAGCCGTACGCGCCATGATCTTCAGATCCAGCCAGATGCTCCAATTGCTGACGTACCAGATGTCGTATTCCACCCTTTTTTCCATCAGGTCGATTGTCGGCGTTTCGCCCCGGAAGCCATTGACCTGCGCCCAGCCGGTCAGGCCTGGCTTCATGTGGTGGCGGTAGACGTATTTGCTGATGAGCTCGTCATAATAATTGTCATGCGCGAGCGCATGCGGGCGCGGCCCGACCAAGGACATGTCGCCGCGCAAGACGTTCCAAAGTTGTGGCAATTCGTCGATGCTTGTCATGCGAAGAAAACGCCCGAGCTTGGTGACCCGCGCATCCCGCTTGGTTGCTTGGGTAATCGTCTGCCCATTTTCGGAAACCGTCATGGTCCGGAATTTCCAGATCTCGAACGGCTTGCCATTGAAACCGCGGCGCGACTGCCGGAAGATGGCAGTTCCCGGCGAGCCCAGCTTGACCAGTACGGCAACTGTCAACAACAACGGTGTGAGTATGAGGAGCGCCAACAAGGCGATTCCGATGTCGAGACAGCGCTTTTGCAAACGCTCGAAGATACTGAGCGGGGACCGCTGAATCTCCACGGCCACGGTTCCGCTGACCGGCAGGAACGGGCGCGACACGAGGTCAGCAATTGAATCGTCCGGCAGAAGGCGTACCGGCTGAGGCACCGCTCGCAGGTAAGGTCCCAGTTTTCGAACCATCGGCAATTCGTTCCAATCGATCGCAACAAGATATTCGTCGACGTCCTCCTGACGCGACTGGCGAATGACGTCTCGTATCTGTCGCTCCCAATTGCCGTCGCCGTTGTCGATCCCAAGCACGAAGTGGCGCATGACGTCGAAGCCGTTCCGACGCAGATCCTTAAAGCGGCTCGAGGTGAAGTCGAGCGGTTTCAGGCTCAGCAAAATCACCTTCCGATCGACCAACCTGCTCCTGGCATAATTTGTCCCCAGTACGAACTGCCAGACAAAACGCAGACTGATCAATCCAGCGCCGCCGATTGCGGCGAAAATGATCACCGTGCCGCGGGATAGATTGTCCGTCGACTTCAGCAGAAATGCAGCGACAGCGAGGATCGTCAGCGACGCCAACCATATGAAGACGGCCTTGCGCAGCTGCCAGACGAGATTCAGCAAATGGTGTGTGGCATAGACATCATGGAAATACGCGACCGAGACGAACACAACGCCGACAATCAATCCGGCACCCATCGATGCTCCGTCGACCGTGGAAGCGATCGCAGCGCTATAAATCGCAGCTCCCGCGCCATAGCTGAGCAGGATCAGCAGAAAGTCAGCAGCAATGACGACGATTTGAAAGGGCCTCTGCAAAGCAGTTGCGCGCCTTGACGAGAGTGCACCAATATTTTCAGAGCCATAAGTTGCAACAGCCATTCGAACCTCTGTCATCGAGAGTACTTGACGTTGATCCGTGATGCTGAAGATCCGTCACTTCCCCGGTGCCAACCTGTTAAGTGATCACAGCGATATTGTGGCGCTGCACGCACAATTTTTGCGACGCAACTATGCGTCGCGGTTTGTCACGATTCCCGTCGCGTGTTGAAGATCGCGTCACAGTGCTGACATACGATCGAGCTCGATGCCCCATTTTGAATCAAGTTCCCATCGAACGAGATGCGCGTTGTATGGCCAACCGCTCAGCTCACCCATCTTTGAAGCGTCCCGTTGAATCGATTACTAGAAATTCTAGAGATTGCACTTTAAAGCTGTATCGGCAGAAGCCGTCGTCGCCGGCATGCATCTTTCCAGCCGAGCGTTTGAGCAATGCAGCCCGGCGAACGGGCCTGATTTACTCGGCGCGTGTCGACAAACCAGGCAGCAATCGAACGCCACGCCTTCGGCGCAATCGGGCTGTCAGAGAGGTGGGCTGTCTTTTCTGCTCCTTGCCCGCGGACCGACTTGACGAAATTGTCCCCACCACCCCACCACCCCAGCGAGTGCGCGCGCCATGGTATCTCTTGCCGTATCTCTTGCCCGATCTCGCCCGCCGATTCACAAGCCGCAACTGCCGGACGGCGTTCGGATCTACGCGATCTCAGATATTCACGGCTGCTCGCATTTGCTGCAGCCCATGCTGGGGGTGATCGACGCCGACGTCACCCGCAGTCGGCCGGCCCATGCGATCGAGGTATTCATGGGCGACTATATCGATCGCGGTCCGAACACACGCTCCACGCTCGACATCCTGGTCGAACGAAGCCGGCGGGGAAACGCGGTCTTCCTCAAGGGAAATCACGAGGCGTTTCTGGTAAAGGTTTTCGAAGACCCGTCCTTGTTCGAAGATTGGATTCGCCTCGGCGGCGCCCAGACACTGATGTCATATGGGCTCGCGCCGAATCTGACGCGCGACGATCCCGCGTCGATACTCCGCGATTTGATTCGCGCAATGCCTGGCGAGCATCTCGAATTCCTGGACGATTTGCGGCTTAGCTATACCTGTGGGGACTTCTTCTTTGTCCACGCCGGCGTTCGCCCGGGTGTACCTTTGGCCGAGCAACGAGAACACGATCTGCTCTGGATTCGCGAAGAATTTCTTCGGAGCGAAGAGCAGTTCGGCAAGTATATTGTCCATGGTCACACGCCCGTTCGTGCCGCCGAAGTCCTGGCAAATCGCGTCAATATCGATACCGGTGCCTACGCGACGGGCAATCTGACCCTCATGAGCATACAAGGCAGCCGGATGCTCGCGGTTTGACCAACCAGCAAAGGTTTGCTGATTATCAACGGTACGTAACGGGCTGAGGACTTCACCTAGTTGAGCGTGAGCGACTTTTCCCGCCGTGGTCCCGTTTCGGCCATCCAAGCGCTCCAGGCTTGCTCATGCTTGGCGTAGAGCTCCAGCCACCGCTGCCCGGGCTTGTCCTGATCGATACGACGGTCAGTGCCCGGAAGGGTGTCGGGATTGTCCAACGTCTCGAACTCGATCGTCTCCGCAATCGTCAGACCGACAAGGACGCGCTGTCCGGCACCATCCACGATGTACCTTCGCGGAGCGTCCTTTCTAAGCTTGGTCATGTCGCGTGCTTCCTTTGCCGGAAGAATCGAGGTGCCGAGGTGTCGCTCCTAAAAGGCCCGTCGAGCATGACCGAACGCTGAGCTGGGATTCGGTCGGGCAATTCGGCTTGATGTGCCGCAGGGATCGTTCGTGCTCGTTCGTTGGAGTCGGCAGGCGCGAAGCGCATATCCTGAAATGAATCCAGCGCAGAAAATCAAAGCGGAGATAGATACAGATGCCATGCGAGCCGTCCTGAATGGTGGTACCCATCAAGAGCGAGTAGTGTGTCGACATCATGGTTCTCGATGACATCTGGCGCCGAAAGATTGCTCACGCCTGATCTCAACATGAGCAGCATCCAAGCTTGCCTTAGCGCAGTCTTCGGCCAGCGGCACCGATAGCTTCTGAAACCGGTGGTTGCTGCCGGGTCCGTTCGGTTCGAACCACACACTCCTTCCTCCGGCGCACCCGAAGAACGGAGTTCGCGGCCGTTCTACGGACATCCACACTTGCAACCTTTCGAAAGCCGTCGCATTATTTCTCGTCCATTTTGAGAGAGATCCATCCAATGAATGTCCGCACCTTTGCTCCAACCATTGCTCTTTCTGTTCTTGGCCTCACCTTGATGACGGCCGCAGCTCCGGCCGCGGAACTCACGCTTGCTCCGGCGCACCATCGGGCGGCCTACGTCCGAACCGGTTACGTGTTTTGGGATGGAGTCTACCCGCCTGCGGTCTATGGTCCCAATCTTCGTCCCATCGAGGAAGTTGCGGCCATGAAGGCAGAAGCGCGACCCGTGTCGCAACGCTGGTGGGGGTATTGGTACGCTCGGTGAGCGGCAAAGCCGTTGAGCTGATAAATGCGTTCAACTCTGAACCGCCGCAACACCGGGCCACCGGTGGCGGCGGTTTTGCTTGACGTCCACGTGAGCCGATCAACAATGATGATTGAATGAGCGGCCGCATGAAAATCAAAGCAGCCGCTACGAGCTTATGTATTTTTGCCGGCTGCTGGCTACAAGCCTACGCGGCGACCGCGGGTGAATGCGTCTCCCGGCCCGAGCGCTTCGAGCTTGCTTCTGACACCGTGTATTGGATTGTTTCGATTCCATCCGGGACGGAGTGCCTGCAAGGTCTGCGCGGCAAAACACAGCTCCTGAACGAAGTTAAACTGGTGGATGCGCCGAGTGCCGGCGTCGTGACGATCGCCGGCCCGTCGTTTCGCTACCAAGCGTCCTCGAGCCCAGGAACTGACCGGTTTCGCATCGCGGTGTCGGGCGAAAACCGGAGGCAGCGCGGATCATCGATCATCGCTGTGGAAGTGACCGTCAGATAGAACCGTGCCGACAGCCGAGGAAAGCGGAGCCAGAGCCCTGTCGCTGCATTGGGCGGCTCGATAGAGGAAGTGAGGCAGCCCAGCCCGTGACGCCTGAACTCAGCTCCCTCACGCAAGGGTCCTCACGGAGGGCTTCTCAAGGGAGGCTGCCGATTGCCGGCAAGCTTTCGACTTCCCGCCGGGAATGCTCTGCTACTTCGCCTGCGCACCCCGGTCCCAGGGCCGCTTGCCATCCGCGCCCCTGTCCCAAGGGCGGGCTGTCGGGGCGTTCTTCTCCTCCGAAGCCGCCCGCGCACGATCGGCCTGAACCTGTTCGCGATCGGTTATGGGTGCCTTCGGAGGGACCGGCTCGCTCCGCGCCAATCCAGATGTCGCAATGAGCAGCATCGCCAAAATGAATTTTTTCATCCCCGGCTCTAGCACAAGTGGCCGCAGGCTGTCCGATCTATTCGCTACTTCTGGTCCTCGTTGCTGGTGCCCGTGCCTGGACTACCGATAGGCATACCATTCGAGGTATGCCCAGCTCCGGAGTTTCGCTGCGCCTGGGCGGCGGATGGAGACGTCCCATTTGCCGTCGGGGGCTGGACGTTCGGATTGTTCTGGGAGGCGGTGCTGTGATTGGCGCCTGTCGTGGTGCCTTGCGTTCCCATACCGGAGGGGCCCGAGGGTCCGGAATTGGCGCTGCTCGACGAGGTGCCTGTGCCCGCGCCGGAACTCGCCGCCGAGCCCGCGCTGGCGCCGGCGGCCCCTCCGCCTGCGCCACCGCCACCTTGGGCGAAGACCGGCGCGGACAGAGCAAAGCATGTGAGTGCCACGAGTGCGGAGCTTCTAATCATCGATGATCTCCCTTGTTTGGTGGACAATCCATGGCTGTCCTGGTTGGTTCCTCTATCAGCTCGCTCGGGGGAGATATCGGCGGTCGTCGTTCCCATAGGCTCCGTCCGGTGGGGATGTCGCGAGTGAGATCAGGACCAGGACTATTGCGAGACCTTCACTCGACATCAAAGCCCGCAAGGTGCTCGGGAGCCCGACGGAGCGGCTCGCTGTAGGCTTCCGCGAGAGGACGCCGCCTTCAACAGAGACCCGCCGGGGACAGAAAGCGATGCGAGGCGGGATGAACCCTTTCGGACTTTGCCTGTAAAAAATCGCGATCGATGGCCGCCGCCGCGGCTGGCGACAAAAGCTGGCGTCCTAACAGAGACTTGCGCGGCCCTCTCCACTTGCGAAGGAATGGCCGAGCAGGTTCGAAACAGGGGCTGAACAGGCGCATAACAGGTGCCAAACACGGTCAAATCTCGCTCGGTGATGTCGTAACCCAACACTCACCTTCCGGAGTGAGGGACTGAGCCGCTGTGCCTTGCCAACATAAAAAAAGGGAGCGCGAGGAGCGCTCCCAATTGGAAAATGAGAATCTTCGCGCTTTCTAAAGCAAGTAATCCGGATCGATCCTCATGCGCAGCAGCGCAAGCACGCGCTTGAATTCGTCCGTGATGTCTTCAGGGAACATACGGATCCGGTCTTCACCCTCAAAGATGAGTTCGAGACTCTTAAGCTGCGACTTGACATGCTCAAGCGTGTAGCGCTCGCGCCTCTTATTGTATTCGCAGATGGCCCGCATGTCGCCTGACACCGCCTTGATGACCAACTGCTTGTCAATGGCATGGTGCGCAGGGATCATCTTACGCTCATTGCCTTCGATGATCGGCACCAGCATTTCTGTCGCATCAAAGAAATCGCGCCGCATCTGACCATCCGAGATGGGATGCGACCGCTTCCGCGGACGGCCCTTTGGATTGCCGGTGGTCCCCTTTGAAAACTGCTCGTTGCGATTACGGCTCATATCGTTACTCCTCGAAAAAGCATCCAAGGAGGGCACACAAACAAAATTGGCGTGGCCTCCGGTGACCAAATCCCTGCAAGCAGGAGTTCGGACCCATCAGGCGTCACGCCATCATTTGCGCACTACATGCCCGGTTTCTGCATCACGCAAAGCCCACATGGGCCAAACCGAGCTCTCGCACGAGGTGAATCTTTATAGCTCAGATCGGCGCTTTGATCAACGATCGCACCCCCGTTTCTGATAAGGGCGACCGCAGGATTGCGCTGCTCAAGTTCGGCCGCTCGGGATTCCCAAAACGAAAGGTCGATCTAGAGGGCCGCTTGCTGGCCAAGACCAGCAAGCGTGCGAAAACGGCGAGCGAGATCTGACCAAATCTCCTCGACCGCTAGTGGTCCTCCCGCGTTCTTCGTTCCCCAACTGCCGGTGTGAGGGACGCCGTAGATTTCGGTGGAGCCCATACGTGTGTGTGCAGATGGACTGCAGGCCTCGCGCCATCCCAGCCGCCCCAAACCGAGGGCGGACCGGACGGAATCGAATGTCATGGCCCCAAGGCATAAAGCCATTCGCGGCTTCACGGTGTCGAGCTGAGGGAGCGTGTAGGTGACAGCGCAGCGGTACAGATCCTTCATCGGGACCTTGCTGCTCCTCCCCCCTGGCTTGATGAAGACCAGCACGTTGGTGGCATAGGTCTGCGAAAAGCACAGGCCAAAATGGGAGGCCAGCAGACGCTTCAGATTCTGGTTGGTCGCAAGATGGGCGTCCTGGCCCGTCATCGCTCGGTCCGCACGCTTTTTCGCACCATCGTTGCGCCGAAGGTAACCCTGAGAGGCCCAGTCCTGCCCGATGATCATGAGGTCGGCGTCCAGATTGCATGCCGACTTGGTCCAGGGCACAACGAAGTCGAAGTCCCAACTTCCTCCGTCATACAGGTGCAAATGATGATAGCGGCCGCCGATCTCGGCGCGGCGCTTTGCAACCAGCGCCGCCATAGCGGCCTCTCTATCCATTCCCTGCCTCCTCGCCGAGAACCCACATGCTTCTGATACCTTGTTCTCCGGACGGCTTGCGGTACTACCGCGAGCATCTTGCGCATTGGGGGCATGCTTCACGTCTGCCGATACAGAATGATCGGAACGCCCGGAGCAAGTTGGTTCAGGAAGTCGAAGTCGCCGACATTCCCTGTCAATACGCTAGCACCGATGTTCCGCGCCTGAAGGTAAATGAGCGCATCGTTGAGGTATTTCCGCTCGTGACCTGCACCCTTCGGCGCGCCGCTGAGACGAACGAGCGCGCCCGCAAGCATTCCAGCTTCGCCCCACATTGCGGTATCCGGAGCTTGCAAGCGATGCGGCGGAATGTCTTCAATCACGCCCCGTACCGTTTGCAGAACTCCACTTGTTGAAGGGTGAGCCGGATTGAGCCGTCCGAACACATGCGTGAGTTCGGCAAGGCAGACGGCCGAGTGGTGGCACACGCGATATGTCAGCAATTCATCGACAGCGGCCGGGGTGCGGGCCTGCAAGACGTCGAGATAAACGCTGGTATCGAGAATGAGTGCGCCGCCGATGAGCGGTTCGCCGGATGCCCACGCAAGCTCGGAATCTGGCCGTCGCGTTATCCGCTCCAAACGCTTGTGCGGCTTCAGCCTTCGCAACGTTCCCTGGAGATCAAAGGGCAAGATCGATATCTGCCGGGATGCTTCCCTTGCGCCGGACGAGACGCGCGCCGAAATCGTCTTCGAGCGCCAAACGAGACAGGGCGAGCTCTAGAAGTTCGGTATCGGAAGATACGTGAGCCCGCTTCTTTGCCGCTTCGATCAGGCCTGCCGGCACGCGGCCGGACAAGCGCGTGTCCTTGGCCTCGCCGAGCAAACCGACGGCGCGCGCCTGCTCGAGCACGAGCCGATTGCGCTTAAGCGCAATCTGCTCCTCGGTCTCTGTCGACGTGTGGGTCCGCACGACCATAATACCTCCGACGTTGAACAAAATGTAACAATTGTTCAACGTGTTTGCAAGGCCGGGAACGAGCGGTTGCGCCCGGCGCGTGCCCACCGCCCACGGGCTCTCGGCTACAACATCAACCGGCCTCGACCCCGACCCGGGCGTGCAATGTTAGGCCTACGTCGATTTCAAAACCCGCTCGAGCTAATCTGACCGCTCGACCGGAGAAGTCGCGATTTCCACGGTCCGCCCTACTGCAAAGGGTCGGCACGGCGCTGCTCGACCTCGGCAAAGGTCTCGCCCGTTATTGCCATGGTCGCGGCCTGCCCGGTGTAGGACTGCCAGCGGCGGATGGCGACGTCGACATAGAGCGGATCCAGCTCGATTACGCGCGCCCGCCTGCGGCACTTCTGCGCGGCCATGACGGTCGTGCCGGATCCGGAGAACGGGTCGAGCACGATGTCGCCGCGGCGTGAGCAATCCTTGATGGCGTCGATCACGAGCGCCGTCGGCTTCACCGTCGGGTGCATCTCGAGCTCGGCGTCCCGCCCCGAACGAAAGCTGTTGGCGCCGGCATAGTCCCAGACGTTGGTGCGATAGCGGCCGTGCTTGCCGAGCTCGATCGTATTCAGATGCGCCGCTAGGCCTACCTTGTAGACGAACACCAGCTCATGCTTGGAGCGGTAGAACGACCCCATGCCGCCATTGCTCTTGTTCCAGACGCACAGATTCTTCAGCCCGGAATACACACCACCGGCCGCCTTCAAGACCTCGTCGATATGGCGCCAATCCATGCAGATGAAATGGATCGCACCATCAAGGCTCACCTCGGCCATATGACCGAAAACCACGGCCAGGAACCCTGCAAATTCGGCTGAGCTCATCTCGCCTGAGGCCATCTTGAATTCACGGTGCTTGACCGCCCCAAGCCCGCTGACGTGACCATCGATCCGCACGTTGTAGGGGGGATCGGTAAAGACCAAGCGAGCCTGGTCGCCGTCCATCAGATCGGCAAACGAAGCCGCATCGCACGCATCGCCGCAGAGCAGACGGTGCTCTCCCAGCATCCAGAGATCGCCGAGCCGCGACACCGCATCTGACTGGACGGGTGGCACCAGATCGCTGCGATCGGGCTTCTCGCGGATCGCTTCGCCATCGACCAGCAGATCAATCTCGGCGGTCTCGAAACCGGTTACTTCCAGGTCGAAATTGACCTCGGCGCCCGTCAGCTCGCGCCATAGCACCCGCAGCTGGTCGGTGTCCCAATCCGAGTTCAGCGCAACCTTATTGTCGGCGAGCGAGAACGCGGTCTTCTGCGCGGGTGTCAAATGGCCGACCCGCAGCACCGGCACCCGCTCCAATCCCGCCAGGCGGGCGCCCTCGACCCGGCCATGGCCGACGAGAAGCATCCCCTCCTCATCGGCCACAACGATACTGTTGAAGCCGAACTCGCGGATTGAAACTGCGATCTGATGCAGCTGCTTGCGCGAATGCCGCCTGGCATTGGCGGGATTCGGCTTCAACTCGGCAATGGGTAGGTGCTCGATGCGAAAATCACTCATGGGACCTCTCCTTTGGGGATAGGCCTCAGGTATACCATCATCTAGCCAAATACTTCAAATATACTTGTCGAATCGTCAGATTCGAAGCGCGCGGTGGTTAATCCCCGTCACCCCTTGATGATGATCTCGATATCTTCGGGCCGCACCCCAAAGGTGGCCGCCAAAGCCTTTTTCGCCTCGGCAATGGTCAAGCCACCGCGCTCCTTGCCCGGTCCCGCCGGTGAAGACTCGGAGATCGATTGAAACTTCAGCCGCCGTTGCTCGATCCCGAGCTCCTTCAGGCTGGCATAGGCGACCGGATTGCGCAGCTCCTTGCGCCAGACATCCGCGATGGCAATGTCGGCGAACTCCGAGATTCCAATCCGGAAGCGTGCCTGTCCTCTCGTATTCGCGCTCTGGTCAAGCGGCGTCAGCGACGAGATCCGCCCCACCAGAAATCCGGCGCGGGGCTGGATACCCTCGGCTTTGTTGTTCCAGTCCTGCCGTCGACAGCAGACGAGGTAGGCGCATCGCTCGACGCTTTTCGGACTGAGCACCCAACCGCGGGAGCCCGCCTGATCCAGAATGTTCTGCCTGGTCTCGGAGGTGAAGACGACCACGGCAGCATCATTGGCTTTGGTCATGCACGATCTGCTTTGGGCTCAACTGTATTCTCGACTTTCACCAAGCTGGAGGCGCCGTGCCCGACCAGAAGTTCATTCCCCGCCTGCTGCAGCAACCGGCTTGGCGCAAACGCCCCGTAGGCATTACGCTCGTTACGTGCGCCGTGAACCATCAGCAAGAGCTTGTCGGCAAGGTCCACGGGATCGCGCAATCCGGAGGATCGACAAAGCCCGACCACCCGCCGCCGCTCGGCCTGCCAATACTGTTCGATCTCGCTGAGATTGGGGTTCTTGCGATGCTCGTACAATTCCGCCGCCGTGCGCGCGAGCAGCATCTGGGACTGCATCGGAAGACCCGCACTCTCTTGCTCCGTCGCAAGCCAACCCCGCAGCTGCGCCTCCGCATCGCCTAGATGATCCTCCGTTATCACCGCCCAAACCGTCTCCGACTCCGCAATCAACGACTTGATGAAATAGCTGATCAGCGCATCGCCATTGCCGAAATACTTGACCAGGGTTTCCATATTCGAATGCGCCTCGTGGGCGATCAAGCCGTTCGCGACCCTGATTCCGAGAAAACGAAACATCTTCTGGGCGGCGTCGATCAAGCGCTCCCTGGCGGGCTTGTCGAATCCGAAACTGGCCGGCTGTTCCGTTTTGGGAAGCTTGCGCATCAAATTGGCTCCTCAACCATGTATCAGTCGATTATAGCACAACTCATGCCAATCTTCCTCTACCGCAAGCCGCCGGCGCCGAGGGCCCGCCGCGCATCTGCCGTCCGATACGCGCACCAACACGCCATCAGAGCCGGCTGAGGTTCCACATAAGCTGCTGTTTTTGTTAATGTTTTCGACCCACCGAAATTGACGACGGCGCCGCGGAAACCCGCGCAAGGCACGATTTATGGGATTCTGGCCCTGTCCGGGTGCAGACCGGAGCCAAATCTCCTCCACGGCCTTCCCTAGGCCTTGGCGAGGCTATCGACTTTTTCGTCTATCCGCCCGCGCCCCCGCGATCAGTCATGGCCGCCACTGCCCTGAACCTCCGACTGACGCGACCGGTCGAGAGAACGACCGCCGATAGCCGATCATGCAAGCTGCCGCTTCCTAGCCCGCGTCGTCTTTCATCCGAACAACCTGGCGAGCAAATCATCTGCGCTATCGATGCGCTCAAAGCAGGCCTTGCCGAGGTCGCGATGCATGGGTCGTTCGAGCTTCTGTCCGGTGCTGTCACCGCGCGAATGCCGGCTGACCTTCGAGCCCAAATCCGGCAACCTTTCTCCCGGCTGGCCACCGAACCAGAAGTAGCGCCCCAACGTCAATGTCTGCTGGTTCACCTCAAGCCAAATCACGCAGCCGCTGGGCTTTTCGAGCAGCTGGGTGCTGACGGTCACGTGCCGGACCGCGGAGCCCGAAAAGGTCGACTTCAACTGGATATGCCGAAGGATCCCGCTGGCTTCTAATACGATGTCGTAGCCGCCCCGATCCACCTCGCTCTTGAGCACCTCGATGTCGTGGCGGCCCTGCTGCCAACGCGTGGCCATGAGCTCTCCGAGCAGAAGGTGAAAGAGCGCCTGCTCCCGAATACTGGAGGCGCGGGAGTGAGATGTAAGCGGGTCTTGATGCAGTTCAGTGAGCACTGTCAAACTCCTTGGGTTAGGTCATACCCCGCCATTGCGCTCCGCTGGCCGGACAAGTCCAGGGCAACCGCGATCCCCGCCAGTCAGCTTCGCACAGCAGAGTTAATGTTATCCTCTTTTGGGATAATCCTGTTCTAGGATCAGATTGACCGCCGCCGAATCGCAAGCGCCCCGGCGGCCATGGAAAAATCCCTCAAATCCGCCGAATACGCCCGGCTCATCGCTCTTCTTGTCGCAACGCGACATAAGGCCGGCATCCGCCAGCAGGCTCTCGCCAAGGAGCTGCGCAAACCGCAGTCCTTTGTCGCCAAATATGAGGGCGGCGAGCGGCGGTTGGATGTCATCGAGTTCATCGCCATTGCCGAGGCACTTGGAGCCGATCCGTTGAAACTGCTGCGGCGGTTTATCCGCGGAAGAAAACAATAGCTGCCGGGCAGGTATTGCTCCGATCGCGTCTAGCTTGGCTCGCGAAGCTGGATATGAGCCCTTCCTCACGAGCGCTGCTTGATTTCAGCTATCGGCTTTCATGATCGCGACCACTTAAGAACTCTCAGCGTGTCTGGTGATGGCTTGCAACGTGTTGCTCAGTCTTCAGCGACCTCAGATCTCGAGAGGCGACCCGATAGCGCAATTCGAGGACTATTCCTTCTGCTGCGGGTCGGTTCAGATTGACGAGCGGAAAGCGAGAGTTCGCGGCCTGCGGTCGTGCTTGGACGCCCGCGTTAACAGAATGCTAACCGGCTTTTATTAGGGTTCCATCGGCGGAACTTTGTTGGTCGTGCCGCGCAAGGCGGCACGAAGCGGTGGTCAGGCAACTCGCGATAACATCTGCTACTATAGCGCTCATCCTCAGCGGCTGCGCCGGTACGCCCTCAGCTAGGATGACGTCCGTTGTTGCCTGGGATGGACTTGGTCCCGCCCCCCATCTCGTTCCGGTGAAAAGAAGTCGTCAAGCGCCGATGGACCTCTCACAAACGGGTAAGGAGCGCAATGTCGAACGCCAAAAGACAATCGCTACCCTTCGTCCTTATTCAGATGGGTGGTGGGTCGTACACGACGAGATTGAAGCCGAGAACGACCGACAGCTGACCTCGAAGTTGGTTATTTGTCGAGGCTGCAGCATTCAGAATAGCGAGGTAACGGGCTCGGTCCCATGATGCTGGAACTTGTGTTGCTCGCTGCGGATTGAGGCACGAGCGGCAGGAACCTTAGCATGGGCAACGATCGCTATCCAATTATCAGCTCGAATGGCGCATAGTTGCGCAACATCGAATTCTGACAGTTCATGCGATCGACAAGGCATGGATCGGCAGACTTTCTAAGCGCAATGTCCCAGCCGCCCACCATTTACTCTTTCTCATCCTGCCAGCGCTTCAAGACACGCCGTCGCGCGGCCCGGACCGGCTTGTCATAGCGCTCCAATCCAATAAGACGCTTCGCTAGCTTTGGACTCGGGCATTCCAGCAGCGCTATAAGCATGTCATGGCGGGTCTGTCGGATGCGACCCAACCGTAGACTAGCACGGACCAGATCATCCATACCCAACGAGGTGTCATACTGCGCGAATGCTGTTGTGATCGCGCGCACTAATGGGCTGGAGCTAGCATCGTCCTCCGCCTTCAGGCGCGAGAGGCCATGCTGACGGGCATTGCGGCTCGACTTCGCTTTTCCCGCCTTCGTCTTCGGCCCTGTGCTTCGCTTTGCGTTCAGCCTGTTCGCTTCGATCTTTCGTTCTGACGTCATGAGGCCGTGTGCTCTGGTGCGTGCTCTATGCTGGCGTCCCTCCATCCGACGAGGAGTTCAACCTCGCTTTTGAGCGAAGTGTTGCTGGACACACAACCAGGCACGCCAGCATTCTAACACAACGCGCTGAGGCGATATCTTTTCGCGCGCGAACGTGGGCACAATCGCTATCCGACTGGACCAGTCTCAATCACTCTCAGAGGAGAGGCGGGCGCTGAGGATTTTTGCTATTTCTTCGCCTTTCTAAAAAGGCTCTTGATGACGCTGATCAGCCTGGTTACCGGGGCGGCCGCCGACGATTTGCGCAGCGGAATCACAATCAACACAAAAGCCGAATTCAGCAGCAGCCAGCCGCCCAAGGCAGTCAAAACGACCCGCATTCAAAATCCGGGAAAAGGGCAATCAAGAAATGAAATGAAGTTCTGAACCGTTTGATCTAAGCCCAAGCTGGAAGGCAATTCAAGTCTTCGGCTGGCGCGGGAGCGACCGGTGAGTTATATGTCGTATAGAATCGCGGACTGTACGGCGCCTCGCGTTCCGATCTAGCTAAGTCGCATGACTTGTGTGTGGATCATGGGTGCCGGAGCCTTTCTCTTAAGTGCTCTGGACGGACTCGACCAGGATTCTTGAACCTGGGCTATGAGCTCGCTGTAGCCTCCATCGACACGCAGTATGCCTCGAGTGATTAGGTTGAGTACGTCTTCGGCAATTCAATGGGCGCCTCGCCTGCACTATTACGTTTGCACAGTAGCCCGCGGCGTTCGATCTCCGTAGACAGTCGCTCCGCCCGTCGTCCACCCGGCGCCGACCAGGCTCGTGCCAGCCAAGGCGTCGGCCCTAACTTCGTTTCGGATGAACTCGTACATCCGCAAGAGGAAATGATCGGAAAGGCCTTCAAAATCGTTCATGGCAGGTACAATCCAAATCAGGAAATAATCCAGACTATCAATCGAAAACTTACCCAGCCAAGCGCCACAATCCAAGCAATCATGGCCAGGCCGGCGGCCCCGAAGAAGACAATCGGCAAGAGATGGTCGACGATGCGCCTTTGCCGGCTAGTCGACTCATCGGTCTGCTCAGTTCGATCAAGCATTCTGGCCTGCCCTAGGGAATTCAAGGCAATACAGGCCGAGTGATGGAACCGACAAGCGATAGCTGCGATTAACCTCACCGGTCAACGTTAAGGGCCGGCGGAAGAGGCCGACCGCGCCGCGCAAGGCAGGCATGAACCATATCGTAGCTTCAAACCCGGAGGCGACGTCGCTGCTTTGCCGCTTTCGGTTTATTTGGGTTCGATTTGTCGCTTTTGCGCTGAAGGGGTGCGGACCAGATTGAGAGACGATATGAGCAATAAGATTGCTGCAGAAAGGACTGGCATTCCCGGGCGATCGGAGCGTTACTGAGTCGGCCGGGCGCGATGGCAGCACCGGTATCTCACCTCGCGGACGCGGGGCTTCAGGCAGTGCGGCGAAGAGCGCCGCTGTTCTGGAAGTAGGAGATACCCGTGCGTAGCGTACAGAGTGACGGCGTGGCCGAGCCACGGCATCCCATCATGCATTTCAATCCGAATGATCGACGGCATTTCATCGGCGGCTCAGATGCCCGCATCATAATGGGAGACGACCAGGAGAACCTCGTCCGCCTTTGGCGGGAAAAGCGCGGTGAAATCGAACTGCAGGATCTCTCGGACAATTTGATTGTCCAGCTCGGCACCGTGACGGAGGTCTTGAACCGCGCCTGGTACCAGCGCGCGAGCGGTCACACGGTTAAGGACATTCAGAAACGAATTCGTCATCCCATCCACAAATGGATGGCCGCAACGCTTGATGGGACCGTCGAACAGACCGGCGCCGTCTTCGAAGCCAAGTTCATGCTGCCTTGGGCCTTTACAGAGGAAGCTGCGGCCGAGAAGCACATGGCGCAGCTACAGCATAATATGTGGGTCACCGCGTCTCGCAGCGCGGTGCTCTCGATCATCACTGGTGGCGGCAAATGGGTCGAGATCAAGATCCACGCTGATCCGCTCTATCAACATCTCCTGCTCACGGCCGAAAAGAAGTTCTGGCGTTGTGTACAAAGCGGCGAACCGCCCATTCTCTTCAATATCGAAACGCCCCGCCCCAGACTCGAGGCGGTCAAGGTCGTCGATATGTCGACCTCGAACCAATGGGCTGAGCTGGCGGCGACCTACCTGCGGACGCGAGAGGCCCACGGCGAGCACGAGACGGCCAAAGCGGATCTGAAAAAGCTGATGCCGGAGGATGCCAGGGAGGCGACCGGGCACGGCATCAAGGCCAAGCGTTCGAAGTCGGGCGCGATCAGCTTCGAGGCTCAGCCGGCGGAGGATTCTTATGCACCAGTCCAGTGAGCGGATCGGGACCATCGCGGCCGCTCTCGCCCGAGCCCAGGCCGAACTGATGAACCCCGAGAAAACCCTGACCGCCGTCATCAGATCGCCCTTCCCGCGGGAAGCAGACCGGACTTTCCGCTACGCTTCCCTCGCGAGCGGCCTGGACATCGTCCGCAGGACGCTAAGCCAGCAGGAAATCGCCACGATCCAGACCACCCGGATCGAGCAGCCAACCGGGCAGATTCACCTTACCACCCTGCTCGCCCACGCTTCGGGAGAATGGATCTCCTCGGACCTTCCGGTCTGCGCCTCCAAGGAGGTCGAAGCACCGCATCGGATGGGAGCGGCCCTGACGTATGCCCGCCGCTACGCGCTGTTTGCCTTGGTCGGAATCGCCGGGGAGGACGATCTGGACGCGCCGGACCTCGGGACCGGTTCTCCCGCCGCCGAACCACAGATCGCGCCAGCACCAAAAGGAAAGCCGCTCAAAGGCGTCCTGAACCGCTCTCCCGTGCTGCCGCCTGACCGCTCCGCCGAGCTATTGGATCGGCTCTTGGGTGAGCTTGCGATTCGAGAAGGCGGTGAGGACCTGCTCGCCTGGGCCAAGATCAGCCTCCCGCTCAAGAACACTCTTCTGGAGGCGGACGCCGGCATTCTCGAGGCCGCCTACCAGAAGAGGTCCGAGGAAGCCGCCCTTCCCGATCTCGATATAGCAGACCACGAGGCCATGCCAGCGGTCGAAGGGCCTCCACCTGAGAAACATCCTTTGGAGATCGGCGAAGTCCACGCACCTGCTCACGTCTCTCCCGGAGCACAGGTCGGCCTCGCCTTCCCGAAAGAGCCGCCTCGGAGACGAAGCAAGGACCACCTCGCCTTTATCCGCAGCCAGGGTTGCCTGATCTGCCAGAATACCCCCGTTGATGCGCATCACTTGAAATTCGCTCAACCGCGGGCCCTGGGACGAAAAGTCAGCGACGAGTTCACCGTCCCGCTTTGCCGATCCCATCACCTATCCCTACATCGACACGGAGACGAAAGAGCCTGGTGGACCAATCTGCAAATTTCGCCCTTACTGGTCGCGAAGGAGCTTTGGGATGCAAGCCCTGTCCACCTCGCCATCGGAGCAGATTTCGCTGCAGCGACTTCACGTCCGGGATCGGAGGCGCGAGATCAATGAATGTCCCTGTCGGCTCAATTCAACCGCACTTGGGAAGCATCGTGCCGTCTGAGTTTGAGGCGCTGTGTCCACCGCCTGAACTTCTGCCCGGGGAGAGCATCAATCAATATCATGCGGTACAAGCCGCAATCTTCCGCGACATCGGCCCTCAATCTGCGATTGAATGGCTACTTGCAATCGATATCGCTGAACTCTCCTGGGAGATGAAACGCTACCGCGTCCTGCGGCATAGACTCTTGGACACCTACCGCCAAAAGGCAATTGAAATGACGCTGCGCCGCATTGATGTCGCGCGCATTGCTCCAGATTTCCAAAATGTAGCCGAGATTTACACTGCCCATAACGCGCTGGATTGGCAACTGGACGCCTCTGCTGCGATCGATATCGAAGCACGTCTTCGATCGTACGGCTTCGATCAACATTCGATCAACATGGAAGTCTACGTTCAGGCACGCGAAATCCTCGTTCTGTTTGAGTCGCTGCTAAACGGAGCGCAGCTTCGGCGGCTAATTCTGTTGAAGGAGATAAACAACTTCAGGCGGCCAAGAATACCGCAATAGATTAGCGCTCGTCAGGCAGTGACGCAACGATGCGGTAACGTTCGGTCGGGCGGCAGGTCGAGCTCACCCGAGCGGCGCGCTGGGGCATCTGCGATGTCCTCTGTCGCGTCGCGAGAGCAACTCTCTCGATGGGTTGAATGCCACGAACTGAGCCGAAGTTCATACCGGCCAAAATGATGTCGCCCGACGTCATTTCGCGGTTTGCGCTCTGCTCGTCCGTCTCGCACCAGGCGCATCTGATCATACTCCGAAAAGCGAGTTAGATGCCCCCGTCGAGACGATCCGACGCGATCAACGGGACGGACGCGTACGACCAACCCGATACTGCCGGATGCGTATATTGCCGGATGCGAAGAGGCGGCCCCGGCTTCAGGTGCTGTTGAGGATGGGCAGGGGTAGCTCCGCCAACTCGGGGCGAACCGGGAAAACGCTCAAGCGAGTTCGCTCGGCTTTGTTCCTCGTTCCTCCAGACAGCTATTAGCGGCGCCTTACTTCCGATCATCAGATGTGTCGCTTCCGCTGCTGATCTCTATGCCCACAGTCGGGTCGGCATTTTTAAAAGCCGCCTAAGAATCCCGGTTCACTGCTCTCAAACTCTCGCCTTCCCGGCCGCGTCACACATTCGGCTGAAACGCCACTTAAGAGGGAGAGGGGGCGCAGGCAGAAGGTCCGATGAAACTCTTTGTTATCGCCATCGGCGTGTCGGTCGCAGTGCTTGTTGGGTGGGTGTTCGCAAGTAACATCTGGATCGAATTGACGCAAAAGAAGCGGCGGCAGAAGCGAATCGACGAGAGTCGATCTAAATATGGCAATGCTAGTCAAAAACTGGATCATCTCCCGTGACCGAGGGTTATCGGCTCTCCCGTCCCAGGTAATCCCTTCAACGGACCGAGCGCGTTGCCCCATTGTTTTGATCGCTGCAGCCTCGGGCAATCGCAGGCTTCGAGGTTTAATTGTCGATCGTTCTCGGCTTCAATCTCGTCGTACAGGCCCACCACGCACGGAATAAGGACAAAGTGATTGCGGGTGTTTGTTACGTTCTATATTGGCAACTTCATCTCGTTTGGCGGGAACTGTTTTCTGGCGAGCCCATCTTTTGGCGAAGAAGCGATTGGGATCATAGCCAATTTATTCTAAGCAACGGACGTCATCGTGATGGGAGGCGTTTTCGCGCAGTCGTTGAGGACGAGCCTTCGATCTCAGATGCTGCCGCAAGTTGTTTGATCACCGTTTCGCGCCGATTAGCGGCGGCGCGACCAACGCGCTTCCGCACCCGAAACTCTGGTCAACGACGGTTAGCGGTTGTCAATGCAGGCCCAAGAGCGACACTACACCTTAATCCGCAGAAGCTCCTTCTTTCGCTACCCGCAACCTTAGCAGCTGTTCGCGCTGAAGAGACGCGTTGTGTCCGTCTCGCTCAAGAACTTCCCGCAGCATTTTCTTGACCTTCGGTAAGCGTCGTTCCGCTCCTACCTTCTCGCGGCACATGGAATAGGCTAATTTCACGATCTCTTTGAAGGGAATCGGCTTGTGTCTATGCTTGACCATGCGCTTAGGTCCTACGTGACGGCGCGCCGGCTGGAAGCGACCGCAGAGGCGAGACGACGCCCTCGGTTCAAGGACGACAAGCCCGAATTGTCGAGGGACCGCTGGTACCAGACGCAGTCGTTTCCGAGTACCAGCGACACGGGCTGCCCCTCACAACAAGTGTTCACTTGGCGCTGGCAAGCGCGCCAGCAGCTGGCGCCGATGCCTGACGATCCGCAGTTTGCACCTGCGGGTGGTACGCCATGGCGCCAATCGCGGTTGCTGGCCATGAGCGCAACACGAGGCTAAGCCGGATGTCGGGGGCATCGAGGATCGAAGCCGAAAGCGTCACTATCGGGACGGCCGAGGCGCGGACGTGGCGCTGACTGCGGCCATCGTCCATGCCCCGAAGGCAAGCCGGTGATCGGCTCGTCCGGCACTGCCCGGGTGATGGTGGCAACCAAGCCAGTCGACTTCCGCAAGAGAATGGAGAGGCTTGCTATTTTGGTGCGTGAACACATGAGGGCCGATCCGTTCTCGACGGCTGTTTATATGTCCGTGCCAAGCGCGCAGACCGGATCAAGCGATCGTCTGAGATGGTACGGGTTTGTGGCTGTTCGCCAAGCGGCTCGAGGAAGGCGTCTTCTGTTCAGCCATCTTGCAGACTTCAGGGCGTCCTGCATTGACGACGGCCGCATCGAACTCCGCAACAATACGGTCCAACGATCAATCCAAGGCATCAAGGTTTGCCGCAAGAACGTACGAATCCGGCGAAGGCACCCAGCAGGCCGTTTTCGGGAAGGCTGATCGCGCTCAAGCTGCGTGAGCGACGCTTTGGGGCTGCCAATTCCAAGGCAGCAGTTCGTCAATGCGCTTGGCAGAGTGATCAGGTAGGCGCGCCAGCACGTCGGCAAGCCAAGCCTGCGGGTCGACGTCGTTGAGCTTTGCGGCGGCGATGAGGCTGTAGATGGCAGCAGCACGCCGACCGCCCTCATCGGACCCGGCGAAGGTTCAATTTTTTCGCCCGATGGCGACTGCCCGTAGCTCACGTTCAGCAGCATTGTTCGACATGCAAAGCCGTTCGTCATCAAGGAAGCGGCTAAATGCATCCCAGCGGCTGAGGCAGTAATTGATCGCCTTGGCCGTGTCGTTGTTCCTAGAGAGCTTGGCGCGCTGCTCGCGCAACCACACCCCCAGTTCGCCGATCAGGGGGCGATTACGCTCCTGGCGCACACGCAGACGCTCCTGCGCAGGAAGTCCGTTGATCTCGCGCTCGATGGCGAACAGGACATCGACGCGCTTGACCGCCTCGGCCGCGATTGGCGCCTTGCTGAGCCGTGCCAGATCAAAGAACTTGCGTCTGCCGTGAGCCCAGCATGCGGCCTCGATGATCGGGCCGCCCTTGCGATTGGCCTCGTAGAGCCTGCCAAAGCCGGCGTAGGCGTCAGCCTGCATCAGTCCGGCATAGCCTGCCAGATGCTGCTCCGGATGCGCACCGCAACGATCGGGCGAGTAGAAGAACACGGCCGCCGGCGGATCTGCGCCGGCAAACGGACGGTCGTCGCGCACGTAAGTCCAGAGCCGGCCGGTCCGGGTCTTGCCCTTGGCCAGGACCGGCACCGAGGTGTCATCCGCGTGGATGCGCTCGGCTGCGAAGACGTGGCTCCGGATCGAATCGACCAAAGGCATCAGGCTTGCTGCGGAGGCACCTACCCAGTCCGCGAGCGTCGAGACGTCGAGGTCGATGCCCTCACGCTGGTAGACGTCACTCTGACGATGAAGCGGCAGGTGCAGGCCATACTTGGCGAACAGGACATGAGCCAGCAGCTTGGGCCCTGCACGCCCGCGCGCAATCGGGTGCGAAGGAGCCGGCGGCTGGGTGATCGCTTCGAAGGCCCGGCAGACGAGCTTCTCGCGCACATGCTGGATCACCTTCCATTGGCGCGGAACGAGTTCCAGCGTCTCGATCACGTCCTCGCCAAATTTTGCGCAATCGGCTGTCGCCGCAGCATGGGCAGGTGGCAGGCACCGGATAGACAATGCGCTCCCGATGCAAAAGCTCCGGCAGCGGACGGCGGGCCGGCTTGCGGCGCTGGAACGATGGCACCGCAATCTTCTCGGCTGCCATCTGCGCCGCGGTCTCAGCTTGCGCCGCGTTCTCCTCCAGATCGGCGAGCTGTAGCTCGAGCTGGTCCAGCAAGGCGCCTCGCTCGGAGGACTGTCCGAACTGCTCGTGCCGCAGCTTCTTGATCGTGAGCTTGAGCTTCTCGATCAGCAAGGTCCCCGCCTGGGCCTCGGCTTCCGCGTTCAACCGGGCCGCTCGCTCGACGCGCAGCATCGCCTGCAGGGTAGTCACATCGTCGGGAAGAGAACCATCAGTGCCCCATCGCCGACTAGAGAATCACAAGACGCGGTCTCTGTCCGAACTGCTGGTCGCGACGGCGATTCAAATCTCAGCGATCGGCCAGCCGCCTGCGGTCGCCAGGTATGTTGCGGCATCCGCCAGTCGATGCCCTCCAGCAGGTAGCCAAGCTGAGCTGGGGTAATTGTCACGACGCCATCAGCCGGCGATGGCCACAGGAAGCGGCCGCGCTCCAGCCGCTTGGCATAAAGCGACATGCCCAGCCCATCGTGCCAAAGGATCTTGATCAGCTTGCCGCTTTTGCCACGGAACACATAGAGGTCGCCGCCGTGCGGGTCTCGCCTGAAGGCTTCCTGCACCAGTGAGCCCGGCGAGTTCATGCCCCGAGGCATATCGGTGTGGCCGGTCGCAATCCACACCCGCACGCCTGACGCAATAGGGATCACGTAGGCGTCCATCTGCCAGCGCCGCCACTGCGGCCTTCAGCGTGGCCGCGTCGCCCGTACCCGTGATCCTCATCCGAGCCCCGGCAGCAAACTCGATCTCGATCGTCCCGCCGCTGCTGGCCGGCGCGACTGGACAGGGCGCCGGACCTGATTCCGCCACCACCATCGCCGGTACGAAGCCAGGTTGATGGGCGGCATCCTTCGGCTCAGGCCGAAACGACCGTCGCCATCGCAGCAGCAGTGAGCGCGAAACGCCATATCGCCGCGCCGTCGCAGCGACCTGGCGCGGCGCTTGTAAGCTCTCCAGGACGATCTTGAGCTTCTCATCCTCGGACCAGCGCCGCCGCCGGCCTGTGTCCACTACTTCGAGCCATTCGACTTGGGCACTGCGCCTATCACTGTCCATAAGGACAGTTCTCAACAACACGCCTCATTCGGCAAGGCGGCCCTCACCGGAAGCATACGCAAGAACGCGCGGTTTGCTGGAGCTACTCGCTACAAATTCTTATGTGTAACACCGCTAAGCTAGCGCAATTTCTGACATCGATCTTTCCGCTCCCGCACGGATACCAAAGGCTCGGAATTGTTAGACATGAACCACCGATCCAAATGTCTCTGAAACAAATTTCAAATAGATCATTGATTGTCCTTGCCGCGCTCTATCGAAGCCCACGCGTGGCGCAGTCCTCCGAAGACCACTTCAGCAATGTAGATTCGACCGGGAATTTCGATAAACCGTCTGGACAAGTATGCCAAACCGAACGACACGGGCACTGCGAGGGAGATGGCGAAACTGCGCCAGAGTAACAGTAAATCGGCTGACCATATGAGCATAAGGCAAACCGGCACATGAAGAAGGTAGAGTGAGTAGGATAGCTCCCCGATGCTAACAAGGCATGTCGATTGACGCGCAGAGGCCGCCGCAGCCCACCAGACGATTGCTATGAACGCTGCATTAACGCAAAAATAAGTTGCTGGAGGAATTTGAGCCCAATCATTGCGTCCAAATGAAGAGTAAGAAACAGCAAGCATCAATGCACTGAGCGTCACCAGGCTTCGATGCCCGGAAACCAAACGAAAAATCATCATTCCAGCAATGAATAAATGCCCGAAATTAATCATCGAGGCGAAACTCTGCCAAGCACTGAGCTCGATGTTGATCATCCGGGTGAAATGGGCCGCTAGCAACCAGATAATCGACAGGTATTCAATCTTGTTCACGAAGCCGAGCTGAAAAATGATCCCCATGACCGCGTAGAATAACAGTTCATAAGTTAGCGTCCAATAAGGACTGATCAGGTTTTGGAACCCAACAAACTTTTGCAGCATCGTTATGTTCACAACAGCTTGCAAAGGTGTGGCAGCATCAATACTCAGAAGAAACGCAGCGGATAATAGGACCGAAACGATATAGGCGGGATAAAGTCGCGCTATTCGACCGACTACGAAGCGATACAGATCATAAGTTTTTTCCAGCGTGAGCAGTATGACGAACCCGCTGAGTATGAAAAAGAGCTCCACCCCCATCAAACCGAGGTGAAAATGTTCTGCTTTGAGATCAGACCAATAGTTCGACCACTCGAGCGATAGCATCCCTTCGTAATGAAAGGCCATGACTGCCGCGGCAGCGACACCGCGCAGGACGTCGATTGATCGCAATCTGTTTGTCATCGCGTTCGGCCCACGAACTGAGCCTTTACCGCCAAGCGAAGAGTCGCATCCAAGGACCGGCATCTCGATGCATCTCGCTGATTGGAGGCACTAAGCTTAGTCACCCCACCCGCTCAGTGGGACCAGGATGGATATCATTACACCGCTGAACATTCGAACGCTTCTTCGGATTAACAAAACCTATCAACCTTAATCAATTTGGCCGGCTTTAAGCAATTTGCTTCCCGGCTTGATAAAAACTTGATCTGCCCCTTGCGGCTTTTGAATGCCGCGCTCGGTGGTGTAGTGACGAAAACTCAACCCGATCCATTGCGATCGAGGGCGAAGAGGATCTCTACAACAAACGCGGAGTGATTACTAAATTGCATTCGGCCTGAACGCTAAATGCACTGTCTGGACCGCGCTCTGCCCAAACGCGTGTTGTCGCAGGACAATTTGACTCGAAGCGTGTGGTAACAACACCACCGACCTTGGCAGCAGCCGGGAGACTACCTTAGGGCGCACCTGGGCACACCAGTCGAACGCGGTTGCTTGGCAGCAGAGGCCAACCTGGCTCCGCTCTACCAGAAGAGACGAGCGTCCCCTCGTCCAAGTCGGCCCACGATCGCGCTGCCAACCATGCCCAATGCCAACGATGCTAGCGACGCAGACGCTCTTGCCTTCAGCTCAACTGGAGCGCTTGCCATGCGCCGCGTCCCGTCGCGCTTCCGCCAAATCGCTCGCCATCATCTCTTCGACGAGCTGCGTAAATGACCGTTTCGGCTTCCAACCAAGTTTATCGCGCGCCTTGCTGGAATCGCCGATGAGAAGTTCGACCTCGGTTGGTCGGAAATAGGTCGGATCAATTCTAACCACGACCTTGCCAGATTTTATATCAATCCCAACTTCATCGGCATCCCTGCCGTGCCACTCGATACGACGATCGACGTGCCCGAACGAAAGCTCGACCATTTCACGTACTGAGCGCGTCTCACCGGTTGCAAGTACGAAGTCATCGGGTTGCGCGGCCTGAAGCATTAGGTGCATGCCTTCAACGTAATCCTTAGCGTGGCCCCAGTCGCGCTTGGCATTGATATTGCCAAGGTAAAGCGTATCTTCAAGGCCAACCTCGATGCGAGAGACGCCGCGGGTAATCTTGCGAGTGACGAAGGTCTCACCGCGGATCGGGCTCTCATGGTTGAAAAGGATACCGTTCGAAGCAAAAATTCCATAGGCCTCTCGGTAGTTCACCGTAATCCAATACCCATACAGCTTTGCGACGGCATATGGCGAACGCGGATAGAAGCCTGTGGTTTCCCTCTGCGGGATCTCCTGTACAAGGCCGTAGAGTTCGGAGGTCGAGGCCTGGTAGAACCGCGTGTGCTTCTCCATACCGAGGATGCGGATCGCTTCGAGCAGTCGTAGCACGCCGATCGCATCCGCGTTTGCAGTGTATTCCGGACTTTCAAAGCTGACGCCGACATGACTCTGCGCCGCAAGATTGTAGATTTCGGTTGGCCGGATCTGCTGTATCAGTCGGATCAGGTTCGTAGAGTCGGTCATATCTCCATAGTGCATCAGGAAGGGCACATCCCCCAGATGCGGATCCTTATACAAATGATCTACACGAGCGGTGTTGAACGAGGACGAGCGTCGCTTGACGCCGTGAACAGTATAACCAAGCGACAATAGATGTTCGGCGAGATAGGCGCCATCCTGTCCAGTGACGCCCGTTATCAGAGCAACCCGCTCGTTCATGAGATGACTTTTCCTACCGAGAATTGGTGAATCTATCCGACGTGGGCTTGTTCTGGAGGGTCCTAGCGCAAAACTAATAAGCTAGCTTCTTGGGCATATTGTCCACTTGGGTCAACCATCTCGTCGAAGCAAGGATTGGTTTTTGAACGTTAAGGTGAATCTAGCAGGCTTTGCGAGGCGCGTCACCGCGCATAGCGAATTTTGCGGAGTTACCCGTTACGCGTCGCCACAACCACCTTCGCCGCCGACCGCAAGGCCGCGACTTCGACTGTGATCTTTCCCGAAAACATGGAGGGGTTTAGAGGCTTGTAAGCTCCATTTCGACGGGGCGAAATTCCGATGGCGGCATGGAGCCGGGTTCAATTGTAGAAGCCCTGATGAGGGCGAAGATGTCGCGTTGGGTCTCGGCTCAGGTTCCCATATTGGCAATGATGGACGAGCTCGGTCTTCAGGGTATGAAAAAGCTGTCCATCAGGGCATTGTTGTAGGAGTCGGCTTTGGATGGTTGACTAACAGGATTTGCAATCTTGCGAGGCCGGACGCGGCCCCCACCAAAACTGGGGGCTGTAAACAACAGGAGCTGCTGATTTCGATGCGGATTTCGATATATCGGCCGAAGCCTTCACGACCCGCTGACGCCCGTCGGGCATTAACGGTAGAAGTTGGGAATTGGTCTGCTCGTCCCGGTCGGGGGAGCGACCGTGTCACGGACACCGCCCTTCATTGATAGCGCGGTCGCGCCTCGGAATATCTAGCAAGGAAGGAGAATATTCGGTTGCGCCGCGCTGGGCCCAAGGCGAAGTCCAGTCCACAGTCGCCCCCAAGGTAAATGGGCCGGCTGTCGGGATCTGCCGATCAGCGAACGATGTGCAAAGGATCCGGCCGCTTGCAGCCTAGAGACTCGCATACGTGCGAGCAATCGTCTAGCCATCGGGCAATTTAGGCCTGCGCCAAGCGAGTGAGCTGAGGGTCATCTCTGTTCCGGAGGTTCATCGGATTGGTGGAGTGCGGCTTGCTCCGACGTTGAGGTGGGAACGTCACGTAAGCAAGGACCTCGGTTCGGCCCCGTTGAGGAAGCCGGCAAGCTTCGGCAGCTTTGGCCGGCTGATCGGCGACCTTGCGCCATTGCGTCCTCGCGGCCTCGCGGTGGCGATGAAGGCGGAGACGACGCGGTGGCCGCTCTTGCCGGCATGGGCCAGTACATTGCGCATGAAGTCCACGTGGCAGCGCTGGCAGCTCACATTGAGCACCTTGGCCACATTTGGCCTTGATGCCTTCGCGTGCGTTGGAGACGACGAGCGGGACGGCCGCGCAGGCCGCGGCCGGCGAGCCTGCGCGGGAACGCAGTCCAGAATGTCTCGGCCTCGGACGTCCAATATCCATGCCCAGAACCTCACGCCGATCGTCGCTGTGGTCCTCGGTTGCGTTGGCATTTCGCAATCCGATTCTACCGGAGAACTGCCGATGACTCTCGCAAAGCCGCCCGCCCGCTTCGGCGGTATTGAAGGCGCGCGTCCGGGCGGCTTTGCTCTACCGAGTTACAGCATCACTTAGGACACGACCCGGTCGGCAGGACCTCAACATAGCGAATGCAAGGACTTCACCCGCATATCAGTGCGGGTACAGCCAGACGAAAAACGGGACATCGTGGACGTCCGCTTGGACAGACTCAGATCGCATAATCGGGCCAAGCGAAAAGGCCGAACTCACGCTTGCCAGCAGTACAAAGGGATAAATGATGCTGAACTTGTCTATTACCCGCCTCCGAAACAGCCCTTGCGATCGTTGATTTTATTTCGATCGCGACAGCGTCTGCAGGTAGCGGTCTAAAGTGAAGCCCACGCATCGAACACGATCACTGGTACATGGATTCTGTGGCCCGATTTTAAGATAGTGGGCGCGGACCTTCACGGTAACACTGTGGCAAAAAACTGCTTACTAGGTGTTACGTGGTTCTCGCAGAACTCTGAAACGTGGCCGGATGGACAGCAGCGCGGAGTTCCTCGACGCCTATCTGACAGACTTTTCACGCCGCACCCACCCGCGACGCAATGATCTCTGAGCTGGTCCCGTTTGTCTGAACAGAATCTCCGCCTCGATAAGTGGAGCTTCTGCCGGGGTTAGACCGCCAAGCGGAATGGCGGCTGGTTGAAGTAGGCTTGATCCGGTGTGACGTCGTCAAGGCTCTGGTGCGGCCGGCGGCCGTTGTAGAAATCGAGGTATCGGCCGATCGAGGCACGAGCCTCGCTGACGTTGTTGTAGGCCCTCAGGTATACCTCCTCGTATTTGACGCTGCGCCACAATCGCTCAACGAACACGTTGTCACGCCAGGCGCCTTTGCCATCCATGCTGATGGCAATGCCGTTGCTGGCGAGTAGGCCGGTAAAGTCCGTGTCGGTGAACTGCGAGCCTTGATCGGTGTTGAATATCTCCGGCTTGCCGTGACGTGCCAGAGCATCCTCGAGCGTCTCGACGCAGAAGGCCGCCTCCATCGTGATCGACAGTCGCCACGACAGAACCCGGCGGGTCGCCCAGTCCAACACCACAGCGAGATAGACGAAGCCACGCGCCATCGGGATGTACGTGATGTCCATGGCCCAGACGTGGTTTGGTCGCGTAATTTCCAGGTCGCGCAGCAGATACGGATAGATCTTGTGGCCGGGTTCGGGCTTCGTGGTGCGCGGCCGGCGATAGAGCGCCTCTATCCCCATCCGCCGCATCAGCGTCTTGACATGCCGGCGGCCGATCTTACACCCCTCGGCAGCCAGCAGGCCTCTCAACATCCGCGAACCGGCGAAGGGAAACTCCAGATGCAGCCGGTCGAGACGCCGCATCATCGCCAGATCGCCGTCCGGCACCGGCCGCGGCAGGTAATAAACGCTGCCGCGGCTGATCTGCAAAACTTCCGCTTGCCTGGTGATCGACAGATCGTGCTCGCGGTCTATCATCGCTTTGCGCTCAGCAATCCCGCCTTGGTGAGCGCGCTTTCTAAAAAACTAGGCGCGGCGCTGCGCGCCCCCTGTGGGATAGAAACGGCCGGCGCTAGATTGCCGACCGGAAGGGAGCGGCCGATACGATTTTGGTGGCACGTGACCCCGTTAAAAAACCTGGTCCATGGGTTGTTGCGCACTTGAGAGTGGTGACGCCATCCGGCGATCCCGTTTAGGAATCTGACCAATAGCGCAGCCCAGCCCTTCAGCCGCCGTCAGCAGGAGGATTGGAGATGAACCCCAAAAGATCGAAGTCGAGGAGCGATGGTAACATGCCGATGGTGCACCCGAACGCGGCTGCCATCGACGTCGGAGCGACTATGCACATGGCTGCCGTCAGGGCCGATCGCGCACCCGAGCCGGTCCGCAGCTTCGGTACCTTCACGGCCGATCTGCATCGGCTGGTCGACTGGTTTACCGAATGCGGCGTCGAGACCGTCGTCATGGAATCAACCAGCGTCTACTGGATTCCGATTTTCGAGCTTCTCGATGCCCGGGGATTTACTGTGTTTCTTGTCAACGCGCGCGATGCCAAGCACGTACCGGGGCGCAAGACCGATGTCAGCGATGCGCAATGGCTGCAGCGGCTCCATTCATTCGGGTTGCTGCGGGCCAGCTTTCGGCCAAAAGGGCAGATTGCCGAGCTGCGAGCCTACGTGCGTCAACGCGAGCGCCTGCTAGAGTACGCGGCCTCACACATCCAGCATATGCAGAAGGCCTTGACGGAGATGAATCTTCAGCTGCACCACGTCGTCGCCGACATCACCGGTGCGACCGGCCTGCGTATCATACGCGCGATCCTTGCCGGCGAGCGCGATCCTGAGGCGCTGGCGTGCTTGCGCCATTACAGCTGCCACTCCAGCGCCGAGACGATCGCGAAGGCGCTCACCGGAAGCTACCGCGCCGAGCATCTGTTTGCGCTCGAGCAGGCACTTGCGCTTTACGACGCCTACCACGAGAAGGCATCTGCCTGCGACGCCCGGATCGAGGCTGTATTGAAGGAACTCATTATCCATAGGGGTCATGATAACGGATCAGCGCCGCCGGTCTCGCGGCGTCGGAATCGAACCGATCAGGCGAACGCTCTGGCGTTCGATGTCCGCGCGTCGTTGTTTGGGCTGCTTGGAAAGGACGTCACCACCATCGACGGCCTCGGTCCTTACCTCTCGCTGAAGCTGATCGCTGAATGCGGCGACGACCTCTCCTCGTGGCCAAGTGCAAAGCATTTTACCTCCTGGCTGGGACTGGCGCCCAGCAACAAGATCTCCGGCGGCAAAATGCTCTCGTCCCGAACGCGCCGATCCGGCGGCAGGGCGGCAGCACTTCTGCGCCTTGCTGCCGTGACCGTGGGTCGTACTGACACCGCGCTCGGCGCCTTTTATAGACGGCTTTCAGCGCGCATCGGCAAGGCCAAGGCCGTGACCGCCACGGCCCGCAAGATCGCAGTTCTGTTCTACAATGCCGTGCGATACGGAATGGACTATGTTGATCCGGGGGCCTCGTCCTACGAGGCGCGTTACCGGACGCGAGTGGTCGACAATTTGCATCGGCGTGCCAAGGCATTCGGTTTTGTTCTTCAACCCTTGGAGCCAAAAGAAGGTGCTGCCGTTTCTTAGGAATCGTTCTCCAGCGTCAGCTCTCCGATTATGGCGTGGAGCGACTTCACATCGATCGCCGGGATCTCCGGCGCTCGGCCTCCCGGTCCGAAAACCTCCGAAGCGCTCCCCTCGAGCTGTGACTTCCAGGCCGTGATCTGATTGGGGTGGACGTCGAAATGCTCGGCCAGTTGGGCTATCGTCCGATCACCCTTGAGGGTCGCCAGTGCCACCTTCGCCTTGAAGGCCGGTGTGTGGTTCCGGCGTGCTCGTCTGCTCATAGTCTCTCCTGTTCACGGCGATTATCGCCGCCTTCAGGCAGAAACTCCACTTAGCGACCTGTTCAAATTTGCGAAGCCGGCTCTCTCTTGTCCACCGCTCGAACTACACGTGGACCGGTTGCGACTCAGCCGCATTCAGTCAATCTTATACCTGCACTCGGCCAGCGATCGCGTCGTCGTCGCGAGCATACCGATCGACAGATTAGCTTTCTATCATTGTTTAGCCGGTTGAACGTCGTGATACCGACCAAACCAGCAGCGGCAATCGGGCAATATCCTTTACCGCTTGTTATCTATCAAACTACTCCCTGCCGCTCTCAGCTTCTCACGCCAGTGAAAGGCACCGCACAACTGCAACCTAGCGAGACGAAGTGAAAGTCGACCAAGTTGTCCAGTTACTCAAACAAGCAAGAAAGACAGTAAGATACGGCCCAACCCCTTCGCGACTTGCTAAAAATGTAAAAGATACCGAAACGAGAGCGAAAAAACATTCTGCCATAAGAACCTCAAAAGAGGGGATTAAAGCGCAGATGAGCGACGACCAACTCTCCATCAGACCGATAGTTTACTTAGCGCCAAGCGACGATATTCAGTCGATTGTTGATGCCAGCACTGAAGGTACGCTGTTCATTTTAACAAACGGCCTGTACCATAATGTTACTATCGAGCCCAAGAACTTCCAAAGCTTTGTGGGGGAGGATGGCGCGGTGATGAGCGGCGCCGTTGAGCTGTCGGAATGGATTTCTACTGACGGAGTTTGGACCGCAAATGGCTTCCCCGGGCCGAGTTACTCACATGGCGAAGGCCGCGATGGAATGGCGCAATATGTCGAAGATCTCTTCGTAGACGACAAACCATATGTCCGGGTCGCGAGTTTGTCGGATCTTAAGACCGGCACATTCTACTACGCTGATGGGCAAGTTTACATCGCCGATGACCCCACTGGCAGGCATACGGAAGCATCATCTACAACTACCGCCTTTGCCGGCGGGACAACGCAAGGGGTTGCGATAGCGAACATCACCATTGAGAAATATGCTTCCATGGCGCAACACGGTGCCATAGAGGGCCATAACACTCAGGATTGGACGCTCGTTGACGTCAATGCCGAGCTGAATCACGGTGCGGGCGTTGCGGCCGGTGACGGGATGAAAATTTTAGGGGGCGTTTACAGCAACAATGGCCAAGTTGGAATCCACGCTTGGGACACGACGGATCTAGTGATTGACGGCATCGTAGCCTCCAACAACAACTACGCTGGGTTTTCGGAAACTTGGGATGCTGGTGGAATCAAGATACTGACATCTGACCATGTTACGATACAGAATTCCCACATTTCCGAAAATGCTGGCGTCGGCCTTTGGCTTGATTGGGACAACAAAGACGTAGTGATCCAAAATAATTGGATTGAGCGAAACGATAGTGCTGGTCTTTTTTATGAGGCGTCCTATAGCGCCACAATCTCAGGTAATAACATTAGCTTTAATAATAGGAATGGCTATATCACCGGCTATTGGGGCGCGGATGTTCACGTAACGAATTCATCGAATGTAAGTATTCAGAATAACTACATCGTTTCAGATATCGGGCAGGGGATCGGGCTCGAGCAAACTGATCGTGACCCCGGCGCGTATGGAGCTCACGATACTTTCAATGACAGGGTGAGTTCAAACACAGTCGTAATGCTCACTCCAGGACAGAACGGGTTTCTAGCAACCGGCACCGAAAGCTCGTGGGGCAATATAGCTTGGGATCACAATACGTACAAATCTGATGATGCGAAATCGTTATGGTACACTTGGATAGATCGAGGCTATTGGGCGCAGGATAGGAGCCACATGCCTATCGAGGCCAACGGAAGCTTCGAGTATTCTGCAAAGGTGGGCGTTTCGTTTGCCTTTTTGAATTCCGGGTTCCCCAACTTTGATGTCAGCGTTCCGAACGTTGCGCCGATGTCTTTTCAGACCTCCGAAGACGACCCCATTACAGGGTCCATCGATAGTATAGATCAAGACGGCTTGATGTTCACGCTTATTCATGCGCCGGTACATGGCTCTGTGATGCTAAACAAGGACGGTTCATTTTACTATCAACCCGACGCGGGCTTTTCTGGAGTGGACAGCTTCGAGTTTCGATCGACCAACGAATTCGCACTTTCTTCGACCAGTGTGGCAACCATCGACGTTGCTAAAGATCCGCCGAGCGAAGACAGTATGGTTGAACTCGGAAGCGGTCCTGATACCATTGTTCTACGCGTATCCGGCGACACCTTCGATGGAGATCCGAAATTTTCAATTGCGATCGATGGACAAAAGTTTGAGGGATTGAGCACAAATGCCTCTCATGGCGCTGGTGAATGGCAGGATATAACGCTTCACGGCAACTTCGGGGCACCAAAAGCGATCTCTGTAGAGTTTCTCAATGATGCTTGGGGTGGCAGCGAGGCACTCGATAGGAACTTGTATGTGCACAGCGTATCAGTGAATGGCAGCTTGTTTGACGCCAGCACTGCCCAGACCACTGCAGGATGGACTAACGTGGAAGGCGCGCCTCTTGTCACAAACGGCGTCGTTACGTTTGATACCAGTGCTGATCCCGACACTGTCGTGGTCCGCGTTTCTGGCGACGCATACAAGGGGGCGCCACAATTTGCAGTGACTGTCAACGACAAGACAATTTACAATTTCACGACACTCGCGTCTCACGCTGCCGGAGAGTGGGAAGACATCGTGATCCATGGGAATTTTGGCATCGACTCTCCAGTAGTTGCAATCACGTTCCAGAACGACTCCTGGGACGGGCCGGGCGCTGATCGGAATCTCTACGTGGAGAGCGTAAGCGTAAATGGGATAGCTGCAACGCTAGCAAATCAAGGTCGCGCCGAAACAACAAATAGCGGACTTCTTCTCGCAGCAAACGGCTCAGTTGTATTCGATCTGCCTGAAAGTGCTACCAATCCGGCCCTAAATCTGGCAATTGCACATTTCGATGTTCTTTAGAACTGGCGAGCCTCGAGCACGAGAAACAATTGCAATGCGCGTCAGCCGATGCCGAGTTGACGGTGCCGGACCGATTGGCAGATGTTTGCGGCGAGCCACAACGGATCCTGGAGTGCTAGTTGGCACTGGGGAGGAGTGATCGGATGGTTACAAGTTCACGAGGTCTCACCCGCACCTGCAAGGTCGATTCTGATTTAAAGGAAAGCGCAAACTTGTCGATTGATGCCGCACCATTTCGCTGGGTCCGAGCAATCTGGATTGGTCCGGCGTACGGCCAAGGAAGTCTAAGAGTGACAAGATAGTCCGATTCGGGGGAATACCAAGCAATCGGACTATTGAGAATGCCAGTCGCGTTAGCAATTCCGACACTCCACGTTCCATCGGGATTTACAGCCGCAGCCGCTGTCACCGGCGGTTTTGGGCCATACCCCCATGCCATAGATCCGCCTATCGAACTCCTGCATGGATAGAATAAAGCTCCGCGATCGAATGCAGCTAACAGGTGCTTCAGGTAGAAATATTTCAAGAGTACCTTTATGCCACCTTTCCCGTCGGGCCGCACCAACGCGGAGCCGCCGCCTCCATTTGGAAAAGTGGACCAAGCCCCCACCCCGATGAACCAGATCCAATGGGTAGCACGGTGATTCATATCTGCAAGAAATCGACCTGCCACGGTAATAGCATCTCGATCATCTCCAGGCTCCTCATCGACTGGTGGGTCTTCTGAAAAGCAAGGGCCGACCTCTGTAATCCAATACTCCTTATCGGCTGCGAGCCCCGCCATCACATCATCAGCAGCCATATTATACGAATGAGTCGAGATCGCACGTAGACCTGACCAAGCCTCTTTATTAGCCTGTAGATCTCGCACGAAAGCTGCCGATATGTGACTTGCACTCGCTGATTCGGGAGCCACAATTCCGATGTTCACCAAGCCCAGTCGGTCGAGCCTTCTGCGAAGGGCCACAACAGCGGCAACCATTTGTTGCGACGTGAATCCCTCGGGTTCATTGGCAACCCCTGTGCAGTAGAAAGCAACTCCATCTTCGTTCTGCACATCGTTGATGAAGTCGGCGATCTTCTCGCCATATACCTCCATACGCTCACGTGGAACGCTTTCTCGACGCCCTGGCGCGAGCAAGATGCGCGCGTTGCAACGGGAACGCACCAAATCAAGCAGGTTATGGTTGAGATATGATCTTCGGAACTGAACCTTCATCCTTTTGACGTCCCAATCTTCGAACGAGCCGACCCACAGGCGAAGGATGTCAACGTTGAGGTCCCGGTAAATTAGATCCAGCATCCTATGCAGGACAGACGGCTCTATACGAGTTAGTTCAGGAATATCTGAAGGCTGAGAAACCCCGAAACCTGCAAATTTTTGAGCAGGAAATGATCCGATTGTTACTGTAACGGTTGCTTCGCTTGAACGAACCGGAGCCGACCAAGCCGTTAGCGCCATCAACGACGCAGCGCCGCAAGTGATCGAGCGTCTGGTTATAGGACGACGCATTTCACAACTATCTTCCCGATTGATAGGAAATGAAACTAGCCAAGCAAAACTTCGTGACGGCCGATTTCTTCAGGGCTCATACGCTTCTTGATAGCGATGGCAGGATTGCCAGAAACGACCGAATACGGCTCGACGTCGTTCACTACGACGGCCCCCGCCGCAACAATCGCCCCCCTCCCCACTTTAACGCCGCTCAATATGATCGCACCATATCCTATCCACACATCGTCTTCTATCCGAATATGACTTTTCGGATCTTCAGCCAATCTTCGATCGCTTCCGATCCATGGAGCATCGCGAACAAACACCCCCAGCGCGCGATAATCATGGTCTCTTCTGCCGACGATGCCCACTTGGTTCGCTATCAGTACACCGTTTCCGATACTTCCACTGCACTCGATAGTGCAAAATCTTCCGACGTAGACATTTTCACCTATGGTCAGACCAACAGGAGCCCAAATGAAAGTACCGATGCCGACATGAAAGTTGTCGCCCACCCTTACATTTCCACGAAGTGCAAGCATTCTTTTGAGATACGCATAAAGCATCTTGGGCAGCCCCCCCTGTCTTCAGATGCCTGCCATCTTACCTAGATTCTAGAGCACGCAAAAGGACTGCCGTGAGGCGTGGGAACGACCGGGTCTGCCAGACAGGCTCGCTGGTGTTGATATTTACTGGAAGAATCTTTAGTATCGTGATGCCGCAACCCTTCTCCTGAGTGAAAAGGATGCGACTGAAGAAAGTTTTTAAGGGGACAACACCGTGCCACGGATAAGCCTGTGTGTACCGGCGCGATTGTTTAGTAGATCCTCAGATTCCGCATTGGCAAGCCGGCCTCCCATCGAAGCTAGAGTTTAGGTCGGCGTGAAGTTTCCATGAACGGTCCTCCAGAGCGTTGAGGGCGGCTCCCGATCTCTGGGCATTTTGAATGAACCTCCCTGGCAAAGCACTTACAGCGCCTCGTGCTTCTGGTTCTCCTGTTGGCTTTGCAGCTTGGCGGACGAAATTTGTCTTGCTGCTCGTAGGAGCATATATTGTTTTCAATATTGGATTCTCATTGCTCCGAATTCCTCCTATCGGCCCAGGGTTGCCCATCGCTGAACTCGTTATAGCTGTCTATGCTGTTTCATTCGTACGTGACTCTCATCTATTTAACGCATTCGCACGTTCCACACCGCTAGTCTTGCTGTCAGCTTTGTGGGTACTCGCGCTTGCGCATTTGACGCTTGAGGTGCCACAGTACGGCTTCTGGGCAGTGCGCGATGCCGGGCACCACATAGAGACATCCTATATTTGGATCGGCTTTTGTGCAGCCTCAACACCCAAGTTCGCGACTATATTCGAACGGTTTTTCTCACGAGCCCTTTCAGCTGCGACATGCATGTCGCTGGCGTACCCTTTTCGGAATCAATTAGCAGACATCACCCCTCAAATTTCGTCTGTCTCGGGATATACGGTATCATTGTTCTTTTCGTACTTAAATGCTTCGTCGGCGGCTATGACCGGCGTGTTTCGCATCCTCATATCTGAACGGTCTAGACCTCTGTCGACCCTAGTCGCCGGCGCCGTTCTTTTCGTGCTGATTGCGCTTGTACAAGCTCGCGTGGTCTATATTCAGATTGCAATCGTAGTTCTTCTTTTGTCACTATTTAAGCCTCAACGTCTCTCGAAACTTGCCGTGATGGCACTTTTCGGAGTCGCTTCCGCAGCCGCAGTCCTTACTCTCGGAATTGATGTCCCTGGACGCCTGGGACAAAGCTTCTCTTGGGATTTTCTCATAAATCACGTCGCCGCTATTTGGGGAGGCGGGGACGATTCGGTCAAAGCTGCGGCTGACGGTGTGGACCTCAGATTATATTGGTTCGAACGTGTCTTGGAGATGGTGAATCGCGATCCAATTACTAGCCTATTTGGATTAGGGTATGGCGAGGCTCTCACGCCATTCGAGGGACCGGATGGCGATATTGTGCGAGAACCCCACAACTCGTTTCTGTCCGTTTACGGACGCCTCGGCTTGGTGGGGTTTGTTCTTTTTCTCTCGATCCAGATCCGAATCTATTGGACATGTGCAGCTCTGGTGCTTCGTGCGACACGAGCGAATAACGCGCGCTACCGCATTCTCGGCCAAACGATCCTGTGTTTTCTGCTAATGAACCTGGTGTTCAGCCTAGTTGAGGGTGGATTCGAGGTTAGCTACGTAGCAGTTCCTTACTACTTCATGGCAGGAGTCGTGTTTTCTTTCCATCAGCAATTGAGGCTCTGGATGATCCGCGATCGACCATGTCCATCAAAACAGTCGTCGGTGTGATCGGTTAGCTGAATGAAGCTGAATACTAATGCAATTAGATCGTCCGCACTTGCTGCCATACTGGACCAAGCTATTTATGCTGCCACTAACTTGATGCTACAGATCGGAATTGCGAGATTTTCTCCTCCCGAGGAACTTGGAGCATTTGCTGTTAGCTCGACATTCTTCCTAGCAGCAGCTGTCATTCACCAAACGTGCATCGTTGAACCAATGTTTGTCTTCAGCGCGCAGCGATTTCGGGTTCAGATTGCAAGCTATCATCGTCGGTTAATTCAAGGATGGTCTATTGCGTTTGGAGCCGGCGTTGCCGCTACCGGTCTTACTTTGGCGCTTATCGCCATCGTATTACAGTCCCCCCTCCCACTATCTCAATCCCTCGTTGCATTCAGTCTCACCTCACCCGTGCTTCTATATTTTTGGCTACTTCGCAGAATGGCCTTCGTCCTAGGACGACTCGATTTGGCTGTCCTAGGAGGGATGGTTTACGGAATCGCCCTGATGTCAGGGTTGGGCTTGGCCTGGAAGCTATCGATTTTCTCTTCTTCAGTTGGAATTGCTTTATCAGGAATAGCGGCAATGCTCGCAGCCGCCACGATAGCCCTTCTGCTTAAACGTCCACTGTCAGCAGAGAGTTCGCCTCCCGATATGCTCTATCAACATGTGCGCTACGGTCGCTGGGCTTTCGGCAGCGAAGTTGTAAACTGGCTTATCGCGAATGGCCCTCTTTTGATATTACCACTGTGGTTCGGGCTGACCGCCTCGGCAACATTCCGCGTTTTGAACTTGTTATTCATGCCACTGCAGCAAATTACGGCTGCTCTAAATACTCTGTACTTGCGAAAAATCACTAGCAATAGGTCCGCACAGACAAATCGAGAATTTGCAGTCCAAGCCAGCTTTCTTTTCCTTGCAGCTTGCATTTACACTATCGCCGTTTCGGTAGCGGGTCCTCATTTGCTACTACTGATTTTTGGTAACGAGTATTCTTTGGATTTGGGTTGGATATGGTTAGCCGGCGCCGGGGTGACATTCTTCGTCACAGCCCAAACTCTGCTTGTTGTCCTTCGAGCGATCGAACGATCATCCCTAGTACTTGCCGTTCATCTGATTGCCATATTAGTAATGATTTTTCTGACACCCCTCATAGCAACTCATGGCATCGTCGGCGCACTCTCAATTCAAACTATCGGATGGGCCTGTGCAATGGCTGCTACTATCTACCTCGTGCTTAAGCAGCAACCGATGGCGGATAAGCATAGCACGTCAAAATCGACCGCGCGCGACGCGCCTCTATAAAGACAAGCCTCTCCGCGTAGTATTGACAATAGTGTCGATCGCGCAGGCGACCTTCTCGAACGTGAATTCGTCCATCTTCTCTCGTGAGTTACGTTTGAATTTTTCAATCCGCGAAGGGTCTGAGACCAATGCATCGAGTTCGCCCTGAAAATTGTCAGCCGAGGCGATGAATCCATTCCATCCCGGCACAATGATCTCAGGCGCGCCAAGTGCAGTATCTGTAGTAGCCAGGGCAAGTCCCGCGCAAGCCGCCTCCCCGATGACCTGCGGGTAAGCATCACAGCGTGTAGGCAGAACAAGAACATCGTTCGCCGCATAGACGGGGGCCATATCTTCACCCGGCTTGTTCTTGATTATCTTTACGCCGTCCGCACTTATGTTGCTCTGCGTTACCATGGTGAGCTCTGCACTCAAATGACCAGCCGCGCGGAACCAGTCCAGGACAACATCCCCGCCTTTCCTATGAAAATCTGCACCAACAAAAAGCAGCCTCGCCTTGCCCTTGCGAGAGGGAGCCATCTGATATCTAGCGACGTCGAAGGGCATTGGGATGCGGGATACGCGATCGGCTTTGACCCCGTAATCGCTTATTACGGACCGCGCTGCCGCTTCAGTAAAGGCCATCACACCCGTTACCCGAGACATAGCCTTCCAATGAACAAAAGCGTCCAGGCTGTTGGACAACTTCTGCTTTAAGATCTGCTCATAAAGCTTTCGGGTCCAATCGAGCAATATAAAGGAGCTCGATTGGAGCCGAGCCGGCATGGCGAAAGCTGCTGGTGCTATTTGCTGAAACAGCACTATGCGCCCCTCCTGCTCGGCCGTCCTGAGAGCTATCTGCAAAGCGACAGATCGCCTCAGTCGTCGGCCCGTCCGCCTTAACACACCAACCTTGCTTGCCGCCGATGTGTCCAACGTACTCCCCGAGTCGAACTCAAAGTGGGTGGTGTCAAACTGGCTTCGGAGCGCGACAAGTAGATTCCGCGCAAGCACAAGGTTTCCGTAGTCGACTGGAAAGCTTACAAATAGATACTTGTTGCGCATCGCTGGCTCCTCCAACCAGAACCCGGGAATGCTGATCATCCCCCTCTTACGATAGTTAAAGAATCGTCAGGGCCAACGCATGCGTTGCTTAGAGAGCAGCGCCGACCTCGACGAAATCAAGTAGCAAGCCGTTCACTCTAAAGATCACATTGATGCACTTGGCGCGAAGAATCCGTCCTAGGTCGTGTGACTGAAGCGAAGAGTAGACATCCCGCCCGAATTCTCCACAATCAAACAACATCCCTTGACCTGAGCCCCCCTCTAATTTCCTAGCGTCCGATGATTAGCCGTTAGGAACACAATCAGTGTTTTCCCATGAGGGCTTGCGGTCCAATTTTCAAAGCGAAAGGACTCTTGCGTGTTTGCTTTGCGTCCCAAGTGTGATTTGTCAGCACCTCTTCTCAGCACCATGCCAATTTTAGCGCGCTTATTGGCAGCTAGAGCTAACTTGACGAGAGCTTGCGAGATGGACGCGACCGTTTGCCGATATGTACCGATCGAAACCAACTTTCCACCTTTCTTTTGAATGAACTGCTGTAGCTCATTTAATGATCGAGGGCGACTACTGGCAAGGCATTGCGCATGGCTTTATTACAACGACAGACGACCACGCTCGCAGCTCGGATGAAGCATCCGAGTTCGCCATGACCTGCCACCTCACCGGATCTAGCACTGCGTTATGCTGAAAGCTCCGCGCCAACTCCCGTCCTTCCACCGCCTAGGAGGGCAAATCCAACAGCAAGGGCGAACTCAGAAGCGGATAGAAACTTGGGGGAAGATCACCTGCTACCACCGTCCAACTCGGCAATCCAACGCTTCGAGCGACCTCAAAGCTGGAATCGAACTTAGGGCAAGAAGGAGTCCGAAGTCCAAGCCGGAGCGTATTCACTGCAGTATTGCGCTCGTTCGGCACCAGCCTCCTCAGCGGCCAAAAGAGGCCAGATAATATTGGCTGAGGTCAAACAGCGGATCGACGGAGGACGAAGCCAATTCCACCGCACAACGTTGAAGATCGCTTGCAACGGCTTCCCTAAGGACGTGAATGAAAGTGCAGTCAATAGGCCTCACTCTGTCGAAAAACCACGAGCATCGTAAGAACGATAACTTTCAAATCCAGCCAAATGCTCCAGTTATTAATGTACCATAAATCTAGCTCGACCCGTTTTTCCATATATTGCACTTGCTTCGTTTCTCCACGAAGCCCGTTTACCTGGGCCCAACCAGTGATGCCAGGTTTAGCATGGTGGCGGAAGGCGTAGTTGCCTATGATCTGCTCATATTCGATGTTGTGGGCGACAGCATGCGGGCGTGGGCCCACCAGCGACATTTCGCCCTTGAGCACGTTGAGGAGTTGCGGCAGCTCGTCGATCGACGTTTTGCGCAGCCATTTGCCGATCGGCGTGACACGCAGGTCGTTCTTCTGCGCCTGCACGATCGTCGGGCCGTCCTCGAGCACGCGCATGGTACGAAACTTGAAGATCTTGAACGCTCGCCCGCCGAAGCCGTGGCGCGTCTGGCAGAAGAACACCGGCCCCCTTGACGTTAGCTTGATTAGGATCGCAGCCATCAGCATAACGGGTACGAATACGACGAGCGCAAGGCTCGCCCCGATAAGGTCGAGCGCGCGCTTGAGCGCGCGTTCGCGAACGGTCAGCGGCGAGCGGCGCAGCTCGGCGGTAAAGGTGCCGCCGGCACTCACGAGCGGATAGCGCAAGAACCGCGCGGCGTTGGCGTCCGGCACCAGATGCACGGGGATGGGGAGAATCTTCAGCGCGTCCAGAATGCTGTCAATCGCATGCTGACGGCTCCAGTTCATCAGCAGAAAGACGTGCTCAATCCGGTTCTGGCGCGCAAAAGCTATCAGTTCCTCGAGGCGCGGCGCCAGCGAGGAAAGCAGCAGCGGCGAAGCCAGAGCCTTATTAGGGATCTCCATCACTCGCATTAAGCGGTAGCCATGCTGGCTGAGGTCGTCGACTGCTTTGGAGGAGGTGGCGAGGCCGAATTCTGCGATGAGGACCGCCCGCCCATTGGCAAACGCACCGGCGCGCAAGGCCCGCGCGGTCCAGCGCGCTGCGGCGGCTTTCCAGGCTAACAAAATAAGGATTCCTATCAGATAGAACGAGATCGTGGTGCCGCGAGAGAACTCGTCGCTGACCTTCAATGTGAAAGCAAACGCCAGCAGCGCACCGAATAGGCCGGTCCATGTCGTCAGCGTCAACCGGATCGTGCTGGCTAAGTCGGTGATGGCCTTCAGCCGGTAGCCCTGTTGCAAGGTTGTTAGAAGTGCGAAGTTGATTGCAACCAGCGCGCTGGCCGCCGCATAGACATCTGCCTTGCCAAGCGTACCGATAGTGACGATATGATAGCCCGCCGCGCAACCAATCCCGCTCATCAAGATTAGCGCAACATCGACCACAGCGATCAGCCGTTCGACAATCAATGGGCGCAGCCAGTTTGACGAAAAGCCCTTGGGGATCGTTCCGGATTGCTCGACTATGCGAATTTCTGGCGCAGGATCAGGGACGGGCACCGGCCGACTAGGAAGAACTGTCATTCTGCAAAATCCGACAACGAAAAATTCATCATCCCGAACGCGGGTCTGCTATCGGCTAAAATCGCTGTTAAAAACAAGACGAAGGAAAAATTAACCTTATCCCACAACCTGCATTGTAGCCTATCTCGTCCTGCCTGCTACATCAATTTTTTACCGTTGGTGCGATGACTGGTCACAGACCTTACTGGCGAGCTCGTGGCGCCTCTCTAGTGCCGGCTTACAAGCTTTGGCAGCTCCGTCCAAATTTCTGACGCTCGGTAGGCAGTTTGGGGTTGCTCCGGCTGGCCGAGTTCGTCGGGAGGCCGGTCTGCGATCCGAGATGCAAGCTTTTTCGTCACAATGGCGCAGCTGCGCCTTCCCGACCACGACGGTTTCAAAACTTTGAGGGCAGCAGCGCGCTCGTCGCTGCGTTCGATCAGCAGATCCGGCCAGCGTTCGTGGAGCTGAGCGTCGTCCAGCCCGAAGACGACAGGATCGACGTCCCTGGCCGAGTCGATATCACGCGTGACTGAATCCGCACCAATCTCGTGCTCACCCAAGGGTCCTTCGGCAAGGGTGGCAATTCGCGTATGAGGGCCACGCAAGCAGCGCGCCCGTTCTTACCAGCTCTGGCCGGGTCGATTGAACCCGTCTACTTAGGTTCGAGCTGCGACAGTAGTCCCGCTGGTACTGCCGGCGGCGGTCGAATTGGCGACAATGACGCGCCTAGCTTAGGCGTTAGCCACTATTTCCGCTGATATGTCTTTCCTTACTCAACTCGTGCCGAGGTGCCTGATCGAGAAAAACAGATCAAGATGCCACACTGGCGCGATATCGACCTTTAAAGCCCCTCGGAAGCTGCGACGTCGGTTGCTTTTCTGCCGGCACCGCTGGTAAAGTTCGGTTCGCTATTTAGGCGAGTTGCGGAACGACTCTGGGATCTGTGCCGCCGGTGGAGGGGATCTGAGGGGCGCGAGCCGGGATCACACGGCCAGGAGGGAGGAGCTTTTCGGGATGGTTAAGACGTGGATGCGAACAAGCACTTTGGCCCTAACTGTTTCGCTTGGCGCAGCGAGCGGAGTTAGCGCGGCGATACCGAGCCCGGCTCCTGTGACCCTGCTCACTGGTGAGAGCCAGAGGACGCCAGTTACATTCTGGGCACAGCCGTACCCATACCGCTATGTGCCGGTTCGCCGTTGCCCCCTGGTGCGGGTCGAGACTCCCTATGGCTGGTACATGGATCGGGTTTGCGCGCCAGCCGGACCTGTTCTGCGTCGCGCGTATTGAGGTTCAACTGATCGGGCGGCCGCCGCCCGTTCGCGAAGATCATTTGAGGCAGCCGCACGGCTGAGCCGGCTGCCTTGGTTATTTCGTTTCGCAAAAATGCTACTTCTTTGCGCGCATAGCGCAGGTTCACCATAAGTATCTATGTCAGACGGGACAGGCTGTCGCATGGTGAAGATTGTGTTACTAGCTTGGCGTGGGCTGCATCAGCTGCGTGATTGCGTAAGCTGGCGGTGAATGGATCTCCTGGAGTGGTGATCCGGCCAAACGGACGCTGATAGAGGATACAATGACAGGGGTTTCAACCTATGATCTCGTGGGCAAACGTGTCTTTGTCGCGGGTCACCGGGGCATGGTCGGATCAGCTGTCGTCCGCAGGCTTGCATCAGAAAATTGCACAGTGCTGGTTGCCGATCGGCGTGAGCTAGACCTCACAAAGGAAGAGCCCACGCTGAAATGGCTGGAGACCAATCGTCCCCAGGTCGTCGTTCACGCCGCGGCAAAGGTTGGCGGTATCGCTGCCAACAACAATTTCCCGGTCGACTTTCTCTGCGAAAATCTCGCGCTTGAATTGAACTTGATTCGCGCAAGTCACGCAGTTGGCGTGCAGCGCCTGCTGTTCCTTGGCTCGTCCTGCATCTATCCTAAGCACGCCAAGCAGCCGATCGCCGAAAACGAACTACTCACTGGGCCACTTGAACCAACCAACGAGTGGTACGCAATCGCCAAGATTGCTGGCCTTAAGATGTGCCAAGCTTATCGTCGGCAATATGGTGATGATTTTATCTCTGTCATGCCTACAAATCTTTACGGCCGTGGCGACAATTATCATCCGGACCATAGTCACGTACCAGCTGCGCTGATCCGGCGCTTCCACGAAGCGAAAATTGCTAATGCCTTGAGCGTCTCCGTATGGGGCACTGGCACGCCACTTCGCGAATTTCTCAACGTCGAGGATTTTGCCGATGCCTGCGTCTTCCTTCTGAAGAACTATTCAAGTGATCTTCCGATCAATGTTGGCAGTGGCGAGGAGTTGTCAATTGCTGAATTCGCAGCCGCTGTAGCGGACGTTGTGGGTTACGAAGGCAAGTTAATTTTCGATAACTCCAAACCTGATGGTACCCCACGAAAGCTGCTCGACAGTTCTCGGATTCGAGCTCTTGGTTGGAGGCCGAATACCTTGCTGTTGTCCGGATTGGCTGCCGCATACAATGATTTTCGGAATGGCTGCGGGCGCCACCTAGAGATCACGGCAACCAACTGAGCTCGTTATCTGCGCTAAATCGCCAGGCTATTTGCTGGCGACATAGTAGCTTCAGACATCATAACTAATTGCGTTCTCGCGCCAGTTGCACGCGGTTTAGAATAGAGGATGTCCTAGAGAGGCCTTCCCGTGCTCGTGAGTTCCATACTCCTCTTCTCGTCTTCTAGACTCCTACAGTGGTGTCCGACCGCGCTTTGTGACAACGCAGGTATGGCGTGGAAGCGATCAATGTGCAACGCGTGCAAGAGGTGGTCGTGAGAAACCTGCGTCCGGCGACTGAGACCCAACTCGCGCAAAGCTCTCTGAGGCAAGCAGGTTTGATGGCCTGCGCGGCTGGGCCATGCGGCTGGATGATGAATCTGTTTCGCGCAGTCTTCATCGCCAAACGGGCAATCGTTGACGACGCTCTTCAGAACCGATTATAGAATAGAGATCGAATTCGCGGCCGGAGCTCGGATGCCGATCACGGGCCGGGTTGACGAGAAGCGCTGACCGCAGCCCTTTCGGCGCTGACCGATGGACGCCGCGATGCATTAATCGAAAACATTGCTGCCGGCCCTAGGACCGCTTTGCTCGCTTCATCGATGACGCAGATCTGCCTGACAAACAAGCGGCGGAGCGTAAATTTGGGCGGTTGTTCGACATCAAACGCTCCATCAGTGGCAAGAATCCCGAAGCGCGTTAAGCGTGACAGACGCTGAACCGACTCCTGGTCGAAGTCCCGCAGAGTCTATATGCGCGAAGAGCTCGCCAATTTGTCTCGCAGCCATGACCTAGTCAAGGCGTTCAACTACATCTTCAAGCGTTGTTTGAGCTTCACACTGCTTCTGGGAGGACGAGCCACTCCGCCTCTCGTTCAACGCCGCCAAACGATATGCTTTGATGAAGCGAGGGGCTCAGATCAATACCCCCCATCTCACGGCAGCCTGGAGCAACTCATCAGCCCGCGAGAATTCGCGCGTATGCCTTAAGAACGTGAGCTTGCTTTGAACTCCAAGTGTGATTCTCTAATACCTCATCTCTTGCTTCGCGCCCGATCAAGGCACGCATATTAGCATCAAGAGCTAACTCGACGATGGCGTGAGAGATAGATTCCACCGTTTTGCGGTATGTGTCGATGGACACCAGTTTTCCCCCTCTCTTTGAGAGTATCGCCCTTGCTCCTTGATGGTCCAACGCAACTATCGGCAAAGCATTGCGCATAGCTTCAAGTAGGACATTTCCTGATGTATCTTGCACGCTGGTAAAAAGAAAAATATCGGCATTTGCCATATGCTCCTGTACCCGAGCATAAGGGATACCGCCGTGAAACTGAATCTGATTGGCTCGGGGCAGCATTTCAGCTTTCCTCTGTTCCTCTGCGAGGGCTGGACCATCCCCAACTATATCCAACCTCAATACCACATGAGGAGCGCACCGATCGGCGGCCATACGGAACGCCTCGATAGCCAAACCCAAACCTTTCCTTCTAAATACGTGACTAAGCCACAGGATCCGAATTTCTGCGCTGTTTTTCTTCTTGCAAGCCATCGGCGCTTGAGGCTCGTCATCAATGGCTGTTTCCAGCAAAAACATTGACTTTCGGGAATCTATCTTGATTCTATTTGCCGTTTCTTCGTTAGCAAAGAAGACTAGGCGCGCTCTCCAAATAGCCAAGACGACCGCGGGATTGTAGCGTGCGGCCTGCTTCAGCACACTTCGCAGGCGCTCTTTCCACCACGAAGAACCATAAACCGCCTGCAAGGAAGGAGGTGCAACTTGTCCGCCTCCCACGGGTCCCCACACAAATGACGTAAATGGACATAACCAGAGAAATCCTGGCACATCGATGTTGTTGTATGTGACATGCTGAATGATTTTGAAACGATTCTGCCAATGAAGAAATAAAACGCGCGGAAGAACAAAGATCTGCCACAGCAAATAGTAGAGCTTAATGAATCTCCAGTGGTGATTTCGCTGAACTGTTAGGGGGAGATCGAAGTAGTGAAATGTGACATTCTCAGCTAAGCGATCATTCCCGATGAGTGCCTTACTGTAGCGTCGCGTCAATACGTGAACATCAAACTCTCGCGAAAGCATCTTTGCCCAATTCCAGCCGACGTAGGGTTCAGAACCCGTCATTGGATCGCAGGCAAATGCCGATAGAAGTAGCGCTGGCTTGGTGCTGGTTGTGCGAGCCATTTCCTGCCGCCCTTAAGACTGTCTACAATGCGCTTGTAACGTCGCGCCGGGCTAGGGGAAGCTTGGCCGAGAAGAATGAAGTCGCCCGATACAAGACGCTTGCCGCACCGAATAAGATCAAAACGAAAACCAGAATGTTAAAGGGGAAGGCCACCCCCTCTAACCCGAAACTCGCAATAAGAGGGACTTGTACCAGGTAAATATGTAGCGTGAGCTTGCTAAGGATCTTCACCGGCGACGCAAGATATTTCTTGATCACCGCCTCAACCTTAGAATCTCGAAGCGTGTTGTAAACAGCGATCACCCAGAGGCAAGCAAGCACGTTAGCTCCCGCTTGAAGAGCATAAAGGCCTGAAGCTCTCAGGACCGCCAAAAATAGAAAGTACGCGACGGTTAAACCAAAAAGGCTCCGGAGACCCAGCCTGGTAGACTTCGGCGGGTCAAACTTCGCCAAGTAAATTCCTACTATCATTATTCCAAAGTAAAAGAACGTTTTGAGTACAACATGATCCTCAGCGCTCCATCTATCGAAATCGACCACTGCAAGATAGGTAACCGCATAGGCTAAGGTCGTCGCAATTGCGGAAACGAGCAGTGCGCGCTCCGTGCCATAACGGATCAATACGTAGCAGGGAACATATAGCACAGCGATAGAAGGCAAAAACCAATACATGCCGGGGAACAGAAAGGCGGATATCGCCTCCCAAACAGTCTCCACAGTTACGAGACGGAAAGCGACGAGAACAATCATTACGGTCCATAGCGGAACGTAGATGCGCGCGATTCTTCTGACGTACCATGCGCCGAAATGTTCAGGACGACCAATCAATCCAAGCCCGATGATATAGCTCGACGCGAAAAAGAAGAGGCAATTCCCGAGAAGGCCTCCCGTAGCGAGCTCGCGAATGGGATAGAACGGTTTTAGATGCGACTGCGTAACCAGGAGAATAGCAAAGGCTTTAATTGCATCGATGGCGATCATAAATTGAAGCTCCATGTCGGTGACATTCCATGTCATCACCGACGCAGGCAAACTATCCAATGCGCCGCGAGGAGCGCAAAAGTAATTCCGCGGTAACCCTAAGCACGAACATCGGGGCAAGTATTAAATATCTACGCCAAAGTCGGCGCGGCTCCCTGATTAGCCTATAGAGCCACTCAAGGCCATTGTTTCGCATCCAAGCCGGCGCCCTCTGAATGTCGCCGGAGTGAAAATCGAACGCAGCTCCAACACCGATAAATACCCCGCGGCCAACTGCGTGCGCAGCCTTTGCTATCCAATACTCTTGCTTAGGACTTGATATGCCGACCCAAACTATGCCGGCATTGCTCGCGCGGATTACTTCCATGTCCTCTCGACAGAGTTCCAAGACATCAAAATCGGGCCCGATATTTAGCATCGGGGGACTATAGATGCCCGCGACTCGCAGCCCTGGATATCTTTGACTAAGAGTTTCAGCCATTCGTTGAGCAACGCCTGGCTTACCACCGTAGAAGAAGTGGCTTTGTCCAGTCGACAACGAAAGCCGGCATACCGCATCCACGAGATCAGCACCGGGCACCCGGCCGATGCTATCTCTGAAACCCTTCACCTGTGCGACCCAGACTAACGGCGTCCCATCCGCAACAATGAGATCAGCATCCCTATGGAGGTCAAAAAGCTCCGTCTGCTTTACAGCCTGCATGAGACTGGGCACGTCCCGTACAAACACAGAGTAAGCATTCAGACGGTCCTCCGCCCACATCATTATTTGTTCGCTCGCTCGCGTCAAATTCACCAAGCTTACGGGAACGCCGAGCACGCTAACTCGACCAATTTTCGTTTGCATAATGCCTTCTGAGTCATTGATTCGAAGTTATTAGAACGATCGCAAAAAGGGGGCTTCGATCATCTGAAGAAACTAAAAAGCAAGCTTCCGCTCAAGCAGATCCGCGCGCGGCTGATCATTCCCAACGTCGACGAGGCGAAAGCTCGATACCTGGGATTCTTATGTCATCCACATTCCTTTCTCTCAAAATCCTCGCGAAGTCTGATTTGCGGTCCTGCGACAACTCAGACAATCTTCCGATCAAGTTTGATCGGGCCGAAGGTGATGACCGCTGAAGCGTCGTCACAGCCGCATCATACAATCCTGATCGCACTAGCGCCACGAACTCGAAAAACAGCGCCTCTTGCACTGCGGGTTCAAGATCCTGCGCGCGATCCAGGAAGATCGGATTTCTCATGGAAGCGAGCCACCCCTCATTTGGAGCCAGCTCGTAGGAGAACGCGAGGCATGCTGACACCCCGCCCGGCGATAAGCCATGCTTCGGGCCAATGTATGCGATCACCAGCCAAAGGAAGGCATCTGTCGGTAGAAAATCCATCGCCTCGGACGCACTCCGATAAAGCTCGGCTGCTTCGTCTCCGACACTACCTTTGTTCTCCACCAACCATGTTTGAAGGACGGTAAGCTCATGGTAGAGTGTTGGTCTGCGCTCTTCTAGCCGGTGTATCACATCAGCAATCTCAGATGCGTTTGAACTCGGTCGCTCCCCGCGCTTAATCACTCCGGAGAACTGTCTGATCGAACTGTCCGCCTCGAAGTAAGGAACAACATCTGTCGCCCACATTATTCCGCACAGTCCAATAACGATGGTTGCGATTCTCCAGACCCAGCAGATCACTTCTAACCGCTCATGCTACGTACTGATGCAGCTCCATAGTCTGCCCCATAGTAACTCTTTTCATAGTAGCTTTCGTAGCGGGAAAGCACGTTAGCATTTACTTTATTCAATACGACTCCCAGCGTCTTTTCCTTAATCTCAGGCGCTGATTGCAACTGATGCTGAACCAAGCTGGTGCGAGTTTGGCCCCATTCTACGACGAAGAGAAAATAGTCGACTACGCCAGAGGCAGCGCGGACATCTACAACCGGGGCAAGCGGGGGAAAGTCGATTATGACGTACTCGTACATACCCCTAAGTCTTTCGATAAGTTTGCCAAATGCCGCGGATGATAGGACTTCGTTACTATGCACAATGCGCGAATTGATAACGGCGGGCAAAAAACTCAGACTCGTTTGTTCATCATGATGCATCGCGCTCTCAATCGACACGCTTCCATCGAGCACTTGGAGAACGCCAGAAACCGCTTCCGGCGACAGTGAACGGGTCAAAGTAGGGTTGCGCAGATCTCCATCGACGAGCACCACCGACTTACCTGCATGCGCGATCAACTGCGCGAAGTTCGATGAAACGGTGGATTTGCCTTCCTTCGGCAAAGTCGAAGTTATCCCAATCACCTTTGTTGCTTGAATTCTACCGCTGATATCCACCGCCACCTTGATCGAACGCAACGCCTCTGCAAAAGGCGATAAAGGATCATCAATCACGTGACGAACAGACCAGCGCTCGATTAGCGCCTGGCGTTGACCGAGGTCGATTTCCTTTCGCATTCGGCGGCCCTCACGATGGTCGACAGACTTATCTGTGTCGTCTTCCGCGAGAAGCGGCAAAACAGCTAAGCAACTTAGGTTCAAAGTACCTTCGACTTGACGGGCCGTCCTGAATACCCTGTCTGTCGCTTCTCGTACGGCCGCGACAGCAAAGCTGAGTAGCAAGCCAATCGTGCCAGCAATGCTGACTACCATTGCTGGCACAGGACTGCTTTTCTGCGATGGTGGAGCGGCGGCGCTAATGACGCGTGCTTCCGTGATCGGAAATGACTGCTGCTGAAGTGCCTCCATGTATCGCTGAAGAAAATTGTCGTAGATGTTGTGGTATACTTGAGCAGTACTCTCGAGGTCGCGCAATCCAAGTCTGTCGCGATTTGTGCTTTGCGAATCTGCGACTAACCGAACCAGATCCTTCTCGACAGCTTCTTCTCGAGCTTTTGCAATCTTATAATCACTCATATAGCTCTCGCCAATGCGCCTAAGCTCATCAACTATCGATCGTCTGATCTCCTGCATCTGAGTTCGCAGATTGACAGCAGCAAGATGATCCCGACCGTAGCGCAACGACCAAACCGCCTCGCGATTTGCCATTTCCAGATATTGTGTACGTAGCTTGGTGATTACTTCGTTGCGAAGAGAATCCGCTACCGCGGCATCGGGTACTTCTTGCCTCAACATGTCCTGAATGCGCTCAAGGCGAGCTTTGGCTTCGGCTGTTGCAGCACGCGCGGTGCCAACTTGAGAATTGAGTTCGCCAAGCTGCTGTTCTCCCAACAACCTCGCTCCCGTAGAGGCGCCCGCTGCACCAACGTCGACGATATTGTTGCTCTCTTTGTAGTCGAGAACTGCCCGATCCGCTGTCGACACTTGCGCTCGCAGCTCACGAATGCGATCCTGCAACCACCCACTTGCGCGACGCGTTGCTTGATACTTCGCATCTAGCTGATCAACGATGTATGCATCGGCGATTGCATTGGCCACAAGTGCAGCCCTGTTTGGATCGAGCGAAGTGTAGCCGATATCTAACACATATGTTCGACCGACTCGCGATATTGTGCGCCTCGCCAGAAATGTGGCTAACGCCTCGCGCGAAAGCTTATCTTCCGATCGCTCCGACGAAGAGCGCCAGCTAAATAGGGGCGCTAGAAGGCCGCGACCGGCGCCGGAAAATTCCGGATCATTGATCAGCTTGCCTTCCCTGAGTACTGATAACCCCATATTTTCTGACTTAAGGATTTCAACCTGCGTCTCCACCTGGGCTGTGTCGATCGGCACATCTCCCATTGGAGACTGGCTTTGCTGCTGCAAAATTCTGACCTTACTCGAATCGATTAGTAACATCGCATGAGAAGCATATTTCGCAGGCGCGGTGATGAGGTAAGCGAAACTTAGGATAAGCGAAAAGGGGATGATGAATAAAAAGACCAAGTACTGCCGACGAGCTATTCTCCAGAGATTTTCCATAATTTCTGAAAAGGAGAAAAAATCGTTTTGTCCCGGCGGATCAGAATAATAATCTTGATCTTGCTTGCGCAAGGAAACGGGCGCGTTCATGATTTTTAGCTTTTCCAAAGGGTTTTCAGCGGCTTCTTAACATGGTCAGAGCGACGATCAAAGCTAGGTGGGGCCGCCCAGCACAGCCAAACTTGCACTTGCTTAACGAGCTAAGGATCCAAGGAATTTAGATCGTTTCCGACAAACGGCGACGGTCAGACCACCGTCATTTGACGCCTTTCGAAAGCTCATCCCTCTGCAAAGCTTGTGATATGCCGATACCCAGGAGAGCAAACACGACAATGGAGAACCCGGCGACCTGCAATGAAAAATCAAACATAGAATGCAAAAGAGCAATCAGCGAAACGGAGAGCGATATTAGTGGGACTAACGAGCGTCGACGACTCCCCCACAGTCCGCGCACTAAAATGACGAGACCGCCAATCCAAGCGAGGCTGATGACCATTGTCAGCGGGAGGCCGAGCTCTGCCGCCATTTCAAGGGGTGTCGAATGCGCAGCATCCCAGACCCCCCACATTGAGACATCGCTTGAGCGATAGGCGGGGAAAGCCCACTCAAAAGTGCCAAGACCGGTACCGAACCAGATATTGTCCGTGATAATTTCCAATGTCGACCGCCAGGCGGCAATTCTGGCTGTGTCCCAAAGGCCATAGAGCTCGATTCGGCTCGTAACACTGCCTCCCACGATCGCTAGAAGCGCCAAAACGATGAGACCAATTATCGGTGCGACAACTACCAGAGATTTGCCACGTGGCAGATCTCCACGGAAATAGATCGTAAACGTAACAAGGAGGAGAGACATCGAGATCAATACCCCGCCTCGCGAACCCGTCATAAACATTGCCGTGATGCAGAGCGACAACATCGCCAAGCGGATCAAAAGGATCTTTGACGAATTAGAAAGGAGCTGGCTCGGCACTTGGAGCCAGCGAATTTCCCCCCTTGGAAGATGGCGCCGAACGCTCTCAAGCAATAATCCCAGCCAGACCACGCTGCACGAGCCGAAGTACGTAGCGGCAGTATTGCGGTTAATGAATGTAGAGGTGAGACTGCCGACGTAGGCAGTCTTCTCCCGCCAAAGAACCACAGTGGGCTCAAAAACAAGAGCGAAGATGCCGTAGGCAGCATAGGCGGCTCCGGCCCAAGCCATAACACGAAGCCCAGCCCGAGAACGTCGAAGGTCAACACCAAGTACCAGACCCAACAGCAGCGCAGCAATGTTGGCAAAGGGCACTCCCAACGAAAAGTATGGTTCTTCACGAACAATGGAAACGAAAGGCTTGATCGGCCGGCCCAGGGCTTGAGACGCCTTAGCCCAGATCGGATGATAGGACGCGATCCACGGACGTTCAGCCAGTTGTTCGTGCAAGACAAACAGAAAACAAACACATACAAAACAAATGCCAATTAATACACCGAGATGGGGGCGGCGCAGATGGCGGGGCGAAGCAAGGATGCCCCCGCAACTTAGCAAGACACACCAGAAGGCTACTGTGGTTGGCTCGCGAGAACCGAACAAAAAGGGTGGCGCCGCGAGCGAAACATATAAAATTGCAGCCGCCGCCCGATCGCTCCAGACGCCGCTGCTTTCTCGCGTGATCCGGCTTGACGCAGATCGCACATAGTCCATTTCGTGACGCAAGCCCGCGCGCACTGAAAAAGGCATAGCAATCCGCTGTCGCTTAACCGATCTCAGAGTGCCCCTTGGAATTTTTCGGGTACGCGAGTCAACGATCGCTCACACTGGTCGCCGCGCTGCCGACTGATCCCGTCGTCGTGCTTGATCCCGAATTCGGAAAGCGAAGTCCGCCCGCTGGGACTCCACCACCATTCGCCCCTCCTGACGCAAGACCAGCATTTCCGGTTGCTCCGCCGCTACCGGTGCCGCCGCCGCCCGTCGCGGCGATCGTCACGTCGCCTGTTGCAGCCTGATACGCTGCGATCACATCTGGATTTGCCGTGCCCGCGATCGCACTCTGAATTTCATTGGCGAATGCTTGATCTTGCTGCGCCGCCATACGCGCAAGCTGCGCTAGCCCAGCCACGATCGCGCGCATTTGGTCCCTTGTAGTGGCCGCATCTTTTACGAGCGCAATCAGGACCGGCACTGTGGTTGGATCGGAGGCACCAAGATCGCGAACCCGGGAAATCAACTGTGCGCCGCCCGAGGAAAATTGCTGCAAAAGCGCAGCCGGCGAGGCCTTGAAATCAGAGATCAGTTGAGCCGAAAGCTGCCGGTTCGCGGGGTAAATCGCAGCATTGGCTGTAGCGACGACCGAGGCGGCCAAAGCCGCAGCGTAGAACATCCCCAGCGCAGGCCTTATTGCGCGCATAGAGCCCCTCCGAAATGAGCCGCCCCAAATCATTTTTTAACCAACCATCGTTGAAAGATGCAGTACCCAATCCTTATCCAAACGATAACAAGCTGTCCATCGAATCCGATAAGATTGTTAATATGTAGCTGCCCCAATCGAATTCCCGCATGTCGTTCCTTCAGAACGTGCCGGTCTTACTGTAGCTTTTTTTGTCCGCCGAGCACGACTAGATTCACGACAAAAATGATAACGAATGGAACGGGATAGCCTGCCAAGCGGCCAACACCCACGGGCGGTAGCGAAAGGCTAGCGCGAGCCCTCGGCTTGCGATGGCGAGGGAATTGGCGAGCGGCCACCGAGTGCTAAGCCAAGGAGATCCGACGTCTGCCTCCAGATCAGCTGGAACGGCGCAAGCACGAATGACCGGAGACCTGCTCATCCAGTTCGAGGGCGTGAGCGGCAACGATCACGCCGATGCCAGCGAGCAGCCACAGGCGCGGTCAGCGCAGATCGCGCGTCCTTGCGAAGATTACCGCGATCCTGAGGCACAGGCACCAGAACGCGATTGACAGATCATTGGTCGAGCCGAACGGAAACAGCGGCGCCGGCCAGCACGAAGAACAGGATAAAGGTAGCGGGCAAGCTCCACGATCAACGACTCCTGAATCAGTCCATGCTGGGAGGCCAAATGCGCACCGTCGTTCTTGCGTGCTTTGCTTGAGTCTAGAGGAAGCAATCGATCGGATAGATCTTCAGATCCACGTTCAAGCGGCTGATCCGGGTCTGCGCCCGAAAGCCGTAGAATAGCCCAAGGTTATCACTCCCCGACTCGAGTTTTATTCCGGGGGTTAATTCATCCGGCGGGACCAGATTGCCTATGTGACGGTTAATGCCGGATATCTCGATACGCCCCACCCCCTCGCCGAAATGCCCGGCGAGTTGAGTGACCGTCACCTTGGGCAGGCCCCGCCGCTGATGGCAGACCTCCTCCTCCCATAGCTTTGTTTGTTGGACGAGAGGTTTGCCCGTTCCCTCGGGCACAACGATATCCGGAAAGGACGGGTGCAGCATCCCGAAGAACCGGCTCTCCTTGGAATTCGCCGACAGGCGGACTGTGAATGAAACTTCGCCCTTGGCACCCCGAAGGCGCTGAAAGATCGGCGCGTCGGGCTCGGCAGAGACCACTACATCGATCCGGTGGCGTACTCCGAACTCCCCCGCCGCACCGGCAGCCTGCTCGAACAGAACAGGCCACCCGATGATGAGGGTCAGAAAACACCAGAATGTCTGCCGTCCAAACCGCATGACGCCCCTCGCAACACTGCGGGGTGACCGATGATCGGCACGCCTTGCTCAGTGGTGCCTTGATCCATAACCCGAAAAGGGCCGCCTTGATTGCTAAACGAAAATGGCACCGGGACAAAGCCCCGGTGCCATCGGATGTCGTGGATCAGGTTGGCCCCGCCCTACGGCGCCAACTTGATGTTGTTGCGGAAGATCAGCGCATTGTTGCCGAGATTCACAGCATCGTTGCCGGTCGCCATGATCACACGCAGGTAGGTCAAGAACTTGGCGACTTCGACGTTGCGCGAGTTCGATACGTAAATGATGTCCTGGTTCTTCATCATCACCTTGGTGGCGAGGAAGAAGCCACCCGGATCGCGGAAGTTCACGTTGAAGATGACCGGGATCGTCTCGCTTGTGTACCTGCTGACATCGATGCCGAGCTGGGCAGCAACCTCACGCGGCTCACGGCGATACAGGTAGACCGAAGCCGGATCAGCCTGACCATCCAGAAGACCACCAGCCTTGCCGACAGCTTCGCCGAGATTGATGCGCCAGGCATCAAAGTTGAATTCGCCGCTCTGACCACTGGCGCCGAACGCCAGGAACTTCTGCTGCTCGCGATAGACGTAGACGCTGTCGTCCGGACGAACGTAGATATTGTTCTCCGGGCTCATGACCAGATTCTCAAACGGCACGGTCGCCCGCTTGCCGGCGCGCTCCAGCATGACCCAAGTTTCGAAGCCCTGGCCCTTGATACCGCCTGCGCGCGTAATTGCGTCAAGCACCTTGTCCTTTGCACCCGCCGCACTCGCCGGATAACGCGCAGGCGCATTGACTTCGCCGAGCACGCTGATGAGCTGGGTCCGCTGCGAGGACATCGCAACCACGACCTGCGGCTCAATGGCGCGGTTGGCGATCTTGTCAACGACAGCGCGCTGAATTTGCACGGCAGTGAGGCCCGCCGCCTTCACCTGGCCGGCATACGGCACCGTGATAAAGCCGTCATTGTCGACGGCCTGGTCTGGGATCGTCACGAAGTTACCGGGGCGAACGCCGGCTTCCGCTGGAATGAACAGACCGCCCGCGGCCGCCTCGAAGATGGTGACGCTGACGACATCGCCAATGCCGAACACGATGCTTGCCGGCGGGCGACGGTCGGTAAATACGCCAGCGAGCCCTTTCGGCTCGTGGGTGTGCAGGATATTCACCGTAGCCGGATTGAGAGGGACCAGCTCGTAAGCTGGTGCGCTGTCAGTCTGGGTGTGGTTGTTGACGTCGTCGGTTAGGGGTCCCGAGCCTGGATTGGTCGAACATCCCCCAAGCGCCAAGCCCACGCTCAAAAGCGCCAGCGTCAAAACACGAGTCGTCGCAAATGGATGCATGAAGGCGCCTAGTGGTTCCCCAATTGACTCAATTCGTACGGGGTTGCGGGCAGTGCGACAAGACTTGCCCGGGCAAACAGGCCGGTTGCCCCTACGATCCGAGGACAACTGTTGCGTTCCAGTCACAGATTGGCCGGCGAGTTAACCCATTGTGAACATTTGGGGTATTTTTGGTGCGTGTTGCCAAGGCAATGTGCCTGGAAGAGGCCGTTTTTGTGATGGGGCTCTCCTGCTATTGAACTCTGGAAGTACTCCAGAAATGGGGGTCCTTACGTGCCTGTTTTCGCTATCGCGCTTTTAGGTCTGCTCGGGCCTATGGTTGCAGCTGCCTCATCAGAAGGCGGTTGCGTAGGCTTGCGAGCACGGCCTGAGTTGATCTGTCTCGTCCAGGTCGCCAGTCCTGCCCCGACGTCCGCCTGGAGATTCTCCCGCACCCAAGGCCCCAAGGAGGGGGAGAGTTTTGCCGCCATCACCAAAACAGCCGAGACCATGCAATCTGATCCCGATTTTGCCGGCCTGATTGTTCGCTGCGCGCCAAAAGGTAGGACGGAGGTGCTGGTGGCCCTAATCCGCCCCTTCCCGCCCAAGAGCCACCCCAAGGTCACGATCACTTCCACCACAGGAGGTGCTGTGACGGTCGAGGCCAGCATTGCGGCGGCCGGTGCCGCCGTCCTCCTGCCCGACGAGGTCTCCGCCTTTGCCGCCGGAAAGTGGCAGACGACGCCCTCGTTGTCCGTCCTCGTGAAGGAAAGCGACACCGAAATTAAAGGCGTGGTGGCCCTGAACGGGCTCCGGGAAGCGTATAACTCCCTGCTGGCAAATTGCGGCCAATAGACAAAATTTAGCCATACGACTTAAGGGTCTTTTTAGGGTGCGGAACCTAAGGTCCGGAGCACGGAGTGTTTCGGATGACCGAGCTTTTGATCTTCAGCTTTCTGGTGGGCGCAGTTCTGGGCCAACGCTTTCGCGTCCTGGTGCTCCTGCCGCTGACGTTCGTCATGCTGCTCGCCGCGATCCCGGTCGGCTGGATGGCCAATCTGGGCTTTCTCGATGGCCTGAAGGGCGTAGTGCTCGCGGCTATCGCGCTCCAGGCCGGTTATCTCTCTGGCTCGGCCGCCCGCTTTGCTCTCGCCGCTGGTCGTGCCGCCCGCGTGTTTGCCCGTCCGCTCAAGACCGCCCGCTGACCTCCTTTGTGGCGCATCAATCCGTCTGTCCCGCAGGCGACGCTTCGTTGATATGGGCTAGGAGCTGCGTGGGCTGCAGCGCTCTGTTTGAAAACTTGCCTCCGGCTTGTATGGTGGCCTGACCCTTTCAGGATTCCTTCCAGGCGCACGTTTGTCCTTCGCTTATTTTGCCCTCATCGTTTGCCTTGTCTCTGCATCCGCTCTCGACATTGCCGGCGCCAAATTCGGCGCGCAGCTCGGGATGATGGCTGCGGCGCTGAGCCTATTGGCAGCAGCCTTCAGCGCACGAAAGGCCGACTACCAGCACTATCTGCGTGCCACGGGGTGGGGCCACTGGGTTCTGATCGCCATTCCGCTTGGTATCGCAGCCCAGTTGGTGCCGCTTTGGCTCCGCTGGGCGCATCCGATCTGGGCGAGTGTGCAGGAGGCCTTGGGTGGCCTGCCATTTGGGCCGGTCACGGCCGACATCGGATTGACGCTGAACGCGCTGTTCTTGGCGCTTGCTGCTCTCTCTCTGGTCGGGGTTACGATTGTCGTGGTCCGCGACCGTGGCCGCGCCGAGCTGGTTCTATTCGTCTTGAGCGGAATAGCCACAGTCTGCGCCCTGGCTTTGGGTCTGAATCGGCTCTCGCCGGGACTTGTGGCCACCGCCCCCTTCGACCTGGCGACAACCTTTGCCGGCCTCGGCACTATGCTGAATTTGGCCGTCATGCAGTTGGCCGCTGAGCGGGCCGAAACGCGTCACTCGCTCGTTCGCTCGATTGCGATCGGCCTTTGCGGTCTCGTGGGCGCTCTCGCAGGGGCTGTTGCGATCTTTGGCTTGTCCGGCACGAACAGCGCGATCGCGGCAAGCTTCGGTGTTGTGCTGATCTTGCTGATCCTTGTCATTCGCCGGCTTGACCTGTCGCCCCTGGCTGCAGGCGCGCTGTCCGTTGCCGCATTGATCGGAGCGACCATCGTCCTGACCTTCCTCTTCGAGAAGAGTTCCGGCTCCATCCTCTTGCGGCTTGTCCCGGATATAGGTGCTGAAACAAGAGCCGCGCTTGAACGAATGTTGGCCGACACCCGATGGTTCGGTGCGGGCGCAGGGACCTTTTCGGCCCTAGGCAGGATCTACCAGAGCAATTCCGGTACGACTTTAACGGCGCCATCAGCCGCGATGGCGATCTTTACGGACACGGGATGGATTGGCCTGGCTGCCGCGCTGCTGGTGGGCGTGACAGCTCTGGCGCGACTTTTCTTGGGCGCTTTGCAGCGCGGACGCGACTCGTTCTTCCCTGCGACGGCCGCGGCCTGCCTTCTCTTCGCGCTGATTCAGGGCTTCGCCGGTCCAGGACTGCTGTACCCGGCGGCAATCCTGTGCCTTTCAGTGATCGTCGGACTGGGACTGTCGCAGAGCGTCAGCCGGTCCTTACGATAGTGCGAGTCATCAGGCGTCGCGATCGCCGCCGAGTGACGCCCAGTAATTCGGGTTCTTCGGCGTCTGAATGCGGACCCAGCGATAGGGCTTCTTCGACCAGGGCAGGATGCTCCCGGTGAGACTGTCCAGCACGAGATCGCCGGAGAAGGTGCGCACCACGACTAAGAGATGATGCTCACCCGAAGGCACCACGACCTCGCTGAGCAGCACCGAGCGCGCCGGAAAGCCCTTCGCGATCAAATCGTGGCGTTTTGTTACGGCATAGTCGTTGCAGTCCCCACTCGCAGGATGCAGAAGCCACTTCTCTCCTGCCAAGCCCTCCAGATTCGGTTCGGGTTGGATCGCAAGATTCACCTGACGGTTGACCTGGTTGAGTTCGGTCCAGCGCTGAGGCGTCAGCTTGAGCCGTCCGCCCCTGAACGGTATCCGGTGAGGCCTGCACTCCTTCTTGTATCTGAGACAGAAGATCGTGAACGCCATAGGCGGCAGCGTCGGCGCGTCGAACGTGATGTATTGAATTGCGCCGCGCAGTTCCATCGGCGCGGTTATCAAGTCCGCCTCCGCACCGTATGGAGCCCAAATCGATACGATCGAGACGATCGCCAGGAATCTCGCAGCCTTGCGCATCTTGTGCTCCCCGTTCGTGTGGAGGGGAAATTCACAAAACACCTTTCAAAGTATGGCTCACCGGCTGAATGTCAAACAACAACAACCTTCGGATGCATTAGTTCCCTGGTTGTCGAACTCGCCCGCACGTAGATCATCCTACGACCGGCCAAGCGGCCGGGAATTAGCGGCTGAGGTTCCTGCTTTCTGCGGTCGCCGATGTGCTGGCGCCCGCAGTCGCGTACGGAAAGCTGGCGAGGACGAAGCGTGCAGACGACATTGAGCGGAGTGAGCGCACCAATCCTGGCGGGTCAGAAGATTTCGCGAAACGGGCCTTGCCATGGTCCGCCGCTTCTGTGGAGCTGAGCGCGATGGCAGACCACAGCTGGCAGAAATCTGCCAGCCGTAATGCCGTCATCAGGCGTTGCGATCACCGAGTGAGGCCCAGTAAGTCGGGTTCTTGGGTGTCTGAATGCGAACCCAGCGATAGGACTTCTTCGACCACGGCAGGATGTGCCCGGTCAGGTTATCGAGCACGAGATCGCCGGAGGAGGTCCGCACCACGACCACGAGATGATGCTCACCCCAAGGCACCACGACCTCGCCGAGCAGCACCGACCGCGCCGGGAAACCCTTGGCGATCAGATCGTGGCGTTTTGTCACAGCGTAATCGTTGCAGTCGCCGCTCGTAGGATGAAGCAGCCATTTCTCTCCGCGCAGCCCTTCCAGATTGGGCTCTGGCCGGATCGCGCTGTTGACCTGATGATTGACCTCCTGAAGCTGGGCCATACGCTCCGCCGTGAGTTTCAGACGCCCGCCCCTGAACACGATGTGCTGCGGTCGCGGCTTACACTCGTCCTTGTACTTCAAGCAAAAGATCGTGAACGCCATCGGCGCCAGCGTCGGCTGGTCGAACTTGATGTATTGCATGGCACCACGCAGCCCCAACGGCGCACCAACGAAGGCCGCCTTCGCGCTCTGCTGGACCCCAACGGCCACCACCACAGCGGCCACGGCCGCCAGGAACTTTACAACTTTGCGCATGACGCGCTCCCCGTTCTTGTTGAGGAGACACTACGCGAGACGTCTTGAAATACGGCTCAAAGGCCGAGCGATCCTTTAATCAAAGCAGCCGCGTTTCTGTCAGAAACAATTAAGAATACCGATATGTGACTTGTTCTGCTAAGAGCGATCACGACGTTCCGCTCGTGACGGCAGATGCGATTCGACCGACCTGATGGGCCTTTCCAAACGCTTTCGTAAAAATATTAAGCCGCGGCTTCCCGATGGCGTTCGTATCTATGCCATCGCAGACGTGCATGGGCGGGCCGACTTGCTTCAGTCCCTCTTAACCGTCATTGACGCCGACCTTGCGCGCTCTGCTCCCCAACGAGCCATCCAGGTGTTTCTTGGCGATTACGTCGACCGGGGCCCGGACTCACGCGCCGTGCTTGACCTCCTGATCGAGCGCTCGAAGTCGCACGAGACCGTTTGCCTCAAAGGCAACCACGAGGTCTTCCTGCTCGAGGTCCTCAAGGACCCGGCACGCCTGCAGGAGTGGCGCCACTATGGAGGCCTGCTGACCCTTGTTTCCTACGGCATTAACCCGACGATGAATCCGACGGCTGAGGAGCAAATTGAGTTGATCGAAGGGTTGAGGCGTGCGCTTCCGCCGGAGCATCTTTCATTTCTTCAGCAGCTCCGCACCTCCTTTGTGTGCGGTGATTTCTTTTTTGTTCACGCCGGCGTCAAGCCGGGCATAGCCCTCGATCGTCAAAAGGAAGAGGATCTGCTCTGGATCCGCGAGGAATTTCTCGAGTCCGAGCGACGCTTCGGTAAATATGTCGTCCACGGTCATACCCCGGTTAGTGCTCCCGATATCCGCCCCAACCGGATCAACATCGACACCGGCGCTTATGCGACCGGCAACTTGACGCTCCTCACGATCCAAGGCGATAGTCTGCTGGCAATTTAAGACGATCGTAGAGCTGTCGGCCCACTCGGTCCGCCTCACCCGAATATTTCGAAGTCAATCATGAACCGCATGTTCCTGCTTCGTGTCATCGGCTTCTGCGCCGCAGTGCTCTTGCTGCTTCATGCAGGATTGGGATCCTATGGCGATCTCACGCGACCGAACTTTCGGGCGAGCGATTTATTCTTTGGCGAGATTCCGCCCGACAAGGCCATTGTAGCGACGTCGGGGGTACTGGCGACCTTTTCGTTCGATGGCGACTTGCTCGCGAACTACGCCGCAGCGAAAGCCGCGGACATTCTTCACCATCCCTCAGCCGATGCGAACGGCCGAGCGACCGAGAACAAGGCGGCCCAAGGCGCTGTGGTTGCAGCCTTGAAAGTATCGCCGATCCGTCCCGCGCTATGGCTCACGCTAGGCACGTTGAAAGCTCAATCCGGCGAGCCGGTAACGCCTGCAGTGAAAATGTCTTACCTGGCCGGAGCCGTGCCGATAGCCGTTGCCTTCTCCCGGGTCCAAACCGTAACGTCGAGCGCGGCCGCAGCCGACGATGAGATCAAGCTGCTGGCGCAATCGGACATTCGCTCGGCGCTGGCCCACCGCTCTAGTTACGAGCCGCTCCTGATCGCGGCCTACGTACAGGCAACGCCACAAGGCAAATCGCTGCTTCTGGAGGCCACGCAGGTAACCGATCCTAAGTTCAATGAGATCTTGCGGCGGTATTAAATCGAGGGCGCCCTTGCGCGGCTTGGCTTAGGCTGCCAGACGCTCCTCAGCGCACCGATTTCGGATTAACTGGCACAAAATCCTGTTCGCCACGCGGTTGATCCGATCGCCCCTGGTAGACGAACATGCCCTTCTTGGTGGCGATGATGTCGCCTCGCTGCAGGCTCTCGTCGTTGAGGATGCGTTCGGTTGCGAGGATCTCCGGATCTTCCGGGACCGGCTTGTACACTTCCGGGTGCTCCCGCCGCTCGCGCGAGACCTCTTTGGCCCGTCGTCGTCCGTCTTCGAGCCGCTGCCGCCATTCGTCGCGCGTCAGTTCGAGCTCACTTGGCGGAAGGTAGTCATTGAGTGAGGGCTCGGGCTGTGTCTGAGCAAGAGAGGAGTGCGCACCGGTTAGGCAAAGGGCGAGTCCACCAGCAATGATGGCCGCTCGAGACAGCGACACAAACTGCCTTGCGTAAGTCAGTGAGTGGTCACGCCGAACGGCTCGCACACCAATAACTCCAAAGACCGGGTAAAAGACCATCTCCTCCCCTGCAGTCTATACCTTTGCCGATTGCAAGACAGCCAATTCACAGGCAACCTTTGTGCTTTAGCTCGCGAGGATTTCAGCCCGTGGTCCGCAGCATTGCCTTCTGGCTCTCGTCATCTGGTTAGGGACTCAGTCTGCGTCTGCAGGTCCGATCGAATACCCGCAAGTCATCCATACGCAATACGAAGCAGTCGATCAGAAAGCCGGTGGTCACTTCGTTCTGTGGTCCGAGCGTGAAAAGATTTTCTATGGCCTCGACCAGAAGCTTTTCCCGGGAGCCCGGTTTGTCGATATCACCCAGGTTACCCCGAGCGTCGGTTCGATCACGCTAACCTATGTCGAGGTGCGGACGGTCAGCAGCACCAGCCTCGGACTATTTGCACTTGGCGGGAAATGTCCGCTTCCGCGTCAGCGGAATGACCCTCAAATCCAGCAACTTCCCCACCGGCGGTGGGATGACGCCCAGCAGGCAGTGCCAGCCGGCCGCTGAGGCTGCGTCACAGCGATGATTGCAGGCGTCCGCCGGCGCAGGGTCGATGGCCGTCTGGCAAGCCCTTAGGTCTAAGACCTCATCAGCTCATCGATATTAATCTCGAACACTCCGCTCACGGGGTTGCCGAGAATGTGCCAGAGACCAATGTTGCTGCTGGGTGCCTGCATCGCAGCTGCGGCTCAAGCGAGTCCGCTTTGCGTCAAGGAGCGGACGCCGTTTGCTCTATCAGAGGATACGGTGAAGTGGATGATGACGGTCCAGCCTGGCGCGGACTGCATCCAGGGACTGCGTTGGTCGTATATGCAAATCTTCAACGTTCCGGCTTTCGATATTCGGCGAAAGCCGAAACGCCGGGCACCGATAGATTCACCCTTCTGATCTCGGGCAAGAACCGTCGTGATGCCGGAACGTCGATGCTGGAGGTCGAGGTAAATCCCCCATAGTCGGCTTATGCTTCGATTATCGCCGGCTCGACCCGCTGCCCCGGGTCCTGCTCCCGTAATAGGGGCGAGCACGCCCTCCGTTGGTCCGGGGCGCCTGAATCTGGCTCGGAATGTTTCGCGTGGCCGTGCTCGGCGAAGGCTGCGACGGATTGACGATAATCACGTTGCGATTGGGCGTAGACGGATCATTGACCCCCTGGGCCCGGGCGCTTGGGGCCCACGTGCTCGCGGTCACAAGAAGGGCAACTGTGGTCAAGACTAATCGTTTCATGAGATATCTCCCGAGCGAGAACGTCGGAGAGGCGATCACCGTTCCTTCACGGTTGCTTGGGTCGTCATTGCCGAGGCACTGCGATCAATTTGCCGTCCCTCCAGACCCCCTGCGCCGCCGTCCCGCTCGGCAGCGTGCCTGGCGCCAGGTTCCGGACGGCTGTCGGTCGTGAGGCGCTCTGGGCCGTTTGGGTCTTCTTCGGAGGTAAGGTCACGATGCTGGTGCTCGTCAAATTGGCCTTGTCCTTGGTCCCTTGTGCAAAAGAAGGTTGCACCAGAAGAGCCACAAACGTGAGTGCTATGAGACCGTCGCGCATGATCAAAATACCGGAAAGAGGAACTCGTCGAACTGTCACAGCTTTCTGCCTAAAAGCAAGCCCCCGAAGCTGGTGCGACAAGGGCTCTTGCAAGCTGGCGATCAGAGCGGCTTTCGCAGCGATGGATTTGACGCGGAAAAGCCTAGCGAAACTGCCTATTCCGGGTTACTTGATCGGCCTTGATGACTGACCCCAGCGACACTGCCGCCGGCGCTCCAAATACGCACGCTATCAAGGCCGGGTTTGTGCGTCTACTGTCCGGGCGGATTCGCGACATATCCCGCGACCCGCGGCAGATCCGCGAGATCGTGTACGAGCAGGCCCGCATCAAGCTCCTGGAACAATTCACCCATGGCGACGCACGGGAATCCCGCGAGGTCCAGCAAGTGCTGGAACGCGCCATTCGGGAGGTTGAGCTTTCATTTGAACGCGGCGCTCCTGAGCGCGACGCGCTGTCCGCAATGCCGGAGTCGGCGCTAGACGTCGCTTCGCATCAGTCGCCGCTCAGTCCCCCGACTCCCGTTACGAATCTGGCGCCCGTTCAGAAGCTTGCGGAAACATGGCCCGGTTCTGTCGCACCGCCAAGACCGCCCGACCAGTCCTCGCGAAGCGGCATCATCAACTCCCTCATCCGATTAGTTGCCATCCTGGTCATCATTGCCGGCGCCAGCGCTGCAGTTACTTATTGGCCGCGGTTGAGGACACAATTCGTCGCATTGTGGCAGTCCGCGACGCTGTCCAAGCGCACCTCGACAAGCTCCGAGCCTCAACCCACCGTCGCGGTGACTCCATCTAGCAGTGAGAACGTCGAACGGACACCGGATCAACCGAAGGAGCCGGCGACGGCTGCGCAACCCTCAATGCCGTTGCCGACGACCTTCGGCGTCTACGCCCTGAGCGACGGCCAGCTCCAGGAGCTCAAGCCGGTCCCGGGAAAGATCCCGGACCGCCGTGTCGCGATCTCAGCCGCAATCAACACGCCGAGCGCGACGACGCTGACAAGCGGAGATGTCAGCTTCATTGTGTTCAGGTCCGACGGTGGTGTCGATGCAACCGGGACCGAGGTTCGGGTGGTCGCAAAAGTCTCCCGAGCGATGGGCGTCGATGCAACCGGGAAAGCGGCCATGGTCACCGCCGGCGACACCTGGGTCATTCGCAGCATGTCCTACCCTTACAAAGTAGGTCCGGTCGAGGACCAGCCGAGAATGCTATCGCTGCAGCCGGAGCAGGACGGCTTTACGCTTTCGCCGGGTCGCTACGTCGTGGTGGTCAAAGGTATGGGCTATGACTTCACCGTGGCCGGGACGCCGACTGATCCCAACCAATGCGTCGAACGCATTAACGCAACGAACGGCGCGTTCTACTCACCTTGCCCGCCACGACGTTAAAGCGCGACGGGATTGGATGAATCATCATCGCGTCTCCGTTTATTTATTGGCTTTGTTGTCCTTCGGCGTGTCCGCTGGACCGTCGTCGACCTTGCCATTGTTCGCGACGCATTTGCTGAAATAGTCGCGCCGCTCCTTGGCCGTCCCCTTGCTGCTACCTGCAGCGGGATTGCCAATCTGTTTTGGCGGAAAGGCCTTGATCAATGCAGCATCACATGCGCGCGCCACTTCAACGGTAACGGCCGAAGCCGCTACCGGCGCGGCAAAAGCCAATACAAATGCCAATCCAATCAACTTCTGCAAATTTCCGAGGGGCACCTGGCTCGCTCCTTCAATCCGTCCGAGAACGCTGGTGGGAACCATATCAAAAAGGACAGAGGAGCCAAACATCAAACAGAGCCGATTGGACCCATGCTTGGATTCACTTCCCGGGCCGCAGAGCAGTCGACCTGAGGAATCTGCCCTGGCTTCGTGCCGCCGAGATCCTGAACCGGGGCACGACGCCGTTGCGGAACCACCGGTTGCTAGCTGTTGAGCTGCGGCGGCTTGAAATCAGGAAAGCGAGTGAGCATCGCGGCCTTGACGAATTTCAGGTGCGAGATCGTGCTCGCCAGCTCCTTGAGCCGCCGCTGGCCGTTCGAGATATCCGCGGCAAACAGATCCTGATGGTAGTTGTCGAGCGGCTCCCGCTCCAGATATTCATCGGTGCCGTTTCCGAAGGTGACGGACGCACGCGCGAGCGCATCGTCGACGCGCCGGTTGAGGCCGGCCTGCTCCCTTTCAGCCTCCTGCAGAGCGGCATCGAGCGCAGTTATCACCGCATCGATCCGCACGCGATCGGTCGCGGCGTCACGCTCGGTGGAGCGGGCCTTGAAGCCCTTGTCCTCGCGGCGGAGGTTGAGAAGATTGTGTGCGCGTGCCCTCAGGAACAGCTGGAACATTTGGGCCATCCCACTTCTGGCTTTCTAAGCCGCTACCATCGGTCAGACGTAGTTAACAAAGGCTGAATTTTCCGCCTGCTCTGCCCGGCTCTGCGCTATCCACACCCGCCAGGCCCCTTCGTGCCTGGAATAAAGCTCAAGCCATCGCATTTCGCCGGTTGCGACGGCCTCTGCGCTCCCATGCTCGATCACCGAATGATCAGCATTCATCGATGGAAGGTCCAGCGCTTCAAATTCCGCCGTCTCGTCGAGCGAAAGGCCGATCAGAACACGATGCCCTTGCCGATCGACAAAATACCTGCGTGGCGCATTGCGCCCTTGATCAATCATTGCGACGGCCCTCACTGAGGATCCAAGGACCTCGAAGATTTGTGAGCCGCCGACTATAGGTACGAACAAAAGCAATCAAGAGCAGGACGCAAATTGTCATGCCCAGCAACGCAATCAGATACGCCATCTACGCCTACCCCGCAAATCGCGGCAGCTGAACTCTCGCAATCAATTGGCCCATTTCTAAGCGACTGCTCCAAAGCTCACAAGGACTGCGAAAAATTAACCTAACCGCACATGGTTATTTCGTGCGCCGCAGTGATCGAGACCAAGTCAGATCGATCCATCGCCGAGATATCGCGCCGGTCCCTGCCATCACGACGGGCGCTGGCTTCGGCCAACTCCTATCGAGGCCGGAGTATAGGGCGCATACAGACGATACCGCGCTGATCGCTTGCGGGAGCGCCAGGCCCGCACACCGTAACCACAGCAAAAACCTGCTGCAAAAATCGAAGCCAAAACCAGGATCGCTGCCATTTGGAATATTCCCACGTTTTTCTGGAACGTTCCTCCCTGAGTATTTCAGCTTGTCGTTGTGACGACATCAAGGTCGGCGCCGCTGAAAGTTTTGCCAGACGAAGATGAAGTTTGTGCAACGTGTTGCTTGAAGATTGATCGTCACCTGAGAGAAACGGGCTCAGGCCGTGAGGGATAGCTGATGTTGCCCGAACTTGATGCAACGATGATGTCAACCCCGGTTCACCTCAGGGAGTCCAATCCGGGACTGCTTTCGCGCATCGCGCCGTCGCCCTGTCTATGCCTTCAGTATAGTGACGGACCATCTGTAGTGGATCGGGTTCATCGATCCGCTGGAAGATATCGCCCGCTACTTACGATCGCGGCTTTGTTAAGCGAAAGCCCCGTGGTTATACGGTGCGGCGCGCGCCGATTTTTATCGCGGTAAGGTTGAGCGGTTAGCTTAACCCGCAGAGTTTGTTGCGAAGTCTCACCAATTGCTTATCCATCGCCTCACCGGGCTCCCCAAGCCCGGCCCCACCCAAGCAAAGCCGCCGAGCGAACATGGGTCCGCTTGGCGGCTTTGTCTTTGTGTCGACGAGAGGATGATTTCGGTTATGGCGCGCAAGCCCTGGTCGTTCAAAGAGGACCGCCGGTTGATGGAGTTGGCTAAGTCTTCGACTTCGCTGGAAGAGGCGGCGAAACAGCTCGGGCGCACGCCTGACGCAGTCAAGCGGATGGCTTTGCGGCTTGGTCTTTCGTTGAAGCCGAAGTCAGGCAAGAAGGTCTAGCCTCGGAAGCAGGCGATGTTCTTTCGACGGGACCGAGCCGACCTCTACGCCTGGCTCCTCGACTACGTCTTCGCGCCAAGTAGCTGGGTGTCCTGTTCCCTTGCTGGTCGCGATCGCTCATTAGCTAATCGTTTATATTCATCGCCGAGCCGCAAAGTACCGTTAAACCCTATCTTAGCCCGCGCTAGCTAGGATCGAGCCTCTAACCCTCCTGGATTCCGTCTGAACCGGATGAGATTGCAGCGACCGAACCTCCCGTTTGCGGCGCTCGTGCTTGCGAGCACGTTGACGTTTGGGCTGGCGGGCCATTTCGCTGCTGAGGTCGTCATTGGCCACCAGCAAGCGCATCAGCTCAACGAGTTGACCGAGGTCGTTCTGCGGCGCTCCGAAGCTGCGGTCGATTTTGCCGTTGACAGCCTGGACGAGCTCGCGAGGCGGGAGCTTGCCAGCTGCGAATCCGGGGCATTGCAGGCGATCCGGCTCCACGTCTACCAGCGCTCTGCGATCAAGGACGTCCGGCTCGTCAATCCGGATGGCTCGGTGATCTGCTCGGCCTATTCCGAGACGCTAGAGTTCGACAAGGGATGGGTGGATCGCCGCGACATGCTGTCTTCCCGCGATAAGAAGCTCAAGCTGTTTCGCGTTGAGCAGTTCGGCGGCGACGCATTGGGAGTGCTCAGGGACATCAATGGCAGCTCAGCCCTGGTCGCCATTGTCGGCATCAATGCCAGCCTGTTCGACATCATGCCCACCGAACTGCGCGCGCACAGTGAAGTCGTCCTCGCCTTGAGCAACGGCGAAAAACTCGGCAAATTCCAGACCGACGCCGGCAGCGCCCTGCCGCAACCGATCAGTTTCGAGAGGAATTCCACCCAATTTCCGTTCCATACCACGATCCGGCTCGATCACGCGGTCCTTTCGAGCTGGAACAACGAGGCTTACTGGCCGACCCTCGCTGTTGCCCTTGGACTTGGCGCCATCTTTGGCGTCTTACTGGCACGAAGCCGCCGCATGGAAGGACCTGTCGCCGATCTCGATCGGGCACTGGCAGCTGGCGAATTCACACCATATTATCAGCCGATCTTCGACCTCAGGACCGGTCGGATCAACGGCTGCGAAATCCTGGCTCGCTGGCTGCGCCGAGATGGTTCGGTGGTCCCGCCGATGAACTTCATTCCACTCGCCGAATCCAGTGGACGCATCCAGGCGATGACCTGGCATATCTTGCGATCGGCGCTCGCCGACCTTCAACCATTGCTGACGGCGGACAAGAATTTCAAGCTGTCCCTGAACGTCGTGCCCAAGCACCTCCTGGATACAGGCTTTGTTGAAACGCTGCGCCGTACGGTCCTGACGGCAAAGGTCTCCGCGCGCCAGATCATGGTCGAAATCACCGAACGCGGCGAGCTTGACGATCTCGCGCGCGCCGCGGCCGTCGTAGCCGAACTGCGGGAGCACGGCTTTCGCGTCGCCATCGACGACGTCGGCGTTGGCCATAGCGGATTGTCCCGACTGAAGGGCCTTGGCGCCAACACGATCAAGATCGACAAGTTCTTCGTGGACACGATCACCGTGGACGCGTCAACGGCAACGATCGTGGAAATGCTGGTAGCGCTCGCGAGGGACCTCAATATGTCCGTGGTCGCAGAAGGCATCGAGACGGAGGAGCAGCTCCGCGCGCTGGTCTCCGCCGGCGTAGAGGAAGGACAAGGTTATCTCGTTGCGGCGCCCCTGCCCTTTGCGAGGTTTAGCAACCTGGTCGAGTCCCGTCGCGCGGCGCAGGCAGGCGCGACGCTCTCCGACGACGCGGCTATGGTGGCCTGACTGTTGCGGAAGCATTTCTCCTTCCTCGACATAATGTTTGGCTTCCAAGCGTCTCCTCTAAACATTCCTGCGCCAGCCGCGGCTCGATGGCGGCAGGGAATTTAACGATATTTCTGGCTTTCGAACCAGACGGACGACCAACCTTGTATGTTGGCGTGATGCGCAGGAACCACCTCTTTGCAGCCGCAAGCATCTGCCTTGCGCTCATCGTCTACGCCACCCTGGCGAGGCTCGCGGGAAGACCCGCGCTCATGGGGCATCACGAGGCTTATTGGGTCGTCGTGATCGAGCGCTTCAGCGCCTATGGGCTGCTCGGATTTCTGCTTTCCTTCCTGCTACCGGGCCGATTCGCTTTGGCCTGCTCTCTGGTTATCACGGTCGCCATGGGGCTGGAGCTCTTGCAAGCGTTCACACCCGACCGGGATCCCGGCTTCCTTGACGTGCTGCAAAAAGCGGCAGGAGGCACCGTCGGGGTTATGCTCGCCCAGATGATCTTGGCGTTCTTGCCCAGACCGCCGTCCTAGCATCGCTCGACCAAGACGACCGGTGAGACGCGCCAGCTGAACTTACTTCGTCATCTGGCCGCGCAACTCGCCGCCCGGGTTCGCCGCCGTGTGGATGTTGGCGTACCACCTTCCGGCCAGCAAATCTGCGGCCTGCGCGTCGGTGAGAGTGGCGCTGCCTTGGATGGGGCTTTGCACCGTCTTGAACGGCAGCACGATGCCGGCGTTCTTGCCCGCCTCCACGGGACCGTGGAAATGAGCTCCCATCGCCGGACCCGTCAGGCCGGCATAGGTGACCGCATAAGTCAGAGTTTTCGCCTCGGTATCGTAGGTCGCTTCTGCCTTGCCCGAGCCGGACGAGGTGTTCGGAGGCACCTCATTGCTGCCTTTGAGATCGGCCTGCAGCTTCACGACCTCTGCATTTGCCGATGTGGCCATCGAGATGACCAGCCCACCCAGCATTGCCGTCCCCAACAGTGTCACGCAGACCCGATAGTTGGCTTTCCTCATCGCCCCCTCCTGCGGGCTCTTTGGCCCGTCGCAGTTGGAACACCGGCCCCAGCCGGAAAGTCCAGATGCAGATTTATGCCTGATTCGAGATAACCATCGCAGGAATCTCGGCTCCCGGTCACATAGCCTATCCTGATAGGGGGCAGTGTCCGGCGGTTCAAGCTGCCCCACGCCTGCCGAGGACCTCGTTCGGCACCAGGAGCTCGGCCATCTGGCGATGCGTGGCCTGGAGCGCCTCAATGGCGCTGTCGAGATCAAAATCGGACTCGCGCACAGACGCGAAGAACTTGGCCGTCAGCGCCAGATCGAGTTTGACGCGTGTTGTGCCATCGCGGCTTTTGCGACGGTCGAGCGACAAATGAATGGCCCGCATTCGGGCTTCGGCGGGCGTGCACCCACTAAGTGCCGCGAGTTCGCTATATGTCATCCATATTTGTGGCATGGTTCCGTCCGTCTTTTTGCACAAGCAACAATCTAGTTTTCGTGCCTAAAAGTAATGTTGCCGCGTTGCGGTCACCGGCCGCATTTCGCAATGATAGAGTCAACGCTAGGCTAAGACGAAGAACGGCAAGAATGCCGAAGCTACCACCGGGTTGCATACAGCGAATATCGCTCTATGCTCATCTGATTGATCCACCATCAAAACGAGGGCCGATGGTATTGGGCCAGATCACTTCGATAGCCCTTCCCTGGGTCACGTCAGTTCCGGGGGAACCACTCGGTATCCTCTGGTCTTCTCCACCACTTTTGGCCGACGACGTATGGGCCGATTTCGCCGGGAGGCCCCGAATGGCTCACAATTGCGCTGCTCGTGCGTTGTGCGGATTCGTTGCTGGCGACGGTCGTCTGGATGTTGGTTGAGTTCGCTTTGAGGTACCAGGCATGACCGACAGACCGACCATCCTCGTTACAGGAGGCGCGGGCTATATCGGCTCGCATGCTTGCCGCGCACTGACTGCGGCCGGCTATCAACCCGTCGTTTATGACAATCTGTCGACAGGTCATCGCAGCTTCGTTGCCGGCCCAATGGTCATCGGAGACCTGCTCGACGGAGCGGCGCTGGCGCGCGCCTTTGCCGAGCATAAGATCGCGGCAGTGATGCACTTCGCGGCCGCGAGTCTCGTCGGCGAGTCCATGACGGACCCGCAGAAATATTACATCAACAATGTCCAGGGCACGCTGTCGCTGTTGCAGGCTATGCGCAACGCAGGCTGCCGCCGCATCGTGTTCTCCTCGACCGGCGCCGTCTACGGTAACGCAGATTCCAAGGAGCTGCCGGAGGATTTTCCCTGCGCGCCGATCAATCCCTACGGTGCATCGAAATGGATGATCGAGCGCATGCTCGCCGATTACCGGTCGGCTTACGGCTTCGGCGCGTTCTGCCTGCGCTATTTCAACGCCAGCGGCGCCGATCCAGCGGGCGGCATCGGCGAGCTGCGTGACAACGAGACCCATCTCATTCCGCGCGCCATGATGGCGCTCCAGGGCCATGCCGACTTCGCATTGTTCGGCGACGACTACGACACGCCCGACGGCACCGCGATCCGCGACTACATCCACGTTACCGACCTCGCGGCGGCGCATGTCGCGGCGCTGAAGCTGCTGGAAGAAGGGCACGCCGGTAGCAGCTTCAATCTCGGCACCGGGTCCGGATTCTCGGTGCGAGAGATCTTGACTGCGATCAGGCAGGAGACCGGGCGCGAGGTGCCTCACACCGTCAAGCCGCGCCGCGCTGGCGATCCCACCTATCTCGTCGCGGACCCCTCTGCTGCGCGAAAAGTTCTAAACTTCTTGCCGCGTCACTCCGACCTGTCCACCGTGATCCGCACTGCCTGGGCCTGGCACCAAAAGGCCCATCCGCTTAAACAGTCCTGACATGCTTCGGTCGGCCGCCGTCAAAAGCCAGTCGCAGCAGGTGAAAAGGCAATCTACGGACGATTCCGCTCTGGTCCGTGCGATCCCGGCGTGAACGGACGGCGCGGCCGTGAACGGCTGTCGAGGCCCTTGGGCAATTTGTCATTGAGCTTCACGACCGCGCATCGGGCATCGCTAACCGGAGCATCCTCCCGGCTGTAGATCAGCGTCGCCTCGAACGTCACATCGGGCGCTTCTCTGGCCGTTCCCGAGCAGGTCGCCATCGCACCGCTGCACACGCCCGAGAGCTTGAGCTCGACCTCGTCAGGCCCGAACACGGTCGGCGGCCCCTCGGCATGTCGCCGCGTGGTCAGAACCGCCGTGAAGCGCTGCTCCTCAATTCGATAAGAGCCGTCGTAGGTGAAGAAGCTGTCGCTGCCGGAGATTCGTCCCTCCGCCAGATGCACGACACCGGTGCCCTGACCGCGCGGGGTCCTGAACCAAGCAGCGTATTTGCCGTCCTTCAGCATGAAAACATCCGTCCTGAAATTCATTCACCCCTATGTGCGACCAACTCTAGGGCGCGACAATGACCGATGCGGCAAGCATTCCGCCACGGTTAACGCCCTGCAAAGCCAACCGGTCAAATTGCTGCCGACACGCGAAGCGACGCCGGCAGCAAGGTCAAAACAATTCTATGCCGTCATCGGCGGTCTCGACCGCCTCGACCCGGCGCGCAGCGGCGATCGACGCCAACCCGAGCGTTTGAAGGAATTCCCGGTGGACGTCCCGCTCGCGCTCCATCGTGTAGTGCGCGAACAGATCGTCGAGCACAGCCTCGTCCTGTGGCTGCGGCCGCCGTGCGCCCGCGCTCGCAGTCTCGAGGCGCGCGGCGACCGAGGGCAATGCCGCGGAACCTTCGCCGAGCTTGGTCATCAGGGCTTGCGCCGAATTCATCAGCCGCTCGAACTCCGCGCCTTCGTCGACGAGCCGGCTCATCAGCTTGTCGAGCCGTTCGTTGCCGGCCTCGACCTCGCGCAGCGCCTGAAGGATCTGCGGCTCGAGCTTGGAGAGCTGCGTGGGATCGCCCTGCACGCGAAACTTCTTCAACTCCCCGGCCGACCGCTCGATGCCGTCGAGCACGGGGCGCAAGCGCCCTGCGCCCGCCGAGACCTGGTCGGCGGTCGCCTTGAGCTCGTTAGCGATGACAACGAAGGCGCTGCCGCGGCTGCCGAGATGGCTTGCCTTGAGGCCGGCGTTCATTCCGATCAGCGTGATGTCGACGGTCGCCTCGGCGAGACCAGCGATAGCCTGGCGAAATTTTGTCAGCGTGTCCTCGACGATCGCGAGCGCCTCGTCGACCGAACGGCCGGCACCCTCGCAGGTGGCGATCAGGTTCGAGGCGTGCGCCAGCGTCTGCTTGATGCGCGCCAGGAACGACGACGAGCTGCCATCTCCGCCGCCGAACAGCGTGCGGCCGTGGCCGACGACGCTTCCCGCATCGTGCAGGATGGCCGTCAGCGCGCGAACGATCTGGCCGATGTCGCCGCCGAACTCGCGCTGGGCGTCCCTGAGCAGGGCCGCCTGCAACTGGCAGATCGCGCGCGCGCCGTCGTCGCTCGCAGCTGGTTGGGGAACGAGATTCGGGGCGGAGCCCGACACGAGGCCGAGGCCGTGAGAGACGTGCTCGAGACGCTGGCGCGTGCTGTCACCCGCCTGCAGGGAAATGATGGCGCTGCCGACCGCCTCAGCGATCTTTTTGGTGCTGCTGCTGGCAAGAACGGCGAGCTGGCTGCTGTTGCGGCGCTGGTCGCGTAATCCCGAATAGGCCGCTCCGAGCTCGGTGCTCTCCGACACCAATTGATTGCCGTAGCGGCTCTCGAACTCCTTCTGCCGGCCGGACGCGGTGGCGACCGCTTCCGACAGGCGTTGCTGATCCCGCGCGCAGCCTTCGATCGAACGCTGCACGGCCTTGCCGAGATCGTAGGCCTCCTGCGTGAAGGCCAGAAAGCCCTCGCGATCGCCTTCGAGCGAGGCGGCCTCGATCCGTGCACTGCGCGCGATGATGGTGATCATCTGGATGTGCTTGAACAGCGGCTTGAGCAGCGCAGACGCCTCCGCGGTGCTCGTACCGATCGTCGCAAGCAGGGCGCTCTCACCCGGGAGTGCCTGCGCAAGCTCGCTGAGCCGCGCGGCGATCTCCTGTAGCGCCGTCGCCGCCCCCTCGATCTCGGCGCCCGCGAGTTCCTCGGAGAGCGTCGCGAGGCCCTGGTTCAGCTCCTTGAAGATGAGGTGGCCGCGCCCAAGCTCTTGGCCGACCCGCGCAAAGACCTCCTCGATCCGCGACGAGACGTCCTCAATTGCGGCGGTCGCCTCAGCGAGTGTATTGGCCGGAATGGCAGACATTGCAATCAACCTGTCAGCGCCGTATGCCCGGCCTGGTACCAGAGCATGATCTCGCGCGGGATATGGTGCAACGAAACGATTTTCTCGACACCGCCATGGGCGATGGCTTCCTTGGGCATGCCGAACACCACGCAACTCTCTTCATCCTGCGCCCGCGTCGAGGCGCCGAGCTTGCGCATCTCCAGCATTCCCCGCGCGCCGTCGTCGCCCATGCCGGTCATGATCACACCGAGCGCGTTGGCGCCCGCATGCTGGGCGGCCGAGCGAAACAGCACGTCCACCGACGGGCGATGCCGCGACACCGGCGGGCCGTCCTTGATGGCGATCTGGTAGCGCAGACCGATGCGCTGGAGCAGCATGTGACGGGCGCCGGGCGCGATATAGGCGCAGCCCGGCAGCACCGGCTCGCCGTCCTCTGCTTCCTTGACCCGGATCTGGCAGACGCTGTCGAGACGCTTGGCGAAGGCCGCCGTGAAGCCTGCCGGCATGTGCTGGACGATGACGATGGGCGGACAGTGCGGCGGCAGCATCTCCAGGACGTCGTTGAGCGCTTCGGTCCCTCCGGTCGAGGCACCGACGCACACGAGGCGCTCCGTCGTCGGCCGGACCTTGCCCTGCACCGGGGGTGGAATGATGGCGTCGGCGGTGAGCTTCTTCTCGATCATCCGCCGCTCGGAACGAGGGCGCACCCGCGCCTGCGCCGCCGACTTCACGGCCTCGCGCAACCGCGTGGAGCATTCGAGCAGCGCCTGCCGCGTGTCGATCTTCGGCTTGGGCACGATGTCGACCGCGCCTGCCTCGAACGCCTCGAACATCACGTTCGAGCCTTCTTCGGTAAGCGAGGAACAGATGATCACGGGAATCGGACGCTGCGCCATGATCTTGCGCAGGAAGGTCATGCCGTCCATCCGCGGCATTTCCAGGTCGAGGATCATGACATCGGGAATTTCGCTCTGGAGACGTCGCGCCGCAGCGAACGGATCGGATGCCGTCCCCATCACCTCGATATCGGGATCCTCATTGAGGATCGTTTGCAGGATTTGGCGCACCGACGCCGAATCGTCCACGATCAATACGCGAACCTTCTCCCTCGGCATTTTGGTTGCGCTCCGGCTAGACCTTGAAAATGGTTGGCTGAACTTGCTTCAAACCCGGCACTGCACTGTGAATCATCGATTCCGAATGCCCGACCAGCAGATAGCCACCGGGCCGCAAATGGCTGCACAATTGCTCGATCACCTTGCGCTGCGTCTCGCGCTCGAAATAGATCAGGACATTGCGGCAGAAGATGATGTCGACGTCGCGATCGACGGGATAGGACGCATCCATGAGGTTCATCCGCATGAACTGCACCATACGCCGCAGCTCCGGTGCCACCCGCACCTCGTCGCGCGACTTGTCCCGCGACGACAAGAAATATCGCTTCACAAACTGTTCCGGCACCGGGGCAAGCACGTCGCGGGCGTAGATCGCGGCCTTGGCGAGGCGCAACACCGCGGTCGAGATGTCGGTCCCGAGGATGCGGTACTGAAACCGCGAGCCGTTCCGCGTCATGTCATCCAGCACCATGGCGGTGGTGTAGGCTTCCATCCCGGTGGAGCTCGCCGAGCTCCAGACCTTCAGGTTCGCGTTCTTCCGTCCGTGCGATTTGAGCAGGGCCGGGATCGCGACCTCCCGCATGAAGGTAAAGTGCTGCGGCTCGCGGAAGAAGTCGGTCTTGTTGGTCGTCACCACGTCGATGAGATGGGTGAGCTCGGTGTCGAAATGATCCGCCTCGAACAGATTATCGACATACTCGTTGAGGTCGGAAAAGTTCAGCGCGCGCACCCGCTTGTGCAGCCGCCCCTCGAGCATCAGCCGCTTGCCCTGCGGCAGCTTGATGCCGACCTGGCCCTCGATCAATTCGGCGATGGTCCGGAAGTGGCGGTCCGACAGATGGACGGCCGTATTCTGCATGGCGGGCATCATCGCTGCCTGCCCCCATCCGAGAGGGCCATCTGCACTGAATGTCGGGCCGTTCGGGCCATCATGAATCCCACACGTTCACGCAATCACTGGTGGCGGATCGGCCCACCGGTGAAGGATGGACCGATCTCTTGACGGGTCTCAGCGCTGGAAATCGGCGTCCCTATCGTCATCGCCGTCGTTCATGTCGAAGGCGAAGCCGCCGCCGCCGGCCGCCTTCACGGCGCGCGCCGGCTTGGCCTGCGGCTTCTTGGCCGGACGCTCGACGGCCGCCATCGTGGCCGCCTTGGCGCGCAGCTGGTTGACTGCCCGTTCGATCGGTGCTGGCGCGTGGCCCTTTCCGCCTTGCTCGATACGGAAATAAGCGATGGTGGACTGAAGCTGCTCGGCCTGCGAGGCGAGTTCTTCGGAGGTCGAGGACACCTGCTCGGACGCGCTGGCGTTCTGCTGGCCGACCTTGTCGAGCTGCTGGATCGCCTGGTTGATCTGGGCCGAACCGACGTCCTGCTCGCGGCAGGCGGCGGTGATCTCCTCGACGAGCTCTGCCGTCCTCTTGATGTCAGGCACGAGCTTGGAAAGCATATTGCCGGCTTCCTGCGCCACCTTGACGGTTTCGATCGACAGCGTGCCGATCTCGGCCGCGGCCGCCTGGCTACGTTCGGCGAGCTTGCGCACTTCGGATGCGACCACCGCGAAGCCCTTGCCATGCTCGCCGGCGCGCGCGGCCTCGACTGCCGCGTTGAGAGCCAGCAGATCCGTCTGGCGTGCAATCTCCTGCACGATCGTGATTTTTTCGGCGATAGTCTGCATCGCGTTGACGGCGCGACCGACCGCGGCGCCGCTGGCTTCCGCATCCTTGGCCGACTGCGCGGCGATCTTCTCGGTCTGGTTGGCATTGTCGGCGTTCTGCTTCACGTTCGACGCCATCTCTTCCATCGAGGAGGAAGCTTCCTCGGCGGACGAAGCCTGCTCGGTCGCGCCCTGCGAGAGCTGCTCGGCGCTCGCGGAGAGCTCCTGGCTGCCGGCGGAAACGTTCCGCGCGGCGGTCAGGGCCTCGGACACGATCTGCCGGAGCTTTTCCACCATGCGCTCGAGCGCGAGACCGAGCGTGTCCTTGTCCGACAGCGGCTTGGCTTCGACGGTGAGATTGCCCTGTGCGATCTCGCTAGCCACCGCGGCGGTTGCGCTCAGATTGGTCGTCATCGCATTGAGAGCCGATACAAGGTCGCCGACCTCGTCGTTGCTCGACACTGAAATCTTCTGACTGAGGTCGCCTACCGCCACCGCCTTGGCGAGATCGACCGCCCGGCCGAGTCCGCGGCTGATGTTGAGGGCGATCCAGGTCGCGGAAGCCACCGCGATCAGGAGAGCACCAATGATCATGCTGATCAACAACGTCTTGGCGAGGGCTGCCTCCCTGGCGCCCTCCTCCACGACCTCCGCCATCTGCTTCTCGTTCAGCTTGGCGTACTGTTCGATTGCGCCCAGCGTCTCATTGAAGACCTTGCGGCCTTCGCCGTTTGCGATGGCCGCCGCCTTCATGTTCCCAGCTTCGAGGGCCAGGCGCGTGACGTTATCGACGGCCTTCGCGAGGCGCTCCGACTGCGCATTGATTCCCGCTGCTGCGCCGGCCTGGCCCGCCTGCGCCGCCGCTGCCTTGACGTCATTTAACCGTTGCGTGGCCTCCTTGACGTCCACCTCGAGTTCCTGCGTGCTTGTGGCGGAATAAGCCGTCACGATGGCGCGGGACAGACGCGCAATGTCCGCATGCGCGGTCAACATCGCCGTGACCACCCGCTGGTTTTCGGATGCACCCTTGCTCAGCTCGGCGACAGCGGCGTCGAACATCAGGTCGAGATCCTTGGCCGCGGCCTGACCCTCGTTCTTCCAGAGTTCGGCAGCCTTGTTGTTCGAGTTGAGCAGCGCGAACTTTCCGGTCTGATCCTCGAACTCATTCATGCGCTTCATGGGCCCGGAAGCCTGGTCGAGCATGCGTTTGCCGTTGTCGCTCGCCTGCCCATGCAGGTCGTTGTAGAGCTTGAGCGTCTTCTCGCGACGCACCAGCATTGCGTTGTGATTGTCCTGGGTCTCCTTGTCCGATACTGCCTGGATCATCCGGGTCTCGGCGCGTTGCTGCCCCTGGATCGCGTCCATCACATCCGCGGCGAGCTTGGTACGGGTGGCCTGGCCGACGATCCGTTCCTGCTGCGCGGTCAAGCTGGAGAGACTGTTATAGGCGACACCTCCCGTGATCATCGAGAGAAGAATGACCGCGCCGAATGCCGAGGCCAGCTTAGCTTTTACCGTAAATCTCATTTCAGTCTCGTCGGTTCGAATTGGGGTGCTTACGCCTGATCACGCTCTACTCATGCGGCGCGCGGTGAATCCGCGACCACGCTATGTCCTTCCGAGATCTCGTCGTTCGCCATCAGCTTGGCGAGATCGAAGATCACGACGAATTTTTCGCCCTTGCGGCCGATGCCGGCAGCATAGTTGGACTGCCATTTGCCGCCGACCTGGGGGATCGGCTCGATCCCTTGCTCGTCGATGTCGGTAACCTCGAACACGCAATCGGCAACGAAACCGACGCCGACCAGACGATCCTTCATCGGCACATCGAGGATGATGATGCGGGTCGCCTCGGTCGCCTCCGCGACCGGCAGGCCGAGCTTGGAGCGGAGGTCGACGATCGGATAGCCGCTGCCGCGCACGTCGATCATGCCGAGCAGGAAGTTCGGCGCGTGCGGCAGGCGCGAGATCGGCCGCATGTCAAGGATTTCACGGACATTGCGGATGCTGATGCCGAACGTCTCGCCGGCGAGCCCGAGCGTCAGATATTGCGAGGTTGCGGCCATGATGCAGTCCAGGAATCCCAAGTTTACGAATGAGCACGGTCCGGCACGAGGCCGGACCGATCGATCAGCGTTGGAAATCGGCGTCGCGGTCGTCTTCGCCGTCATGCATGTCGAAGGCGAAGCCGCCGCCGTTCGCCGCCTTCAGTGCACGAACCGGCTTCCGGACCGGAGCGGGCTTCTTCGGGCCACGATCGGCCGCCGCCATGGTTGCGGCCTTGGCACGCAGCTGGCCCACTGCGCGGTCGATCGGCGCGGGCGCGGCTCTTTCATTGCGAATGGCGTGCTCGATCCGGAAGAAGGAGATCGTCGACTGAAGCTGCTCGGCCTGCGAGGCGAGCTCTTCCGATGTGGACGAGACCTGCTCGGAGGCGCTGGCGTTCTGCTGGCCCACCTTGTCGAGCTGCTGGATCGCTTGGTTGATCTGGGCCGAACCGACGTCCTGCTCACGGCAGGCGGCGGTGATCTCCTGCACCAGCTCGGCAGTCTTCTTGATGTCGGGGACGAGCTTCGACAGCATGCCGCCGGCTTCCTGGGCAACTTTCACGCTTTCTGTCGACAGCGTACCGATCTCCGCGGCAGCGGCCTGACTGCGCTCGGCCAGCTTGCGCACCTCGGATGCAACCACTGCAAAGCCCTTGCCGTGCTCACCGGCGCGCGCGGCCTCGACCGCTGCGTTGAGAGCCAGCAGATCCGTCTGCCGCGCGATTTCCTGCACGATGGTGATCTTCTCGGCGATGGTCTGCATCGCATTGACGGCACGGCCCACCGCGACGCCGCTGGCTTCGGCATCCTTGGCCGACTGCGCGGCGATCTTCTCGGTCTGGTTGGCGTTGTCGGCGTTCTGCTTCACGTTCGAGGCCATCTCCTCCATCGAGGACGAAGCTTCTTCGGCGGACGAGGCCTGCTCGGTCGCGCCTTGAGAAAGCTGCTCGGCGCTGGCGGAAAGCTCCTGACTGCCGGCGGAAACGTTCCGCGCGGCCGTGAGCGCCTCGGCGACGATCTGCCGGAGCTTCTCGACCATCACGTTCAGCGACTTCATGAGATCGCCGATCTCGTCATTGCTGGCGGAAGGAATGGTCTGATTGAGATCACCGTCAGCCACGGCACCTGCGAGGCTGACCGCGCGGCCGAGCGAACGGCTGATTGAGATCGAAATCCAGAGGGCCGCGCCGATCGCAACGATCAACGAGATACCGAGGAGCATCATCAGCAGGAACTGCGCCTGGTGTCCCTCTTCCTTCGACTGAACGGCCTGCTCAGTCATTTGTTTTTTGGTGTTCTCGACATAGGCGCCCATAGACTCGAGCGCTTCGTTCACAATCTTGCGGCCCTCGTTGCTCGAGCGTTCGGTCGCCTTGGCCTTGTCGGTCTTCGCGATCCGGATCGTTTCTTCCTGATAAGCATTCATCTTGGCGTAGGACACGTCAAAGCCGTCGAGCAACTTCCTGCCGGCCTGGCTCGCCAACGCGTAGACTTCGTCCTTGGTCTTCAGGGCTGACTCGCGACGCTTGGCAGCGTCGGTCGCAGCCTGCTCGACTTCGCTCTCGTTGCCAATAATGGCGTTCTTTTCCGCGCGAAGCTGGATGAGAATGTCCTTCTCGACTTCAGTCGCCCTTTCCATGCGCTTGGCACGGAGGACCATGCTGTCCGCGGTCGCCATCATGTCGCCGAGCTTCATGTAAGCCACACCGCCCGCAACCCCGGACAGAACGATGATCACGCCGAATGCACTGGCAAGCTTTGCCTTGACGGTAAATCTCATTTCCAGCCCCTACCCCAGTCTCGCCCGAGACTTCTCAATTCAGAATGCGTTCCATGTTCGGAACGATGACGAACTCTTCACGCCATTTGGCGATGAAGCGAATGAACTCCGGCTTCCAGTGCATGCCGACGCGCGGTGTCTGCTGCACGTCGGTCTGCGAAATCTCCGTGACCTCGTAGACCTTGTCGGCGGTGACGCCGACCAGCACCGGCTCGCCATCTAGCTCCAGCTCGATCACGACGATGCGCGTGTCGGCCGAATCCTCCGGCTGCGGCATGCCGAAGCGGATGCGCAGGTCCGCCAGTGGAATGACGTTGCCGCGAACATTGATTACGCTGGGAACGAAGGCCCTCGCGCCTGCCACCTTGGTCACGGGCACGGGATCGATGATCTCGCGCACGAGGCCTGCGTCGAGCGCGAACTTTTCCTCGCCGAGACCGATCATCACAACCTGCATCGCGTCGACCTGATGTTCGCCCGTATGCGTCTCGTCCATCACGCAGCCTCGCTGATATGCTTCTCGACCTTCGACTGCGCCAGCGCGACGAGCTGCGCGACGTCGAGGATCAGCGCCGCCGTACCGTCACCCAAGATCGTCGCGCCCGAGAAGATCGTGACGTCGGAATGCAGCTTGGAGAGCGATTTGATCACGGTCTGGTGGTTGCCGATGATCTGGTCCGCGACAAGACCGACGTGAGTCTCGCCGGTCGAGATGATGATCGTCTTCTGGTGCCGATCGGGCATGCCCGAGGCGGTCATGATCCCGCGCAGCCTGAGGAAGGGCACGAGATTGCCGCGCACATTGAGGAAGTCGCGGCCGCGTGAACGCTCGTCCTCGGCCGTCAGCTCGATGCATTCCTCAACCGCCGACAGCGGAATGATGTAGCGGCCTTCGCCGACGCGGATCAAAAGACCTTCGATGATCGCAAGCGTCAGGGGCAGGCGTAGCGTCACGGTGGTGCCTTGGCCCGGCCTGGTGGACAAATCGATCGTGCCGCGCATGTTCTCGATGGTGCGCTTGACCACGTCCATGCCGACACCGCGGCCGGACAGCGCCGAGATGGTCTGCGCGGTCGAAAAGCCTGGATGGAACAGGAACTGATGGATTTCGTGATCGGTCAGCACAGCGCCGGAAGCGATCAGCCCCTGCTCTTCCGCTTTCGCACGGATGCGCGCGGTGTTGAGGCCGCCGCCATTGTCCTTCACGGTGACGAGCACCTGCGCGCCGGAATGAACGGCGGCGAGCTCGATCTGGCCCTGCTCGGTCTTGCCGTTGGCCGAGCGGGTGACTGTGTCCTCGATGCCGTGATCGATGGCGTTGCGAATAAAATGCACCAAGGGATCGGCAAGGCACTCGATCATGGTCTTGTCGAGCTCGGTATCCTCGCCCGTGGTGACGAACTCGACTGGTTTTGAGAGATCGCGCGACAGGTCATGGATCAGGCGGCGGAAACGGCCAAACAGCGAACCGATCGGCACCATGCGCGCGCCCATCGTGGTGTCGCGCAAGGAAGAGGCAAGGCGTTCGATTTCCTCAGCGATCATCTTGATCGAGAGGTCCGAGCCGGAAGCGGCGAGCTGGGTCAACCGTGCCTGGGCGATGACGAGCTCGCCAACCCGGTCCATCAGTTCGTCGAGACGCTCGGCCTGAACGCGGACGGTGGCGATGCCGCGATCGTCGCGCTTGGCCTCGGACTTCGGCTCCGGCTTCGATTGAGATTTGGGTTCCGTCTTTGCGGCGGGCGGCGCGGCGACGGGCGCAGCAGCCTCGACCACCGGCGCAGGCATTTCGGCCACCTCTGCCGGCTCCTCGTCGAGCAGCTGGAACAGCGGCATCGGCGCGGGCGCCTCGACTTGCTCCAGCGGCGAGAGCGTCAGCTTCATCTCGTCCGAGACGAACATGAAGACGTCGTCGATCGCGTCCTTGTCGCAGGCCGCGTGCAGCTTGACGTCCCACTTCAGATAGCAATCTTCCGGCTCCATCTCGTCGAGGAACGGAATGCCGTCGGTCACAGGCACGACGAAGCAGGGGCCGAGCTTGCAGAGGTCTTCCAGCAGGTCGAGTGGATTGGAGCCGTTGCGCAGGACGTGGGATTCGAATTCCAGATAGAGATGCCAGCCGGCCTGCTTGCTCTCGGCCGGTGCCAGCGGCGCCTCGATGATCTCAGCGGCCGCAGTGGTGGCCTGGTCGGGAAACACGTAGCGCTTGAGATCGTCGAGAATGGCTTCGCCGATGACGTCGTCGGTCGACTGCGGATCCTCGATCAGCGCGCGGATGTAGTCCTTGGCAGCGAGCGCGACCGAGATCAGGTCCTGCGTCGGCTTGATCTCGCCTTTGCGGACGCGGTCGAACGCGGTCTCGAATTCGTGGATGAAGGAGGCGACCTTGTCGAAGCCGAACATGGCCCCCGAACCCTTGATCGTATGCAGGGCGCGGAAGGCGGAATCGACCAGTTCGCGATCGTCAGGACGCAGGCCGAGATCGAGCAGGGCCCCTTCAAGAACTTCGAAGAGCTCGCTGGCTTCCTGACGAAAGACCTCGGTCGGGTCCATCGCGCTCATGCACGCACCAGCTTGCCGACGACGGCGAGCAACTGCTCGGGCTTGAAGGGCTTGGTGATCCAGCCGGTGGCGCCGGCGCTCTTGGCTTCCTGCTTCACCGCGTCGTTGGATTCGGTCGTCAGGAACACGATAGGCATGCCGACCGCGCTCGGAAGCTTGCGGAGCGCCCGGATCAGCTCCAACCCGTTCATGACGGGCATATTGAGGTCGGTGATGACGAGGTCGAGCTTGCCGGCCTGGGCCTTGGCGAGCCCTTGCGCGCCGTCGCCGGCCTCGATCACGTTATGGCCGGCCGGCTCGAGCACGACCTTGATCATCTGCCGGATGCTGGGGGAATCGTCGACCGTGAGAATCGTGGCCATTAGGCGCCATCTTTCTTTTGCGGGAAGTGCTGATCGATCATCGCGTCGCTGGCGAAGCCGGCGCGACGAAGGGTGTTGCGCAGAGACTGCGAGAAGGAGGTCAGGACCACAGGCCGACCCTGGGCCTCACCGGTCTTGGCGGTGGACAGCAGAAGCTGGATCGAGGTCACATCGGCCTTGTCGACGCTCGAACAGTCGATCTCGAGCCGCTCCTGGCGGCCGAACGCCTCGCGAATGAGGTCATAGACGTTGCGGATCCCAGCGATGCTGCAATCAGCTGGCAGCCGAAGGGACCATTTCGGCTCGGTGACATCAGACGACATTCGTCCCCCAAATTTCCTCAGGATTCGCCGCACGCATCGCGAGAATCCCGCGCGACAACTATTCGCAACGGAGAGTATTCAAACTCCTAATGAGGGAGTCCGTACAACTACGGGTCACAATCCGAAGAACTTCGCGTGTGCATGCAGACGTGCATGGCGCGGCCAAATCTCATGCGTCCCGCGCAGTCTCAAGGCAGTTCGTCGCCGTCCTGGCATTTGCTTCACGTTAAATCGCAGAGCCTATGTGTAGAAGTCACGCCCCGCCATCCGCACGAGCCCCGGCCGCCGATGCTGACCCAAGCGCTCCTGGTTGATGACAGCCGCTCCGTCCTCAACTTCCTGAAACATCACATCGAGGCCGAAGGTCTGGTCGAGGCCACCACCTTCCTCGATCCCGTGGACGCGCTGGTTTGCGCGCGGGAGCGCGTCTTCGACCTCGTGCTGGTCGACTACGAGATGCCGCATATGGACGGCATCAGCTTCATCCGCACCTTCCGCACCCTGCCCGGCTGCTCCGACATCCCGATCGCGATGATCACTTCGCGACAGACCGATGACATCAAGATGGAAGCGCTGCAGGCCGGCGCGACCGATTTCCTGCCCAAGCAGCCGCAGAACGTCGAAATGACGGTGCGCCTGCGGAATTTGATTCAGCTTGGTGCAGCCGGACGCAAGCTCAGCGATCGTGCCGCGCATCTAGCCAGCGAAGTCGCGGCGGCAACAAGAAAGCTCGGCGAGCGCGAGGAGGAGATCATCCTGCGGCTCGCGCTTGCAGTCGAGTACCGCGATAACGACACCGGCGAGCACACGTTGCGGGTCGCCCGCTACAGCCGCATCATCGCCGAGCAGCTCGGCCTGCCCGCCCGGCTCTGCCGCGACATTTATCTGGCCGCGCCGCTGCACGATGTCGGCAAGGTCGCCATTCCCGACAACATCCTGCTCAAGCCCGGCAAGCTGACCGACCAGGAGATGGCGGTGATCCGCACCCACGCGACGATCGGCGAGAAAATCCTGGCCGACTCCAGTTGCGAGCTGATCCAGCTCGGTGCGCAAATTGCCGCAGGTCATCATGAGCGCTGGGACGGCGCGGGCTATCCGAACGGCCTCAGGGCGGACGAGATTCCCGTCGCCGCGCGCGTGGTCGCGGTCGCCGACGTCTTCGACGCCCTGACGACGCGGCGGCCATATAAAGAGCCGATGCCGCTGGACGTGGCGCGCAACTATCTGGTCGAGAACCAGGGCCGGCAGTTCGACCCGGCCTGTGTCGAGGCCTTCCTGTCGCGCTGGGACGAGGTCGTGGAGATCGCCGCCGGTCAGCAGACGACGCCGTATCAGAAGACCGAGGCCACGCTGGCTCCCATTATAGAGGCTGCGGCGGAGAGCCATCCGGTCGAGAACCATTCACTTGAGGCGGTCCCGGCCGCCTGACATTATCCATCCGGCCAACAGCTTGCCTGGGCTCTGCTTTCTCCGGTCGCCGGTTTGAACCGGTTCCTGCTAAAGTGGCACCAATATCTAAGAGTGATTCTGGTCACACTTGCCTGGGCGCTGCTCTGCTAAGCATCGGCCCAGGATGGGACCGGTCATCCATCGGTCGAAGCGAATGAGAATTCCCATGAAAAGCCTCATCGGCGCATTTGTCGGCGCGTTCTGTCTTGCCGCCCCCGCCCTGGCGGAGACCCCCGCCGCCATCGTCGAGGACGTGCAAGGCAAGGTCGATGGCATCGCGTTCATGGACTATGTCGCGCCGGGCAAGATCATCAAGCTCGGGCCGAAGGCGAGCATTACGCTCAGCTATCTCAAATCCTGCCAGCGCGAGACCATCAGCGAAGGCGTCGTCCTGGTCGGCGCCGAGCAGAGCACCGTGCAGCTCGGCGAGGTCAAGCGGGAAAAAGTACCCTGCGATACCAATGCGGCCAAACTGTCCGAGCGCGAGGCGAACCAAAGTGCGGCTACGACCTTCCGCACCATGCGCTCGGACGCCAAGGGCGCGCCGGCCAAGCTGCCGACGCTCTACGGCGTCGCGCCGCTGGTGCAGGCCAAGAGCGGCAGCACGCTGGTGATCGAACGCACCGACGGCAAGGAACCCACGATCAGCATCCCGCTGAGGAATGACAACATGATCGGCGGCAAATTCTACGACTTCGCCAAGGCCGGAAAGTCGCTGACCCCGGGCGGCAGCTATCTGGCCATTCTCGGCGCCAAGCGCTACGCCTTCCAGGTCGATGCCAGCGCCACGTCGTCGTCGACGCCGATCGTCGGCCGCCTGCTGCGGCTCGAATAGGCAGCTAGCGACGGGGCGATGCGGCGGATCGGCAGGCGGGACATCGTTGCAGCGATCCTGATCGCGCTCGTTGCGGGCGCGGTCTTCACGTCCCCGCCGCTTGGTACGCTGCAAGGCCTTTCACTCGACATCCTCACGGCGCTGCGCGGCAAGCTCGTCGGCGACCACCGCGATCCCGCGACATCGCCGGTCGTCGTCGTGGCGATCGACGGTGAGACCTACGACACGCCGCCGTTCAAGGGCTCGCCGACGCAGACCTGGACGCGCGAGATCGGCCGGGTGCTTGGGAGCATCTCCGACGGCGGCGCCAAGGTGATCGGCTTCGACGTGATCTTTCCAAGCTCGATCGAGCAATCGCAAATCCCGTTTGGCGATGCGCCGCTCGGCACGCGCATGAGGGGGTTTGACCGGGACTACCTGATCGCGCTGCGGCAACTCTCCGACAACGGAAAACTGGTGCTCGGCGAGATCCTGAGCGACGACCATCAGGAAAGGCCCGACCGCGCGCAGCAATTGGCGGTGAGAAACAATATCCGCGCCCTCAACGTCCACACCGACACCGACGACGTGATCCGGCGGATGCCGTTGAGCTTTTCCATCGACAGCAAGCCGGTCGCCACGATGGCGATCGAGCTCGCCGCGCGCGCGCTCGGCGGAAAGCCCGGGAATGCACCGTCCGGTACGACCGAATTGTCCGGTTATGCAATTCCGAGCGCGGTTCCGAATACACTGACGCTCAATTTTCGCGGGCTGGGCCGCGATGTTCCGACCTTCTCCTTCGCCGATCTGCGCGCCTGCGTCGAAAAAGGCGACCGCGATTTCTTCCGCCGCGCCTTCGACGGCAAGGTCGTGCTGCTCGGCACCGCCCTGAATTTCGAGGACCGCAAGCTCACCTCGATGCGACTGTCCGGCGGATATGACGGAACGCCCGGGCCACGATGCGCCCTGCCCGCCCCGGCAAGCACCGCACAAAAGGCCCGCAGCGACGTCGCCGGTGTCTTCGTGCATGCCACCGCCGCCCGCAATCTGATCGAGCACGATGCCGTGACAGAACTGGGCTTTCCAGCGCGGACCATTCTCACGATCGCCTTCGCAGCGATCATCGCCTGCGCGGCCTGCATGCTCGCACCGGGTGGCGCCGTGATCGCCTGGATCATTCTCACCGCCGCTTATGCCGCCGTGACCGTCGGCGCGTTCGTTCACGCGCTGGCGCTGCCCTTGACGGAGCCAGCACTCGCGAGCCTTGCCGCGCTCGCGATGATGGTCGGCTACCGTTTCGTGCTGGCCGATCGTGACGAGCGTTTCCTGCGCAAGAGCTTTGCGTTCTATCTCGCCCCTGAAGTGATCGACACCATGGTGACCTCCGGCAAGATGCCGGCACTCGGCGGCGAGATGCGCAACGTCACCATGTTCTTCTCCGACCTCAGCGGCTTCTCCTCCATCGCCGAGACGATGACGCCGGGCGAGCTGGTGACGCTGATGAACGAATATCTCTCCGCCATGACCGACATCATCGAAAGCCACCGCGGCTATGTCGACAAATATATCGGCGATTCCATCGTCGCGATGTTCGGTGCGCCAGCCGATGATCCCGCGCACGCGCGCAACGCCGTCCACGCCGCGCTGAAATGCCACGAAAAGCTGGCAGAGCTCAACGCCGGCAGTGCCGCCTTCGCCGGCCGCGGCCTGTCGCATCGCATTGGGCTCAACAGTGGTGAAGCCGTGGTCGGCAATATCGGCTCCCGCCGCCGCTTCAACTACACTGTGATGAGCGACACCGTGAACGTCGCCTCGCGACTCGAAGGCGCCAACAAATATTACGGCACCGCGATCATGGCCTCGGAAGCGACGGTCACGCAGACCGGCGACAGCTTCGCCTGGCGCGAGCTCGATGCGATCAGGGTGTTAGGGCGCGGTGAGGCGATCAAGGTATTCGAGCCGCTGGCCGATAAGGGCGCGGAGAGCGTCGATCAGACTAAGGCGGCGACGGCGTATGCGGAAGGGCTCGCGTGTTGGCGGGTGCGCGAGTTTGCGAAGGCAGTCGAGGCGTTCGAGGACGCGGCAGCGAGCGATCTGGCATCAGCGCTGTTCGCGAAACGCGCCAGAAGGCTCGCGGCAAATCCACCGCCGAACGAGTGGACGCCGGTCAATACGTTAGAAGGGAAGTAGCGGCGTCAGCCAAAGATACCGGCGCTACTGCGCTGGACCAGGGACTATTTCCCCTGACTTGACCCGCCCTGCGGCTGCCCCGCGACCGGTGCCGGGCGGTGGCCTGCCCCTCCCCAAATCCACTGGTTGCGTCGCCGCAGCCACGCTAGAATTCCCCCATGACAGTGACCGACATTGCGAGCCGGACCTACAATCACAGCTGGCGGCTGGATCCCATCATCCGCAGCCTGCTCGATACCGATTTCTACAAGCTGTTGATGTTACAAATGATTCGGGAATCTTACCCGGATCAGAAGGTAACATTCTCGGTCATCAACCGTTCGCGCCATGTCCGGCTCGCCGAGATCATCGACGAGGGCGAGCTGCGCGCCCAGCTCGACCACGCCCGTACCATCCGCTTCACCAAGAAAGAGTTGATCTGGCTTGCCGGTAACACCTTCTACGGCAAGACCCACATGTTCTCGGCGGACTTCATCCGCTGGCTGGCCGAATTCCGGCTGCCCGAATACGAGCTGCGCAAGGTCGAAGGCCAGTACGAGCTGCATTTCCATGGGCCGTGGAGCCACACCACGATGTGGGAGATTCCCGCGCTCGCCATCCTCAACGAATTGCGCTCGCGCGCGGCGATCAAGGGCCGCGGCCGCTTCGAGCTCGACGTGCTCTATGCCCGCGCCAAGGCCAAGCTGTGGACCAAGGTGGAGCGGCTGCGCAAGCTGGAGAACCTCCGGCTCTCCGATTTCGGCACCCGCCGCCGCCACGGATTCCTCTGGCAGCGCTGGTGCGTGGAGGCGGTGAAGGAAGGCCTGGGCCCGTCCTTCATCGGCACATCCAACGTCCTGCTCGCGATGGACAATGATCTCGAAGCCATCGGCACCAACGCCCATGAGCTGCCGATGGTCGCCGCCGGGCTCGCCAAGGACGACGAGGAATTGCGCTGGGCGCCCTATCGCATCCTCGACCAGTGGCGCCAGACCTATGGCGGCAACCTCCTGATCGCTCTGCCCGACGCCTTCGGCACCAAGGCCTTCCTGCGCGATGCGCCGGAATGGGTCGCCGACTGGACCGGCTTCCGCCCCGACAGTGCGCCGCCGATCGAGGCCGGCGAGGAGATCGTCGCCTGGTGGGAGAAGAAGGGCCGCAATCCCAGGGACAAGTTGCTCGTGTTCTCCGACGCCATGGACGTCGGCTCGATCGAGGAGACCTATCATCACTTCACCGGCCGCGTGCGGCTCTCCTTCGGCTGGGGCACCAACCTCACCAACGATTTCGTCGGCTGCCCGCCGGACGGCTCGTTCAATCTCGATCCGATCTCCCTGGTCTGCAAGGTGTCGTCGGTCGACGGACATCCGGCCGTCAAGCTCTCTGACAATCCCGAGAAAGCGACCGGCCTGCCCTCGGAGATCGAGCGTTATTTGCGGGTTTTCGGCGACGCCGGTCGGGTACGCAAGCCGGTGTTGGTGTAGCGCCAGCGCAAACTCTCTCGATCGAGTAAACCGCGCAAGTCGAATGCAAGACATCGGCTCGTCGATGCCGCGTCAGTTCCGGTTCGACGGCATTTGCAACGATCTGCGAACATCCGTTTCACAACGTCTTCACTCTGCGACGCAGTCTCCCGGCATTTTCAAGTCGAGTTTAGAACCCCTCACGCGTAATCCGCGTTATGAGCGGATCACTCCGCTGGGGCCGTCGAGTGACTTGGGGAACGCAAAGTGTTTCGCAGAACAACGACGTCGACGAAGGGACGCAGTTTCCTTCATGTCATCAAGCTCGTCTCGCCTTTCGTCATGGTCGTCGTGCTGCAGGCGGCGATCGCCGGATTCAGCCTGGAGGTGATGTCCTCGGTCCGAGCTTACGTCGCGGGCGAGGCGATGTGGTCGCGCTCGCAGAAAAACGCCGTCTATTTCCTCAATCTCTATCTGCATTCGGGAGGTGCCAGCCAGTTCGCGCAATACCAGACCTCGCTGGCTGTTCCCATCGGCGACGAGTTCGCACGCTGGGCGCTCGAGCGCGATCCGGTCGACGTCGAGGTCGTCCGCATCGGCTTTCTGCAAGGCGGCAACCATCCCGATGACGTGCCGGGATTGATCTGGCTTTTCCGCTACTTCAAACAGGTCAGCTTTCTCAAGGAAGCGATCCGCGAATGGGCCGCCACCGACCCCATGCTGCTGGAGCTGAACGTGTTCGGCGAGGTCATCCGGTCAGAACTGGAGAACGGGCCCGTTCAGGACGGCAACCGCCTGCAATTATTGTCGTCGCGGCTCTCGGAGCTCAACGCTCAGTTCACGGTGCACGCCAACCGGTTCTCCACCGTCCTAGGCGAAGGCTCCCGCGCCATCAAGATGACGCTGACTTGCGTCAATATCGTCACCGCCTTGACGTTGATCCTGCTCCTGATCTGGCACACGCGGCGATTGGTGCTGCAACGACAGGCGTTCGAGGATGCCTTGCATGCCGAGAAGGAGCGCCTGGCCTGGCAGGCATCACATGACTGGCTGACCGGCTTGTCCAACCGCCGCGCCTTCGAGGCGCGCCTGCAAAGCGAGCTCGACAACATCGCGACAGGTTCGCTCGGCCTGATCCTGCTCGACCTCGACCAGTTCAAGAACGTTAACGACAGCTGCGGCCATCTCGCGGGCGACCGCCTGCTCTGCCAGGTCGCACAACTGTTGCAGCAGGAACGGCGGCCGCACGATCTGGTGGCGCGGCTCGGCGGCGATGAATTCGGCCTGATCTTGCCGCAATGCTCGCCTTCAGGCGCCGTCGATATCGCCGAACGGCTGCGACGATCGCTCGAATTGTTCAGCTTCACCTGGGACGATCGTTGCTTCGCGGTAACCGCCAGCATCGGCGTGACCTGTATTGCCGATCGCTGCACCACGCTCGAAGGCGCGATGCGGCGTGCGGATGCGGCCTGCTACTGCGCCAAGGAGAAGGGACGCAACCGGGTTCAGGTCGACAGCGTGCGGCCGGACGCCGTCCTCGTAGCCTCGCGACGACGCGAAGCTGCGCGCGCGTGACGACGGCGCCCGTCAGCGTACGGGCAAAATCCCGAGACCGGCGAGATGTGCGTCGAGGAACTGTTCAACCTGCTGGCGCAGCATCTGCGGCGGCACGGCCACCATGCGCTCTTCCAGGCCAAGCGAGATGATCCCGTGCACGGCGGAAAACAGGGTGCGTGACAGCAACGCGATCTGCACGTCGTCTGCATTCGGAAGCAGCCGCACCAGGGGTGGATGCATCAGCGCGAACGCGTCCATCACCAGCTGAAGGATGTCATCGGGGTAAGGACGATCGTCCTCCATCCGATGCTCGAACAGCGCGCGCAGCAGGTTGGCGTGCTCCGCGAAGAACTCGAGATAGGTCGCGGCAAGCCCATAGAGCTGGCGAACGGGATCCGCGGCGGGAACTCCGCCAAGTCGCACGGTCAGCGCCTGAACGGTCTCCCGATTCACGGTCAAAATGACCCCGTCGAAGTCGCCGAACTCGTTATAGACACTTCCGATCGAGCAGCCGGCGGCTTCGGCAACATCCCGAACCTTTAGCGATCTCAAACCCTTAGTCGCAATAATACGACGGGCGATCTCCAGGATCTGAAACCGTCGGCGACCTTTTTTTTGATCTCGTAGCGATTCGTCTTGAACATTGTTCATTTTCAGGATACTCATTTGAACAATGTTCAAGCTATCTCGGAGACCTGCAAAATGCAAACCCTCGCTGTTGATATCGCCTCCACCTTCATCGATGACGCCACCGCTCTCGTTGCCGGAATTGGCCGCGCGCTCCTGCGGTTCGCGATGGCGCCGATCGATCGCATCGCAAATGCCTGCGACATCGCCGGCGTCCTGACCGAGCGCCGCGCGACCTTCCGGATGTGGCGAGCCAACCGCGCGCGTGCCCGTGATGAGGGCCGCCGCTTCAGCCTGCTCGGCCGCTTCTCGCCCTTTCGCCGCCTTGCCCACCTCACCTGAGGCGGGCGCAGCCGGCACGCCTCCCTGCGAGAGCTTGATAGGGCCGCGACCAAACCATTTGCGAACCAAACGTCGCTACGCGGAGACCAACAGGATCGGAATGCCAAGGCGCAGCGCAGGCCGGGACGATCGTCGTCAACCCGCAATTGCCCGTCGCATCTCCTCCGGTCCCGACGCCCAACCGACAATGAAACAACCTCAGACAGCGTTTCCAAAACAGGACTAGTCATGATCAGGGATTTGATGTCGTCACGCCGCTTTGCGCCCCTGTTCTGGGCGCAATTCTTCTCGGCGCTGAACGACAACGTGCTCAAGAACGCACTCGTCATCATCCTGCTTTACAGTGTCGCGACCGCCAGCGGAGATGCGCTGGTGACGATCGCGGGCGCCGTCTTCATCTTCCCCTATTTCATTCTGTCCGGGCTCGGCGGGCAGCTCGCCGACAAATACGTCAAATCCGTCGTCGCGAGGCGGCTCAAATTCGCCGAGATCTTCGCCGCGGGCTTTGCCGCCGCCGGCTTCTTGCTGCATTCGGTGCCGCTGCTGTTCGCAGCGCTCGCACTGTTTGGCGTCATCGCCGCCCTGTTCGGCCCCGTGAAATATTCGATGCTGCCGGACCAGCTCGCGCTCGGCGAGCTCGCGACGGGCAACGCGCTGGTCGAAGGCGCGACCTTCATGGCGATCCTGCTCGGCACCGTCGCCGGCGGCCAGTTCGTGGCCGGCTCCGCGCATATGGGCTGGGTCGCATCGGCCGTGGTCGTGCTGGCCCTGCTGTCCTGGGCCGTCGCCTCCCGCATTCCGGCAACAACGCCCTCTGCACCCGATCTGTCCGTCAACGCCAATCCCTGGACCTCGACGCTCGGCCTGTTGAAGACGCTGCACGCCGACCACCGGCTGTGGGACGGCACCGTGATCGTCTCCTGGTTCTGGCTGGTGGGCGCCATCGTGCTCTCGCTGCTGCCGGCGCTGGTCAAGGACGTCGTCGGTGGCACCGAGGGCGTGGTAACGCTGTGTCTCGCGGTCTTCGCAATCGGCATTGCCATCGGCTCGCTGTTCGCCGCTAGCCTGAGCCACGTTCGCCCGAACCTCGCGCTGGTGCCGATCGGCGCCATCATCATGGGGTTTGCCGGCCTCGATCTCGCCTGGGCGATCGGCGCGACCAGCAAGGGTCAGGACATCGCCGCGGTCGACTTCGCGACGTCGTTCGCCGGCCTGCGCATGTTGATCGACTTCGTCGCCTTCGCATTCGGCGGCGGCTTGTTCGTCGTGCCGTCCTTCGCTGCCGTCCAGGCCTGGTCGGCACCGTCCGAGCGTGCCCGCATCATCGCCGCCGGCAATGTGCTGCAGGCCGCTTTCATGGTAGCGGGCTCGCTGTTCGTCGCGCTGCTGCAGGCGGCCGGATTGCATGTCGGCTGGATCTTCTTCGGCCTCGGCATCGCAAGCTTCGGCGCAGTCTGGTTCGTGCTGACGAAGTGGGGCAAGGAAGGCGTGCGCGATTTCGGTGGGCTGCTGTTCCGCGCATTGTTCCGCACGGAAATCCGTGGGCTCGAGAATCTGCCGCCCGCCGGCACGCGCATGCTGATCGCGCCCAACCATGTCAGCCTGATCGACGGCCCGCTGCTGCACGCCGTGCTGCCGATCGACGCGAGCTTCGCGGTCGATACCGGCATCTCCAAGGCCTGGTGGGCCAAGCCGTTCCTGCGCGTGGTCAAGCACTACACCATGGACCCCAGCAAGCCGCTGGCCGCGCGCGACCTGATCAGGCTTGTCGCCGCCGGCGAGCCGGTCGTGATTTTCCCGGAGGGACGCATCACCGTCTCCGGGTCGCTGATGAAGGTCTATGACGGCACCGCGATGATCGCGGACAAGGCCGATGCGGTCGTCGTCCCGATCCGCATCGAAGGCGCGCAACGCTCGCATCTCAGCTATCTCAACGGCAGCCAGATCAAGCGCTCGTGGTTTCCGCGGGTGACCGTCACCATCCTGCCGCCGGTCAAGCTTCCGGTCGATCCGTCGCTGAAGGGCAAGGCGCGCCGCAACGCTGCGGGCGCAGCGCTTCAGGACGTGATGATTGACGCCATGGTGAAGAACGCCATGCTCGATCACACGCTGTTCGAAGCGCTCGGACACGCCTATCGCGACCGCGACACCGGCAAGGTCATCGTCGAGGACGCGCTCGGCACCAAGCTGACCTATCGCAAGCTGATCCTGGGCGCGCAGGTCTTGAGTCGGAAGCTGGAGAGCGGCACCGCCGTCGGTGAGAATGTCGGCGTGCTGCTGCCGAATTCCGCAGGCGTCGCCGTCGTCTTCATGGCGCTGCAAAACATCGGCCGGGTGCCGGCGATGCTCAACTTCTCCGCGGGCCCGGTCAACGTGCTCGCCGCCATGAAGGCCGCGCAGGTCAAGACGGTGCTGACGTCGAAGGCCTTCATCGAGAAGGGCAAGCTCGACAAGCTGATGGCGGCGATCTCCGCGCAAGTCCGCGTCGTCTATCTCGAGGATGTCCGCGCCTCGATCGGCACGGCCGACAAGATCAAGGGCCTGCTCGCCGGCACCGCGCCGCGCGTCACGCGCCAGGCGAATGATCCGGCCGTCGTGCTGTTCACATCGGGCTCGGAAGGCACGCCCAAGGGCGTCGTGCTGTCCCACCGCAATATCCTTGCCAACGCCGCGCAGGCGCTGGCGCGGGTCGATGCCAACGCCAATGACAAGGTGTTCAACGTGCTGCCGGTGTTCCACTCCTTCGGACTGACCGGCGGAATGATAATGCCGCTGCTCGCGGGCATTCCGATCTACATGTACCCCTCGCCGCTGCACTATCGGATCGTGCCGGAGCTGATCTACCAGACCGGCGCCACGATCCTGTTCGGCACCGACACGTTCCTCACCGGCTACGCGCGCTCGGCGCATGCCTACGACTTCCGTACGCTGCGCCTGGTGATCGCCGGCGCCGAGGCGGTCAAGGATCGGACACGCCAGGTGTTCATGGAGCGCTACGGCATCCGCATCCTCGAAGGCTATGGAGTCACCGAGACCGCGCCGGTGCTGGCGATGAACACGCCGATGGCCAATCGTCCCGGCACCGTCGGCCGCCTGTCGCCGCTGATGGAAAGCCGCCTCGACCCGGTCCCCGGCATCGAGGAAGGTGGACGCCTCTCGGTGCGCGGACCGAACGTGATGCTTGGATACTTGCGGGCCGAAAATCCCGGCGTGCTCGAACCGCTCGCCGAGGGCTGGCACGACACCGGCGACATCGTGGCGATCGACGCCGCCGGCTTTATCACCATCAAGGGCCGCGCCAAGCGCTTTGCCAAGATCGCGGGCGAAATGGTCTCGCTGTCAGCGGTCGAGAGCATCGCGACGACGCTGTGGCCGCAGGCCGCATCGGTTGCCGTGTCGATCCCGGATCCGCGCAAGGGCGAGCGCATTGTGCTGCTAACGACGGAGAAGGGTGCCGAGCGTAGCGCGATGCTGGGTCAGGCAAAGACGATCGGCGCGTCCGAGCTGACCGTTCCCGCGGCGATCTTGGTGGTCGACAAGGTGCCGCTGCTCGGCAGCGGCAAGACCGACTACGTCACCGCAACGACGATGGCCCGCGAGCAGGCGTCCGCGCCGGAGCGCGAGGTGGCGTAGAGAGATGCACGAGGCGCCTCAATCAGGCGAGGCGCGATGCCCGGGAGTGGTTCTGCTTCACGGCATCGCGCGAACCTCGGCATCCCTGAAACGACTTGAACGGGCGCTCCAGACGACCGGGTTCGCGACGCTGAACATCGACTACGCCAGCCGCCGCAAATCGATCACAGCGCTCGCGGACGATATCCACCCGGAGGTCGCCCGGTTCGCCGAACGTGATGCGCCGCTGCATTTCGTCGCGCATTCAATGGGCGGTCTCGTGACGCGTGCCTATATCGCAAAATACCGGCCGGATCGGCTTGCCGGCGTGGTGATGCTGGGTACGCCAAACGGCGGTAGCGAAGTCGCCGATCTCCTGCGCGGATCTCGGCTCTACCGTGCAATCTACGGCCCGGCCGGGCTCGAGCTCACCACCACGGCTGCGACCGGGTCTGACGCCCTGCCCGCCGTGGATTATCCCGTCGGCGTGATCGCGGGAAACCGCTTCATCGATCCCGCCGCAGGTCTCTTCGTTCTGCCGAAGCCGAATGACGGACGGGTCTCAGTGCAAAGCGCGATGGTGGCCGGCATGGCCGACCATGTCGTCGTCAAGGCGTCCCATGCCGGGCTTCCGCGTCACGCCGCTGCGATCGAACAGACCATTGCTTTCCTGCGCGACGGCCGCTTCCGCACCATCTGAATCTCAAGAGCCGGCTTCGCTGCGCCGCTCCTGCGCGTAACGCACCAGCGCCGCGAAGCGATAGATGCCGTGCACGAACTTGCCATAGGGCATCGTGATGAACAGCGCGAATACCGCGCCGAGATGCAACGCCAGCAGCGGCCCCATGGCGGCGGTCTCGCGCAGGAGCAGAAGCAGCATGCCGGTGAAGCCGGTCAGGAACAACATGGCGATGAAACCGACATCCATGCCGTAGCGCTGCTCGTCGAGCAACGCCGGATCGCGCCGCATCTTGGCCGCGAACAGGCCGATCGACCCGATGATGAGACCGATGCCGCCAAGCGTACCAAGCACGACCGGCAGATCCCACCACGGATACGGCGCCTCGCGGCCGAGCAGATAGTGATACAGCGTGGCGATCGAGGTCGCGGCGAAGCAGAGCAGGAAGCCGTAGAAGGTCAGGTGATGATACAGCTTGCGCCGGTCGGTCGGCTTCTCGTCCTCGTTGTAGCAGCCGACGCCGCCGCCGTGGAGATAGCGCAGCTCGCCCGCATCGCGGATCGCCTGGAAGATCGAGCCCCCATCGGCACAGCCGCCGATCGGCGTGCCGATGTCGCGCCAGAACGCACGCACGCTCATGACCAGCGCGAGGATCGCATAGAGGAAGGCGGCGCTGAATAATGCAGCCATCGCGTTGTGCGGCATCAGTCTGTAGAACGCGCCGGGACCGGTGTGCACGCCGAACAGCACGCTGCGGTCGTTCAGGACGGCGAAGCCGAGAATGAAGGCGGCCATGCTGAGCGCGGCGATGACACTGATGACGAGGCCGTTGCGCGCGAACGCACCGGACAGCGCCTGTGGCCAGGCATAGGCGGCATAGGATTCGGCGCGCGCGATCGCCAGCGTCTGCGGGACGTTGACGTTGAATTCATGCGGCGGCGAGAACTGGCAGTCGACGTAGCAGGCGCCGCAGGAATGGCAGAGATTGGCGAGATAATTGAGGTCGCCGTCGGAGAAGGCACGGCGCATTTCCATGGCGGGAAATACCGCGCACAGTCCCTCGCAGTAGCGGCAGGAATTGCAGACCGTCATCAGGCGGTCGGCTTCGTCGAGAATCCTAGTTCCGTGCATGTTTCGCCGCTTCCCGTCCTGCGATCCGCCCGAACACGCTGCCGATGGTCATGCCCATGCCGGCGGCATAGCCCTTGCCGAGCACGTTGCCGGCCATGATCTCACCGGCTGCGAACATGTTGGCCGACGGCTTGCCGTCAGCCATCAGCATCCGCGCCTCCCTGGTCACGCGCGTGCCGAGATAGGTGAAGGTTATGCCGGGCCGCACCGGATAAGCGAGATAAGGCGGCGCCTCGATCCGCCGCGCCCAATGCGTCTTCTGCGGTGTGATGCCTTCGGTGCGGCAATCGTCCAGAACAGTATGGTCGAAGGTGCCGGGCCGCACTGCGGCATTGAACTCCGTGATGGTCTTGTCCAGCGCAACTGGATCGAGCTCGAGCTTTCCGGCGAGCTCAGCCACGGTCTGCCCGGCGATTGGCGGGAACAGTGTCGGCATGAATGAGGTGACGACGGTCGAATCGAAGATGATGTAGGCGATCTGGTCCGGCTGCGCCGCGACCAGCCGGCCCCAGATAGCGTAGCGCTTCGGCCAGATGTCCTCGCCCTCGTCGTAGAAACGCTGGGCGTGCTTGTTGACGACGATGCCGAATACGACCGAGTCGTGACGCGTGATGATGCCGCCGTCGAACTTCGGCGCGCGGGCGTCGATCGCGACCGCATGGCACTGCGTGGGGTCGCCGACCTCCTGCACGCCCTTGTCGAGCAGCATCTTCAGGATCGAACCGCGATTATAGGGCGTGCCGCGGATCAGGAAATTGTCGGCGGCCTCGCCCCAATATTGCTTCAGCCATTCGATGTTGGCCTCGAACCCGCCGGCCGCGGCGACCAGCGCCGTCGCGCGGATCTCGGTCTCGCCATTGATCGGCCGCTTGAGGCGCGCGGCGAGAAACATGCCGTCCTCGATCATGAGGTCGGTGACCTCGGCGTCGTATTCGACCTCGACGCCGAGCCGCTCGGCAGTGAGATAGAGCGCGTTGAGCATCGCGCGGCCGCCACCGAGGAAGAAGGAGTTGGTGCGGCCGAGGCTCAGCGTGCCGCCAAGCGAGGGCTGCCAGCGCACGCCCTGCTCCACGATCCAGCTCAAAATGTCCTTGGATTCCCGGATCATGTGACGGGCGAGCACCTCGTCGGTCTGCCCGCCGGTGACGCGCAGCAGATCCTCCCAGAACTCTTCCTCGGTGTAGGGGCCGGTCAGGATGTCGGTCGCGGAATCATGGGCGCAGCGCATGTTGCGGGTATGGCGGGTGTTGCCGCCGCGATAGAACTTTGGCGCGCCCTCCAGCACGAGGACGGCGGCGCCGCCACGCCGGGCGCTGATCGCCGCACACAGCGCCGCATTGCCGCCGCCGATCACCAGCACGTCGTATTTACTGCTCATGCCGTCTGCCCGATGCCGACGAAGTTAGAGACATTCCGCCCGCCGGCCGCCTCGGTCAATCCCGGCCGCCATTGCGTACCTTTGTATACAAAGATATACATCAACGTTGCAAGCGGCATCTCTGCATGGGCAGGATGCGCCGCGAGGGAAAACATGGCCAGACGCCCGGCAAAGGCAGGCGGATCGATCGCGCGCGGCGGCGGTGTCGCGCTGGGCGAAGCGGTGTTCCGCTCGCTCTGCGAGGCGCTGCAGGCCGGCAGCTACCGCGCCGGCGACCGCCTGCGCGAAGAGGAGGTCGCCAAGCGGCTGAAGGTCAGCCGCACGCCGGTGCGGGAGGCTCTGGGCCGGCTCGCGGCGCGCGGGTTCGTCGAACCCGCCGGCGGCCGCGGCCTCATCGTGCGCAACCTCGACATCTCCGAGGTGCTCGAACTCTATGCCATGCGCGAGATCATGGAAGGCGCCGCCGCGCGCCTGGCCGCGGAGCACGCCTCAGCGACCGAGGTCGACGCGCTCAGGGATATCGAACAGGCTTTTGTCCAAGCGTCTGCGGCCGACGCCGCCGAGATGGCAGGAGAAATGGCAAGGCTGAACCGCGCGTTCCACGAGGCGATCTGCCGCGCAGCGCGCAACCGCTATCTCGACAACGCGTCAGGCGAATTGCAGGACTGGATCGCACTGCTCGGTCCCACCACCTTCTCCGTATCGGGTCGCCCCTCGACCAGCCACGGCGAGCACCAGGCCATCATCGACGCCATCGCGGCTCGCAACGGCGATAAGTCGGAGCAACTCGCGCGCGCACATATCCGCGAAGCGCTGCGCTGCCGGCTGAAGCTTTTGCAAAAGCAGTAACGGCGAGACGCTCAGGCTACCACATCCGCGACTACCGCCTTCAACACGACCCGCGCATCATCCGGTTTGAGCCGCACTTGCAATCCGCGCTGACCGCCGTTGATGTAAACCTGACCATGCACGAGCGCACTTTGCTCGATCACGGTGCGCACGGGCTTCCGCTGCCCGAATGGGCTGATGCCACCGACCTTGAAGCCGGTGACTCGCTCGGCTTCGAGCGGCTTCATCATTTGCGCCGACTTGCCGCTCGCGGCCGCGGCGAGCTTCTTCATCGAGACTTCGCGGTCGGACGGGACAATGACACAGACCGGCTTGCCGTCGACCAGCGCCATCAGCGTCTTCAGGACGCGCGCGGGGTCCTCGCCGAGCGCCGATGCGGCCTGGAGTCCGATGCTCTCGGCATCGGGATGGTAGTCGTAGGTGTGGACGGTGAAAGCAATGCCGGCAGCTTCAAGCGCGCGCGTGGCTGGGGTGATTTTGGACATAGATCACGTTTACCACCGTCATTGCGAGGAGCGAAGCGACGAAGCAATCCCGAGCATTCCGGGGAAGGATCCTGGATTACTTCGCGACGTTCGCAATGACGGTGCGGGTACGCAGAGGCGCCGCACACGCGGCGGAGCTTTACTCCGCCGCGTTGCGCATTTCCGCGCGCTCGGCCCTGGCCGCGCAGAACTTGAACTCCGGGATCTTGCCGAACGGATCGAGCGCCGGGTTGGTCAACAAATTCGCTGCCGCTTCCGCGTAGCAGAACGGCATGAAGACCATGTTCTCGGGAACGTCGCGGTCCGAGCGGACCTTGACCTCGACCGCGCCGCGGCGGGTCTCGAGCCGAATGAAATCGCCGGGCGCAAGCTTCTTCCTGTGCATGTCCTTCGGCGACATGAAGGCCACAGCCTCGGGCTCGATCTGGTCGAGCACCTGCGCGCGGCGGGTCATCGAGCCGGTGTGCCAATGCTCGAGCACACGGCCGGTCGAGAGCACCATCGGGTATTCCGCGTCGGGAAGCTCGTCCGGCGGGATCACCTTGGCCGGCACGATCTTGCCGCGGCCGCTCGCGGTCGGGAAGCCCGTGGTGAAGATGATCTCGTTGCCGGGCTTGTTCGGATCGTCCGCCGGATAGGTGACGGCACCTTCACGCACCAGCCGTTCCCAGCTGATGTTCTTGAGCGACGGCATCAGCTCCGCCATCTCGGTGTAGACGTCGCCGGGACCGGCGTAATTCCAGGGCAGACCCATGCGCTTGCCGATCTCCTGGATGATCCAGAGATCCTGCCGCGCATCGCCCGGCGGCTTGATCACCTGGCGCGCCAGCTGCACGCGGCGATCGGTGTTGGTGAAGGAGCCGTCCTTCTCCGCGAAGGCCGAGGCCGGCAGGATGACGTCGGCGTGGAAAGCGGTCTCCGTGACGAAGAGATCCTGCACGACGAGATGATCGAGCTTCGCGAGCGCTCCGCGCGCATGCTGCAGATCCGGATCGGACATCGCGGGGTTCTCGCCCTCGATATACATGCCCGTGATCTCGCCGGCATGGACCGCGTTCATGATCTCGACCACGGTCAGGCCACGGACGGGATCGATCTCCTTCTGCCAGACCTTCTCGAAGTTCACGCGCAGATCGTCACGATCGACCGGCTGATAATCCGGCAGGAACATCGGGATCAGGCCGGCGTCGGAGGCACCCTGCACGTTGTTCTGACCGCGCAGCGGATGCAGGCCGGTGCCGGGGCGACCGACCTGGCCGGTGATCAGCGCCAGCGCAATCAGGCAGCGCGCATTGTCGGTGCCGTGGACATGCTGGCTGATGCCCATGCCCCAGAAGATGATCGACGATTTCGCTCGCGCATAGGTCCGCGCGACCTCACGCAGGGTCTGCGCAGAGATGCCGCAGATCGCCTCCATCTTCTCCGGCGTGAACTCCTTGATCTTCTCTTTGAGGTCCTCAAAACCCTCAGTGTAGCCGGCGATGTATTGGTCGTCGGTCAGCCCCTCGGTGATGATCGTGTGGATCATCGCGTTCAGCATGGCGACGTCGGAGCCCGGCTTGAACTGCAAATGCTTAGTCGCATGGCGCGACAGCGACTGCCGGCGCGGGTCCATGACGATCAGCTTTGCGCCATTCTGCTTGACCGCATTCTTGATGAAGGTTGCGGCGACCGGATGATTCACAGTCGGATTGGCGCCGATCACGATGATCACCTCGGCGTCCATCGCCGCCGAGAATGGCGCCGACACCGCGCCAGAGCTCAGGCCTTCGAACAGCGCCGCGACCGACGAGGCGTGGCACAGACGCGTGCAATGGTCGACATTGTTCGAACCGAAGCCGGTGCGCACCAGCTTCTGGAACAGATAGGCCTCCTCGTTGGAGCCCTTCGCTGAACCGAAGCCGGCCAGCGCCTTCACGCCCTTCTCGTCGCGGATCTTGACCAGGCCCTTGGCCGCGATGTCGAGCGCTTCTTCCCAGCTCGCTTCGCGGAAATGCGTGAAGGGATTGGCCGGATCAACCTGGTCGTTGGAATCCTTCTTCGCGTTCGGCAGCCGCACCAGCGGCTTGGTCAGCCGATGCGGATGGTGGATGTAGTCGAAGCCGAAGCGGCCCTTGACGCAAAGACGGTTGCGGTTGGCCGGGCCGTCGCGGCCTTCGGCATAGATCACCTTCTCATCCTTGACCTCATAGGTCACCTGGCAGCCGACGCCGCAGAACGGGCAGAGCGAATCCACCTTCTTGTCCGCATAGGTGACGCGGGTCTGCTTCTCGTCCAGCATTACGGCCGGCATCAGAGCCCCGGTCGGACAGGCCTGCACGCATTCGCCGCAGGCGACGCAAGTGGACTCGCCCATGGGATCGTCGAAGTCGAAGACGATTTTCGAACCATGGTTGCGATAGGCCATGCCGATGACGTCGTTGACCTGGACCTCGCGGCAGGCACGCACGCACAGGCCGCACTGGATGCAGGCATCGAGATTGACGCGCATCGCCGGATGGCTGGCATCGGTCGCCCAACGCTCGGCGGCGGGGAAGCGGCTTTCGGTGACGCCGGTGGCCTCGGCCCAGTGCCAGAATTTGGACTCCGGATCGTGCGAGGTCTCGCGCGCCGGCTGATCGGCGACCAGCAGCTCCATGACCATTTTTTGCGCGGAAACCGCGCGCGCGCTCTCAGTCTTCACCTTCATGCCGACCGATGGCGTGCGCTTGCAGGACGCCGCAAGCACGCGCTCGCCCTCGATCTCGACCATGCAGGCGCGGCAATTGCCGTCAGGGCGATAATCCGGCGCCGGCGTATAGCACAGATGCGGAATCTCGCGACCCCCGCGTTTCGCGACCTGCCAGATCGTCTCGCCGGCGTTGGCCTCGACCTGCTTGCCGTCGAGCTCGAACGTAATCTTCGTCATTCGGCCGCTTCCTTGAACTCGTCAGGGAAATATTTGATCACGGTGGACAGCGGATTCGATGCCGCCTGACCGAGACCGCAGATCGAAGCATCGCGCATCGCCTGGCTCAATTCTTCCAGAAGGGCGCGGTTCCAGACCGGTTTCTGCATCAGCTGCACGGCCTTCTGGGTTCCGACGCGGCACGGCGTGCACTGGCCGCAGCTCTCGTCCTCGAAGAATTTCATGAGGTTCAACGCGGCCGCGCGCACGCTGTCCTTTTGCGACAGGATCACGATCGCGGCCGAGCCGATGAAGCAGCCGTATTTTTCAAGCGTGCCGAAGTCGAGCGGGATGTCGTCCATCGCCGCCGGCAGGATGCCGCCGGACGCACCGCCCGGCAGGTATGCATAGAACTGATGGCCGTCGGCCATGCCGCCGCAATATTCGTCGATCAGCTCGCGCACGGTGATGCCAGCAGGCGCGAGCTTCATGCCGGGGTTCTTGACGCGGCCCGACACCGAGAAGCTGCGCAGGCCGTGCCGCTCATGGCGACCGTTGCCCTTCCACCAGTCGGCGCCCTTCTCGACGATGTCGCGCACCCACCACAACGTCTCGATGTTGTTGATCAGCGTCGGCAGGCCGAACAGGCCGACCTGGAACGGATACGGCGGTTTGTGCCTGGGCAGGCCGCGCTTGCCCTCGATGCTTTCTAGCAGCGAGGATTCCTCACCGCAGATATAGGCGCCGGCGCCGCGGCGAATGTGCAGCGTCGGGCCGCCCGGCGGGAGCTTTGCGATCTCGCGCTCGATGATCTCGCGCGATGCCGGATATTCGTCGCGCAGGTAGATGTAGATATCCGAGGCCTGCACCACATGCGCGCCGATCAGCATGCCCTCGAGGAAGCGATGCGGATCGCTTTCGAGATAGAAGCGGTCCTTGAACGTGCCGGGCTCGCCCTCGTCGCCGTTGATCGCCATCAGTCGCGGGCCGGGCTCGCCGAGGACTGCGCGCCATTTGCGTCCCGTCGGGAAGCCGGCGCCGCCGAGACCGCGCAACGAGGCGTCGTCGAGCGCCTTCAACAGATCGTCTGTCGGCAGTTCGCCCGAGCGCAAGCGGTTGAGCAGCTTGTAGCCGCCGTCCGCAACATAGGCCTCGTAGCCGATATATTTGGGCAGATGCGCGTGGGTGTCGCCGGCCTTCGCGGCCGCCATGACATTGGCGACGGTCGCGTGATCGACGAAGTTGTGGCCGACTTCCGCGGCCGGTGCGGTGTCACAACGGCCGACGCAGGGCGCACGCACCACGCGGATGCCGGGACCCGACGCGTCTTGCAAATCGGCGAGCAGCTTGTCGGCCCCGAGCATCGCGCAGGTCAGCGAATCGCAGACGCGGATCGTCAGCGGCGGGATGTCAGGCTCGCCTTCCTTCACCACGTCGAAATGCGCGTAGAACGTTGCGGTCTCGAACACCTCGGCGAACGCGAGCTTCATCTCGTCGGCGAGCGCGGCAAGATGCGCGGCCGAGATCTGGCGGTACTTATCCTGGATCAGATGCAGATATTCGATCAACAGATCGCGCCGCCGCGGCCTGTCGCCGAGCAGCTGCTCGATCTCGTGCGCGGCGGTAGGATCGACCTGCCGCCCCTTGGGCGTGGACTTGGCGCGCCGACGTCCCTCGCCCGGATGCTCGAATTCTCTTACCTTGTGAACGTCGTCGTTGCTGCTCATGGAGACGTCGCGTTCTCCTCAAATGCGCGATGAGTTTAGGCCAGATCGCCAATGCGATCTGCCTTCATTTTCCGACTCGATCAGCGAAACCAGTTCCCGCTGACCAAGCCAAATTCGACGCAACTCTAGCTCCTGGTATGCCAGATGCAAGACAATTTAGAAAGTCTCTATAATGATTTAGGAGGCGGGCGGTCGCCCGCCATGCCCCGTACGCAAATGCCAGGCGGAACCCGATCTCAGGTCTTGCTCATGCACTCTTCGATGTAGAACCAGCGGTCGTCGCCAGCGAGGCCCTTGGACTTTACCTCGGCGCGGCAGGCCTTGAGCTTCGGCTTGTTGGCTGCCCATTTCGCCTTCATGTCTTTCAGCTTCTGCATGGAGAGCTTGATCTTGCCAGCCGGCTTGGCATTGGTCGTCGCGGCGGGCGCTGTGGTGGCAGGCGTCGTGGCGGTTTGCGCCGACGCGGTATGAAGGCTTGCGGCCAGCAGCATGGCGGCAAGGCAGATACGAGTGCTGAGCATAAAGAATCCCCCTAGATCCCATTCTTGACTTGAAAGACGAGCGTCGCGGGATGCTGAGCAGTCAGGCATCCCGCGACGATGTGGGTTTGCGATTACAGGATCTTAACCGCGCTCTCGAGCGTCTTGTACACGCCCCACGCCAGCGGGACGCCGACGAACAGCCAGAACAGCGCAGCCTTGATATCGAGGCCGCCGGTTCCGATCCCGAACGAGCCCGTCTGAACCGTATTGGCGCCGGCGCCCGCCGCCTGCAGCTTCGCGACTTCGGCTTCGCTCATGTACCATTTCGGGGCGACCGGCTTGATCAGGTAGTTGCAGATGATGCCGGCGATCAGCATCGCACAGAGAATGTACATGGTCGTGTTGTAGAGCTGGTCACGCGGCACGCCCGCTGCGAGCTGGAACTCGCGGATGTAGTTCACGACAACGGGGCCGATGATGCCCGCGGTGGACCACGCCGTCAGCAGCCGGCCGTGGATCGCGCCGACGAACTGAGTGCCGAACATATCGGCCAGATAGGCCGGCACCGTGGAGAAGCCGCCGCCATACATCGACAGGATGACGCCGAAGCCGAGCACGAAGAGCATCTTCGAGCCCATCGCCGCAAACGTCGGCGCCAGTGCGTAGAGCACGATGCCGAGGATAAAGAACGTGTAATACGTATTCTTGCGGCCGATATAGTCAGACAACGACGCCCAGACGAAGCGGCCGCCGATGTTGAACAGTGACAGCAGGCCCGCGAAGCCCGCCGCGATCCCGGCGATGACAGTCTTCTGCTCGACCGAGAGCTGACCAAAGGCGAGCTCCGGATGGCCGATCAGCTTGCCGGCGAAGATCTCCTGCAGCATCGGAGAGGCCATGCCGATCACGCCGATGCCGGCCGACACGTTCAGGCACAGCACCCACCAGATCAGCCAGAACTGCGGCGTCTTGTGCGCGTTGTCGAGATGGACGTGATGCTCGGAGATCATTGTCTTCTTCTCGCTCGGCGGCGTCCAGCCGTCAGGCTTCCAGCCGGCCGGCGTCACGCGGTAGGCGAAAGCGCCGATTGTCATGAAGACGAAATAGACGATGCCCATCACGAGGAAGGACTTCCACACGCCGACATCGGTCGGTGTCTTGAAGTAGTTGATCAGGATGTTGGCAAACGGTGCGCCGATCATGGCGCCGCCGCCGAAACCCATGATCGCCATGCCGGTCGCCATGCCGCGGCGATCGGGAAACCATTTGATCAGCGTGGACACAGGCGAGATGTAGCCGAGGCCAAGGCCGATGCCGCCGATCACGCCGGACCCCAGCCACATCAGCCAGAGCTGGTGGGTGTAGATTCCGATCGCACCGAGGAACAGGCCGCCGCACCAGCAGATCGCCGCGACGAAACCGGCCTTGCGCGGACCAGCCCGTTCGAGCCAGCCGCCCCAGACAGCAGCGGAAACGCCGAGCACGACGAAGAACAGGGTGAACATCCAGCCAAGGCTTGCGACCTTCCAGTCGCAACTGGTGGTGAAGAGCTCCTGCCACAGCGACATGTCCGGACAGGCTTTCGGCGCCGTGATGCCGATCGCGCGCGACAGCGGCAGCCAGAACACCGAGAAGCCGTAGGCCATGCCGATGCAGAGATGGATGCACAGCGCAGCCGGCGGCACCAGCCAGCGATTGAACCCGGCCTTGGCGATCGTGCGCTCGCGATCAAGAAAACCCGCGCCGGCGCCTGAAATCGTTCCAGCGCTCTCGATTGTCGTCATGCGTTCCTCCCCTGCGGACGCCCTTCTGAGCGGCCCGCCGCTAGATCCTGTTCCTCAGCCCATTGCGGTGCAGCCTGTCCCTGCTGCTCCGCACAATCACACGATGCGCGCCAGGATTGTCACGCACATCCAAACGTTAACCCCTCAACCCCGAGATCTATGCCCGACGCCGCGTTCAGGCTTCATGCGATGTCCCGTTGCTCCGCGTATCGCGGGCAAGACTCGACCTCCGCGTCTCGGCGGAGGAAGTCGATTGGGGCAGAAGTGATGAGCGATGTCGATAGACAAAAGGTAGGTATCAACCGAGTGACCGCTGGCTAAGTGGGCGGCGCACCATTGATTTTTTTTATCGGCCTATCGGTCTTCTCTATCAAAAACACGATGCGCGTGTCGTTGCGCTCGGTGATCTCCACCGTGCCGCCGGTCTCGCGGATCAGGTTCGGGATGTCAATCACCGACAAGGGATCCGTGCAGTACACCTCAAGCTGATCGCCCGCCTGCAAGGGTTTCAACGCCTTGCGCGTCTTCAGGGCGGGCAGCGGGCATTTCAACCCGGTGAGATCGAGCGTCGTTCTGGTCATGGGCGCAACATGGAGGGCTGGGTTGATGGCGTCAACGCCAAGACAATGCCAAGACAACGCCAAGACAACGCCAAGACAACGCCAAGCCTCAGAGCAGATCGGCATAGGATAGGAAACCTACACCCTGCCCCGGCTCGACCTGGGTGATGTCTTCGCCGAGTTCAATGAGACCGTCGGTCTCGACCAGCGACGACAACAGGCCGGCGCCTTCGCGCGGGAACTTGATAGCCTCGAGTGCGCCGTCCTGCCCGCGCCGCAAGGACGCCCGAACATATTCGCGCCGGCCGATCTTTTTCTTGTACGTGAATGCCGCGCGCACCGGGATCGGCAACAGCGGCTCGGCCAGGCTGCCCGCGAGCGCCAGCACCGTCGGCCGCACCACATGCACGAAAGTCACGAAACTCGCGACGGGATTGCCCGGTAATCCGATCAGCGGCGTGCCCTCGATGATGCCCATCGCCACCGGCCGTCCCGGCTTGATCGCCATCCGCCACAACACCAGCGAGCCGACGCTTTCGACCGCCGCCTTGACGTGATCCTCCTCCCCGGTCGAGACGCCGCCGGTGGTGAGGATCAGGTCGTGGCTGCTTGCCACCTGCTTCAAGCCATTTGCGAGCGCGTTGCGCTCGTCGCGCAATATGCCGAGATCGCTGACCTCGCAGCCGAGCCGGCGCAGCATCGCCATCAGCATGAAGCGGTTGGAGTCGAAGAGCTGCGAGGCCGCGCGCGGCTCGCCGGGCGAAGCCAGCTCGTCGCCGGTCGAGAACACCGCGACGCGGATGCGCCTGACGACGTCGAGCCTGACAAGGCCGAACGCCGCGGCGAGCGCGACATGCTGCGGCAGCAAGCGCTGGCCTGCGCGCAGCGCGATGTGCCCTTCGGGAATGTCCTCGCCCGCAGGGCGGACATTGGCACCCGGCTTCAGTCCCGGCGGCAGCACAATCCGGCCGGAATCATCGATGCGGACATCTTCCTGCATGAAGACGGTTTCGGCATCCGGCGGCAACGGCGCGCCCGTAAAGATGCGCGCGGTGTGACCGGCCTTGATCTGCGCCTGCGCAAGGCCGCCGGCCTGGATGCGGCCGTCGAGCGGGAGCGCCCGTTCCGCGCTGTCCGGAACATCTGCGTTGCGCACGGCGTAGCCATCGACGGCCGAGTTGGTGAACGGCGGCAGCGGCAGAGGCGCCGCAATGTCGCGCGCCAGCACACGCCCGTCCGCATCGACCAGCGCCACGGTTTCGAGATCGGCAATCGCGCTGACGCGCGTCGTGATCAGGCCAACGGCCTCGCCGACCGACATCATCGGTCCACCGAAGGCAAAACAATCGTCGGACAATTGCGCCATGGTGCCTCGTCAACGCATCGCAGCGCTTTTCGCGACCACTTCCTCGACCGGCATCGCCGCACGGAGCAGCAGCGCCGCAGCAGCCTCGATATCATCGAGATGGACGGTGGGCAGTCGCGTTTCAATGGCGACATCGGCCGCGATCCCGAAAATTCCGGGATCATCGGGAAACAGCAACGGCTTGTCGTTGGCGGCGCGATGCACCTCGATCTTGCGATGCGGCTCGCGCTTGAAGCCTTCGACCACGACGAGATCGACCGCGGACAGCTTGCTCAACAGTTCCGGCAGTCGCGGCTCCGCCGCGCCGCGCAACTCATGCATCAGGACCCAGCGATTTGACGAAGCCACCAGCACCTCGGCCGCGCCGGCCTCGCGATGGCGCCAGGAGTCCTTGCCGGGCACGTCGACGTCGAACTGGTGATGCGCATGCTTGATGACCGAGACGCGCAAGCCCTGCGCGTTGAAATGCGGGATCAGCCGCGTCAACAGCGTGGTCTTGCCCGCACCGCTCCAGCCTGCAAGGCCGATGACTTTCATCACAACGTGATCTCCGCCAGCCGTATCACGCGGCTGGAACCGCCCGTTCCGTCATTGCGAGCGCAGCGAAGCAATCCAGAGTGCCTCCGCGGATAAATTCTGGATTGCTTCGCTGCGCTCGCAATGACGAGAAGAGAGACATTTTCGCTTTCCACCGCCATGCTTATATCGGCTTGACCCGAATGTCATGCTAACCTCGCGGCCATGATGAAGATCGACAAAGCCCCGGTGCCCGTGATCGCGCCGAACCCGGACGACCCGCGCCTGACCCAGACCGTGACCGGGACCGACCAGTCCGGCGCCAGGATCGAGATCAAGGTGCCGATGGAGCGGCCGCTGACGCTCTACCTGAATTCGCAGGAAATCGTCACCATGATGACGATCGGCGACTACCCGGAATATCTGGCGCTGGGCTATTTGCTCAACCAGAACATGCTGAAATATAATGACGAGGTCACCGAGGTCGAATACGACGACGACCTCCAGGTGGTCGTGGTGCGCACCGAACACCACACCAATTTCGAAGCCAAGCTGAAGAAGCGCACGCAGACTTCGGGCTGCGCGCAGGGCACCGCCTTCGGCGACCTTCTCGAAGCGGTCGAGAGCGTTGCGCTGCCGAAGGCCGAGTTGCGCACCTCCTGGCTCTACCAGATGACCCAGACCATCAACACGATGCCCTCGCTATATCTGGAAGCCGGTGCGATCCATGGCTGCGTGCTGTGCAGGGAGGGCGAACCGCTCTGCTACACCGAGGACGTCGGCCGTCACAACGCCGTCGACAAGATCGCGGGCTGGATGTACCGCCACGGTGTCGATGCATCCGACAAGATCCTCTACACCACGGGACGGCTCACCTCGGAGATGGTGATCAAGACGGTACGCATGGGAATTCCGATCCTGGTGTCGCGCTCCGGCTTCACGGCCTGGGGCGTCGATCTCGCACGCCAGGTCGGGCTGACGCTGGTCGGACGCGCGCGCGGAAAACGCTTCATCGCACTCGCGGGCGAAGAGCGCATCGTCTACGACCAGAACCTCGCTTACATCGAGGAGGAATCGGCCAAGCACAAGCGCAAGGGTGAAGGTGGTGGAGACTAGCTTTCCGACGACGCAAGGCGTGCTGCTCGCCGGCGGCCTGGCGCGGCGCATGGGCGGCGGCGACAAGCCGATGCGGACCATCGGCGGGCGCACCATCCTGGAGCGGGTGATCGCACGCCTTGCGCCCCAATGCAGCGGACTGATCCTGAATGCCAACGGCGATCCCGCCCGCTTTGATTCATTCGGATTGCAGGTCGTCGCCGACGATGTCCCCGGCTTTCCCGGCCCGCTCGCCGGCATCCTTGCCGCGCTCGACTGGACCGCAGCGAACCGGTCTGAGGTGGAGTGGGTGCTCAGCGCCGCCGGCGACTGCCCCTTCCTGCCGCGCGATCTGGTCGCGCGCTTGCATGAAGAGCGCATCGCGGCGAATGCCGAGCTCGCCGTTGCGGCGTCAGGCGACCAGTCGCATCCGGTGATCGGATTGTGGCGCGTTGGCTTGCGCGACGAACTGCGTCACGCGCTGGTGGTCGAAGACCTCCGCAAGATCGACCGCTGGACCGCGCGCTACCCGCTCGCGACGGTGACGTGGCCGACCGAGCCGCTCGATCCGTTCTTCAACGCCAATACGTTCGAGGATATCGCGGAAGCCGAGCGGCTGGCCGCGCTGGATGCGGCGTCTTAATCCAGCTCTAAGCTGGCCGGAAACCGGCCCGCTCCAGCGCGGCGCGCGCCTCGTCCGAGCCGAGTGCGGCGAGAAAGGCCTGCACCGCCGGCCGCTGCTTGCGCACTGTCACCAGCGCGAAATCATAATGCTCTTCCGCGAGCGGAATGAAACCGAGGCCGACCGCATGGGCGACCGGCGCAATGGTCATGCCCCAGTCGGCGCGGTGCTGTGCGACGGCCGCGGCCACTGCGTTGTGCGAGCGCGGCTGGTTCCAATACCCTTCCGGGCGCGCACCACCGAGCAGCCGGTCGATCAGGATGCGCGTGCCGGCGCCCTGGTTGCGATTGACCATGATGCAGACGGGATCGGAGAGCGCGGCGGCGACGGCCTGCTTCGCGTCCAGGCCTTCGAAACGCTTGTCGCCCTGGCGAAACACGATGCCCTGCATCCGGCGCCATCCCGGCACGAGCTCGAGTCCTTCGACGAGGTAAGGCGTATTGTAGGTCTCGCTCCTGTCGTCGAACAGATGGATCGGCGCCAGATCGCATTCGCCGCGCCGCGCCGCTGCAAGCCCGCCGAGACTGCCGACCGCGATCGAGCGCACGGTCAGGCCGGCGTGCGCGAGTTGCGCGGTGACGAGATCGAGGCCGGTGCAATGGCTGCCGACGATGACGAGATCGGGCACCCGCACATGCGGCGTAAACAGCGTCACCTCGGCCTCGGTCCCGGCCGGCATCTGCTCGGCGAGCGCGTCGATGCGCAAAAAGCCGTCGGCCTGCGCGAACGACGTGATCGCACCGGAGCCCTTGCCGGAGGGATAGGCAATCAAGCCGTCCTTGCCTTCGACCAGCGAGACCATGACGAATTCGGTGCGGCCGAGCTCGGAAGCAATGCGCACCGGCACAGTCGCGTTCACCTTGGCATCGGAGCGTGGTGGCAGCCCGGCCATCTTGCGCAACACCGGCACGATCATGTCGTGGAAGGTGAACATCGCCGAGGTCGGAAAACCCGGCAGGATCACCACCGGCTTGCCGTCGCAGACCGCAAGGCACAACGGCTTGCCGGGCTTGAGCGCAATACCGTGCGCGACGATACCGGGCTGGCCGAGCCGGCCGATGATGCGATGAGAGAGATCGCCCGCGCCTTTCGACGTGCCGCCGGAGAGCACCAGCATGTCGGCATCCGCAAGCGCGCGGCGCATGGCGGCTTCGAGCTTGGCTTCGTCGTCCGGAATCGCGCCGAGGAAAACCGCATCGCCGCCGTTCTCGTCGATCGCAGCGGTGACGATCGCGCCGTTGGTATCGTAGATCGCGGCGGGCGCGAGCACCTCGCCGGGCTGGACCAGCTCGTCGCCGGTGGAGATCACGGCAACCCGCGGTTTGCGCGCGACGGTCACATCTGCAATGCCGCAGGCTGCCAGCATGCCGATCTCGCGCGAGCCGATGATTGTGCCGGCACGCAGCAGCGCCTCGCCGCGCGCGATGTCGGATCCCGCATAGGATACGAATTGCCCGGGGGATACCGCACGACGGACGTCGATCGCATCAGATTCCACCGGCTGGGTGTGCTCGACCATGACGACGGCATCGGCACCGCGCGGCAGCGGACCGCCGGTGGCAATCGGCGTTGCGGTTCCCGCCACCACTTGCAGCGCCGGTGCGGTACCGCAGTGGATGATCTCGCCATTCAACCCGATGCGAACCGGTGCGCCTTCGCCGGCCGCTGCAAGGTCCGCCGAGCGCACCGCAAAGCCGTCGACATTGGAACGGTCGAACGGCGGCACGTCGATCGGCGCGGTGATGTCTTCGGCGAGTGCCGCACCGAGCGCATCGGCAAGCTTGCGGCTTTCGCTTGGGACCGCGCGCGGGAACAGCGCGGCCTCGAAGCGTGCCAGTGCCTCCTCGCGGGACAGGATTTTGAGGAACTGCTCCTGTTCGAGGGCGCTGCGGACTTGCGATTGCGGGATCATCGTCATGCCAAAGCCCGTATCATTCCCGCATCAGATAGGCATCGACCGGCGCGCCCGCTGCGAATCCCTCGTGGCTGGCGGGAACAACCAGCCATGCATCGGCGCGGGCAATTGCCTGGAGCGGCCATTCGCCTACCGCAAGCGGCACCCACGCATGATGTTCCTCGGCCAGCAGGCCAATTTCGGCGATGCCGACGCAGGATGCGATTTTTCGCGCGAGCGGCAAGGTTATCCGTCGGCGCGGCAGCCGCGCCGACAGCCGGTCTACGAGCGGCAGCGCGAGCGCGAGCCAGACCGCAAGCGCCTGATCGGCCGAGCCGGGCAAGGCGACGACGGGAACCTGTCCGAGCCGCCCGGCCGCGGCGGTGCGTCCGGGCTGGAGCGCAAGACCATGCGCGATCACATCACCACGCCGGGCCAGCGCCGTGACAGCTGCATCCTTGCTACCGACGCCGCTGCCGCCGACCGTCAGCAGGAGATCGCAGGTGGGAGCGACGAACGCCTCCGCGATCGATGCCGCATCTCGCGCACCGGCCGCGTGCGTTTGCACATCCAGCCCTGCGGCGCGTGCGATGTCCGCAATCAGATGCATGGTCCCCGTTGCGCCTGGTACATTGACAATGCGCAGCCGCGGGCGGCGCACGCTCAGTCGGTCCAGTCCGGCGGCGCGCGCGAGCAGCAGAGCGGCAGGACCGACCGGATACCCCTCTGCCGCGGCAGGCGTGCCTCCGTCGATGTCACCTCCGGCGCGCCTGATGCCCTGCCCCGGCACGCCCTCCGCCAGCACCTGGGCGAGCGGACCGGACAGTTCGACTGCGTCGGCATCGAGCACACAGTCGCATCCCGCCGGCATCGCGTCCCCCGCATCGACCCAGGCGGGCGCCGTTGCGAGAGGCAGCGGTGAATAGGAGGACGCGCCGACCAGATCATTGGCGCATAATGCCCAGCCGTCCGCGGCAGCGACGTCGCGAGGCGGATGGGCCGCAAGCAGCGGCGTGCCCGCCGCGATACAGCCGGCCGCTTCAGTCAGTGGCAACTCCACCGGCGCGAGCGGATCAAGCCCCTTCAGCAACGCAGCGAGCGCGGTGTCGAGCGGCGTCAGCGATGGCGGCAGGCGCTGGGTCATGCGCCATGATGGACCATGCATCGCCAGGTTTGGCAACCGTTGGCGATACGAACGTCAGCCGCCTGACTTGTCCGCATTGGGGAAGAACAGCTGTTGTCCGTCGACCTTGTATCCGGCGATCGCCGCCTGCCCCTCCGGCGAGGTCAGCCAGTCGATGAAGTCTTGCCCGAGCTCCTTATTCACGTTCGGAAACTTCGCGGGGTTCACCAGCATTGCGCCGTATTGGTTGAGCAGCCGCTTGTCGCCTTCGACGAGGACGTCGAGATCGCCGCGCTCCCGAAATGCGATCCAGCTGCCGCGGTCGGACAGTACATAGGCGTTCGCCGTGCGCGCTGCGTCGAGGGCGGAGATCATGCCCTGCTTGAACTCGCGATACCAAGCGCCCTTGACGCTCGCGATGTCGATACCGGCGACGATCCAGAGCGCGAGCTCTGCGGCATGCGTGCCCGAGCGGTCGCCGCGCGTCACGAACGGCGCACCCTTGGCCTCGATCGCTTTCAGCGCGGTTGCGATGTCCTTGCCTTTCACGCCGGCGGGATCGCTCTTCGGCCCGATCAGCACATAGTCGTTGTACATCACGTCAAAGCGTTTCACGGCAAACCCGTCCGCGACGAATTTCTCCTCCTGCGGCCGTGCATGCATCAGCACGACGTCGACTTCGCCCCTCCGCGCCCCGTCGAGCACCTCGTCGGCGCGCCGCGCGATCACCGTCACGTCGATGCCGGTCTTTTCGCGGAAGATCGGCAGCAGATAATCGAGCAGGCCGGACTCCTGCGTCGCCGTGGTCGTGGCCAGCACGATCGCGCGGTCCTCCGCGGATGAGGCCGCAACGCCCGCGGCGAGGCCGCAGAGAAGCGCGAGTGCAACGGACAGGCGGCGGACGGCCATGATCGGGTTCCAATTGGCTATGACGCGAGCATGATGATGATGGATTGCGCCGCACTCGTGACGCGTTTGCTCGTTCCGGCGCCCAATCGCTGCGCGCACGCGGGCTGGAGCGCCTGCAGCGCGACGAGGTGACGGCCGTGGCAATGCACTTCCACAGCCTCGATGCCGACGGCAATCTTGCCGCTGCCGCCGGTGCGACGGTGCTGCGTGACGCTCCGGAGCTGCGTGATGCATTGCTGGTCGCGTTCGTGCGCCGCGAGCAGCGTCTCGTGCTGCCGCCGGGCAATCCGAAACGGCTGCGGGGCCTCTCCGGACGTGCTCGCGCTCGGTGCCAGAATGGCGATGCGGCAACAGGGCACAGGCGCGCAGATGCTGCTCGACGTGCTGCTGACGCGCGCCGGCGCCTCGACGCGCGATTTGCGCCGGATCGCGACGCGTGCCGCGGCGCGCTCGGCCGGCCTCGATTTCGTGCCGCTGCTCTGGGAGAATTTTGACCTCGCGATGCGGCAGCGCAGCTATTTCCGCCCCACCATGCAGGCCTTGATCCGGTTCTTCAGCGAAAAACGGTTGCGGCAGCCCGCCGAGGAGCTGACCGGCTACGATCCCTCGCCGGCCGGCCAAATCCGCTTCGCGGCCTGACGTTGACGCCCGCCCCCAAATAGTTGCAAAAGAAACCAATTCAGCCGGGCCATACCCGGGAAGCAACACCGGCCAACGCGCCGGATCAGGGGAGGACACGCGTGAAGCCAACGAGATTTGGACTGCCGGTCGCTGCCGGCTTTGCAGCGACGTTCCTGGCGGCAACGCTGCTGCCGGGCGCCGCAATGGCGCAGGTTTCCGACGACATCGTCAAGATCGGCGTGCTCACCGACATGAACGGCCCGGCCTCGGCACCGACCGGCCAGGGTTCGGTGACGGCGGCGCAGATGGCGATCGACGATTTCGGCGGCACCGTGCTCGGCAAGCCGATCAGCATCGTCGTCGGCGACCACCAGCTCAAGGCCGACATCGGCGGCGCCATCGCGCGGCGCTGGTACGACGTCGACCAGGTCGATCTGATCGTCGACGTGCCGGTCTCCGCGGTCGGGCTCGCGGTGCAGAACATGGCCAACGAGAAGAAGCGGCTGTTCATCACCCACTCCACCGGCACCGCGGATTTCCACGGCAAGTTCTGCTCGCCCTACGCGATCCAGTGGGTGTTCGACACCCGCGCGCTCGCGGTCGGCACCGCGGACGCCGTGGTCAAGCGCGGCGGTGACAGCTGGTTCTTCATCACCGACGACTACGCCTTCGGCCATTCGCTGGAGCGCGACGCCTCGGCGGTCGTGACCGCCAACGGCGGCAAGGTGCTGGGCTCGGTGAAGCCGCCGCTGGCAACGCCCGACCTCTCCTCGTTCGTGCTGCAGGCGCAGGCCTCCAAGGCCAAGATCATCGGCATCGCCGCCGGTCCGCCCAACAACATGAACGAGATCAAGACCGGATCGGAGTTCGGCGTGTTCAAGGGCGGCCAGCAGATGGCGGCGCTGCTGGCGCTGATCACCGACATCCACGGCCTGGGCTTGCAGGCTGCCCAGGGCCTGTTACTGACGACGTCGTTCTATTGGGACATGGACGACAAGACCCGCGAATGGTCGAAGCGCTACTTCGCCAAGATGAACAAGATGCCGTCGATGTGGCAGGCCGGCGTCTATTCGAGCGTGATGCACTATCTCAAGGCCATCAAGGAAACCGGCACCGACGATCCGCTCAAAGTCGCCGCGAAGATGCGGGAAAAGCCGATCGAGGATTTCTTCGCCCGCAACGGCAAACTGCGCGAGGACAATCTGATGGTGCACGACCTCTGGCTGGTGCAGGTGAAGACGCCGGAGGAGAGCAAATATCCGTGGGACTATTACAAGATCCTCGCGACGATCTCCGGCGACAAGGCGTTCGGTCCGCCGGACCCGGCCTGTGCGATGGTGAAGAAGTGACGGTGTAGTGAGAGAGGTCGTCATGGCCGGGCTTGTCCCGGCCATCCACGATCTTTCAGACGGCACCAAGAACGTGGATGCCCGGGACAAGCCCACGGCTGTCCGGTTTAAATTCATTGGACGAAGCGCATGGCGTTGATTCTACTCGATCCTGGACGTCTGGAAGCGTTCCGGGACACGAATGGAGATCAGCGCCATGCCGCACCACAATACAGTATTTCGCGATCTGCTGAAGCTTGTGCCGTGGCATCGGTTCGAGGCGCTTGTGGAAGATCATGATGCCGACGCGCGGGTGCGTCGGCTCTCGACCAAGGGCCAGTTTGTGGCGTTGCTCTACGGCCAGCTGTGGGGCGCTTCGGGCTTGCGCGAGATCGTGACCGGGCTTTCGAGCCACGCGGCCCGGCTCTATCATCTGGGTGCGGATCCGGTGCGCCGGTCAACCCTGTCGGATGCCAACGCCAAGCGGCCTTTTGCGGTGTTCAGCGAACTGCTGGAGGTCATGATGAAGCAGGCCCATCGCGGGTTGCGCCGCAAGCTCGCCGAGACGACCTATCTGATTGTTTCCACGAGTGTGCGGTTGAACGAGCACAGCGCCGGTTGGGCGCGGTTCTCGTCCGGGGTCTGCGGCGCCAAAGTGCACGTGATCTACGATGCTGACGCCGATCGTCCGATCTATGCCGCGGTCAGTGCCGCCAATGTCAACGACATCACCGCTGCCCACCAGATGCCGATCGTGGCGGGCGCGACCTATGTCTTCGATCTCGGCTATTACGATTATGCCTGGTGGGCTGAGCTTGATACCGCCGGCTGCCGCATTGTCAGCCGGTTCAAATCCAACACTCGGCTCGATCTGGTCAAGGACCTGCCGGTCCTCCCAGGCAGCAACATCCTGACCGATCGCATCGGCTTTCTCCCGGCACGCCAGGCCAGAAGCCGTCGCAACCCATTGCAGGATGCGGTGCGCGAGGTGCGCATCACCACCGAGACAGGAAAGGTGCTGCGCCTGCTGTCGAACGATCTCGATGCCCGCGCCGAGGACATCGCCGATCTTTACCGCCGTCGCTGGGCCATCGAGTTGTTCTTCCGCTGGGTCAAGCAGACCCTCAAGATCACCCGATTCGTCGGCACCTCCGAGAATGCCGTGCGCGTCCAAATTGCCGTCGCCCTGATCGCCTTCCTGCTGTTGCGCCTCGCTCAGGCCACCCAGGAAGCCATTCGAAGCCCGCTCGTCTTCGCCAGGCTGGTCCGCGCCAATCTCATGCAACGCCGCCGTATCGACAACTTGCTCGAACCACCGCCGACCATCCAAGATCAGCGGCAAATGTGCCTAAGTCTTCCTCAAACCTAAACCGGACAGCCGTGGGACAAGCCCGGCCATGACGGCTGTGGGTGTACTGTGCGCCCTATTTCACCACTCCGATCTCGCGAAAATACTTCATCACGCCCGGATGGATCAGCTCCGGCTTCGGCGCGGCCGCGACCGTGTTCGCGGCCGTGGTCTCGCAGGCTTGTGCAAGCTGCTTGCAGAAATTTGCCTCGACGCCGTGCAGCGTCTTCGCCAGCCGGTAGGCGACATCATCAGGCAAATCCTCGCGCGTGAGGACAAAACTCCAGGAGCCGAGCGAGGCGATCGGCTCGGACTGTTTTGGATAGCTGCCCGCCGGCACGGTCAGCGGCTTCAGGAACGCATGTTTGGCGCGGATGCGCGCGATCTCTTCGGCACTGGGCGCGATGAAGCGCGCGCCTGACGCGCTCGAGGCCACCGCCGCAAAGCCGGGCCAGCCGATGCCGGCGCCCCAGAGTGCGGCGACACGTCCATCCTCGACCATCGCGGGACCGTCGCCGGCGCGGTCGAGATAAACAGCCTTGAAATCCTCGTCCTGCTTCAGGCCGAGCCCATCCAGCACGTAGCGCGCCAGGATCGGCAGGCCCGAGCCTTTTGCGCCGAATGCGACGGGCTGACCGACGAGATCGCGAATCGTCTTGTACGGACTGTCCGCGCGCACCACGAACAAGCCGGGGTTGGAATAGATCGCAGTGAGAATCTTCAGCCGGACCGGCCCGCGGCCGATGCCGGCAAAGGCTTCATAGGCCGGCTCGCCCGCGACCAAAGCGAGATCGAGCTCGCCTTTCTCCAAGAGCGGAATGTTCTCGTTGCTGCCCTTGGTGTTGCGCGGGACGATAATGGCTTGCGGATCGGCCGCGTTCATCGCTTGCGCGAAGGCGTTGCCATAGAGGGGAAAGCCACCGCCGGGCGTCGCGGTGCCCAGGCTGATCGTAGAGCTGATTGTCGTGGTCGAAATGGCCTTGCCTCCGGTTTGAGCAGCGGCGGGGCTTGAAAGCAGCGCCGCGCCGAGAACAATGGTGATTGCGAATCTCATGGTCGGTCCCGGCGGGGGCGCGTCAACATCGACTTGCGGCGATGTAGGCAACGCCCTGATTTTGTGAAAGCATGCAGCCCAACGACAATAGAACAATGGGAGACGTCATGTTGCGAATTTTGCGGAGCGCTGTTTTCGGGCTCGCGATCATTTCAGGCCTGTTCAGCGCCGCAGCTCCCGCCTCCGCAGCCGGATATCCCGATCGTCCCGTGCACTGGATCATCGGCTTCTCCGCCGGCGGCCCGGTCGATATCGTCGCGCGGATCATGGCGCAATGGCTGTCGGACCGTCTCGGCCAGCAGTTCATCGTCGAGAACCGCACCGGCTCGGGCGGCAACATCGCCGCCGCGGCCGCGATCAGCTCGCCGGCGGACGGCTATACGCTGCTGTTCGTCGCGCCCAACAACGCGATCTCGACCTCGCTGTACAAGAAGCTGCCGTTCGACTTCCTGCGCGACACCGTGCCGGTCGCGAGCATCATGCAGCTCACCAACATGCTGGTCGTCTCCAACGCGTTCCCCGCGAAGACGGTTCAGGAGTTCATCGACTACTGCAAGGCCAATCCCGGAAAAATCTCCTTCGCCTCCTCCGGCAACGGCACCTCGGTGCACATGTCGGCCGAGTTGTTCAAGGTGATGACCAAATGCGACATGGTGCACGTGCCCTATCGCGGCTCGGCGATCGCCTTTCCCGACATCATCTCCAACAAGGTGCAGCTGATCTTCGACAACCTTCCGTCCGCGCTGGAGCAGGCCAAGGGCGGCAATGTCCGCGCACTCGGCGTGACCTCGCCGCAGCGCTGGCCGAGCGTGCCCGATGTGCCCGCGATCGCCGAAACCGTGCCCGGCTTCGAAGCGGTCGGCTTTTACGGCATCTCCGCGCCGAAGGGCACGCCGCCGGACGTGATCGATATCCTCAACAAGGCCGTCGGCGAAGCGCTGAAGGACCCGAAGCTGATCGCACGTCTCGCCGAAACCGGCGGCATCCCCAAGCCAATGACGCCGGCCGAGTTCGGCAAGCTGGTCACCGATGAGACCGAGAAGTGGCGCAAGGTGGTGGAGTTCGCCGGGGTGTCGGTGGATTAGCGCCGTCCCGCGGACAAGGGGCTGTAGCCCGCCGGCAAGACGTCAGGGGGAGCCGCTGGTCCCCCTCAAAGCAAAAACCGCGAAAACAACCCCATGCACAGTAGAAAGATCAAGTGATCACAAGGGGTTACGGCGGCGAAAAATCGAGCCCTAGGCATGGCAATTTGACTTGTCGGGCAAAACAGGAGCATAAGTGCATCGTCGCAGTTTCGGGTATTCAAAAATTACCGGCGATGCTGAGCCGACGTTTCCATCCGCCAGAGCCAGCATTGCACCCCCGGCTCCATCCCTGTAAACGAACCGCGCACCGTTGCCGGCCACGCTTTCTCGCGGCCGTCTCGCGGCGGGGCCTGTAGCTCAATGGTTAGAGCCGGCCGCTCATAACGGTCTGGTTGCAGGTTCGAGTCCTGCCGGGCCCACCAATGAAGTCAATCGCTTATCGATTCTCTTCCTCCTCCGTGTGGGGACGCCGCACCAGTTATCCGAAGAGGTGCCGCTGACCGCACTTATTAGCCAGGAACACAATATGTGATGGGCGAAATGACAAAGGTTTGTTTGCCCCGGATCGCAAAATTAGAAAGCGTGGCGTACAAAGACGTCAGATCGGCGAAGATTGGAGGAACGCGTACTTCACCGTCCGGACTTCGACTTGGCCTTCAAGATATTCATCGCGAACCGCGCTAACGCCTTGCCAAACTCCTGGTCCAGCGGCAAATGACCTAGAATCAGGCGGAAGTAGATCGCGCCATAGAGAGTATCCAGTGCGATCTCGACATCAAGCTTGCTGTCGAACTCACCACTTTTGATTCCACGCTCGATGACTTCGCGTATCGCGACGCGGCGCCCGGCAAAAAAGCGCTGGCGAAAATCTGCGAGCATTTCGGGCTCCGATTGTCCTTCCGCGAGCAGTTCGGCAACGATCCGCCCAAGCTTTCCATTATATCGTCGCACCAGAAGTGAAAGATGGTTGCTGATGTCTTCGCCGGCACTCTTGGTGTGCGGGACCGGCGTATTTGGAAGCATGACGTCAATGAAGGCCTCAATGGCAACTGCCGTCTTGCTGGGCCACCATCGGTAGATCGTTGTCTTACCGACACCCGCCTTGTGCGCGATAGCTTCAATGGTGAGCTCGCGAACAGTCGTGGAATTCAAGAGCGAAATTGTCGCTTCCAGAACCGCCAGCCTCGAGGCTTCGCTGCGCGGGCGCCCAGGTGAAGCTGTCTCGGAAGGCGGTCCATTTCTTACCATGTCCAGGCTCGTCATTTATGATACGATCCGTATCGTTATCACACCTTGCCTGCGCAGGGAAAGACAGGCCCACGCCGCGACTGACTTTCCCCCGACTAAATGTCCTCGGAATTGACCCGAGCCCAACGTCGACCGCCGCCCAGCATGGTCCGTTGCCCCGTAGCCGCACCCCGCCACTGCTCTTGACCGACGGAACCAGAGCAACATCGCCCCGGCTCCTAGGAACGCCCTAAAATAAATCACTACGTATCGTATCGAATCTATTGCAATGACGTTCGTAATATAATACGTCACGTATCGAAATTAAACTCTATCGACCCATCCCGCTCAGTGACCGGTGCCGGGATTAATGCTCCCCCGGTCACAACATCGGAAAGAAGCTGCCATGAAAGAGAACTACTCAACCAAGGACACGGCCCTCCTGCTGGTCGACCTGCTCAACGACTTCCTCGACGACAAGGGCAAGCTGGCCGGCCGTATCGGCCCGATGCTCAGGAAGACGGACCTCAAGGCGCATCTCGCGCGCCTCATCAAGGGAGCGCGCGCTGCGGGCGTCAAGATCTTCTACGTGCCGCATGGCCTTCACGAGCACAGCTTCGACGACGTCCGTCACGTGCATCCGAACTGGCAGTGGGCGATGGAAAACAAGGTCTTCTGGAAGGGCCAGTGGGGCGGGGATTTCTACGAAGCCTTCGCGCCCCGTGACGGCGACACGATCGTCAGCAGACACCGAAGTTTCGACAGCTTCGTCAATACAGACATGCTGGCCAAGCTACGGGAGGCAAAGATCGAGAAGGTCGTGCTTGCGGGCCTGACGTCCCACACCTGCGTCGAAAGCGCCGGTCGCCACGCCCTGGAGGAAGGCTTTCACGTGACGTTTCTGACCGATGCGGTCGCGGAGTTCACCGAAGAGGCTCACAACGCCGCTCTTAAGCTTTCGTATCCAACCTTCGGGCACGAAGTTACGACGATCGACAGCTTCCTCGCGGCCATCGAGCTCGCCTAGAAGGTCACTCGGCGGCGAAGCGCGGCTTTTTCGCCGACGCTCCGCCGCCGTCCAGCCAAGTGGACGAAATGACCCGGACAAACACCATTGGTCGTTCAGGAATTCCAGCCCTTCACACGTGGCGCCGTCTGGTTATTCCGTTGGCAGCGATTGCCGTCGCGACTGGATTTGTTGCGCTGGCAACTCTTCGATGGGATTCCTGGATGGCGAGCCTGTCGCTTCAAACCACGAACGACGCCTATGTGAGAGCGGAGATGACGCGCTTGAGTAGCCGGGTAGCCGGAGCAGTCAAATCGGTCGACGTCGTCGATTTCCAGCGTGTGAAGGCTGGCGATCTTTTGATTCGAATTGATCCCGCCGACTACGACGCTCAGGTCTCCCAGGCCGAGGCAGCCGTCGTGAGCGCAAGAGCCGCCCTCGATAATCTCGGCAATCAGGTCGAGCTTCAGAATGCGACCATCGCCCAGGCGGGGGCCCAGCGCGCGTCGCTGCAGGCGCTCGAGCTCGCGGCTCAGCAGGAGGAAGAGCGTCAGCAGACCCTCTCGCAGACATCTTCGGGGACTCGACAGAAGCTTGAGCAGGCGATCGCCGCCTATGCCAAGGCCCAAGCCGACGTCAATGCAAGCACGGCCCTCGTCTCCGCCCAGCGTCATCAACTGGAAGTGCTGGCAGGAACCAGGCAGCAGCGCGCGGGCGACCTGCTCGGAGTTCAAGCGGCCCTGGAAGCAGCCAAGCTTCGGTTCGGCTACACGACCATCGTGGCTCCCTTCGACGGCGTCGTCAGTGAACGACAGGTGCAGCCGGGGGATTACGTCACGATCGGCAGCAGCCTGATCAACGTGGTTCCGCTGCCTAACGTCTACGTCATGGCGAATTACAAGGAGACCCAGCTCAGGCGGGTCCGAGCCGGTCAGAACGTCGACATTATCGTGGACACCTTCGGAGACCAGACCCTGCATGGCCGGGTCGAGCGCATCGCGCCGGCAAGCGGATCACAGTTTGCGCTGCTTCCACCAGACAACGCGACGGGCAACTTCACGAAGGTAGTGCAAAGAATCCCGGTGCGGATCGAACTGGACGCGGGTCAGCCTCTCCTCGCACGGTTGCTGCCTGGCATGTCGGCCACGACCCGGATCCATATCGAAGGGATCGGTGAATAGATGTCACGAACTAATGTCATCGAAAGCGGCCCGATTTCGGTCGGAAACGTCTCGCAGAGACCTCTCGTTGCGGTTGCGGCTGTCATGCTCGGGGCGTTTCTCGCAAGCTTCGACACCCGGCTGTTCTCGCTGGCGCTCCCCGATATCCGTGGCGCCATGGCCATGAGCTTCGACGAAGGCGCCTGGTTCAACACGGCTGGTACCGCGCCACAAATCCTGATCGCTCCCGCCGTTGCTTGGTTGGCGACAGCCTTCGGCGTGCGCCGGGTTCTCGGAATTCCGAGCTTGATTTACGCCGTCGTGTCACTCCTTATCCCCTTGGTCCGCGACTTTCACGCGCTTCTGGCGTTGAATATTGTTCACGGATTTCTTCTCGGCATCTTCGTTCCAGCGACGCTCCTGGTAATCATCCGTGCGCTCCCGATCCAATGGTGGGTGCCGGCGCTGGCGATCTATTGTATCCGCGTCGGGTTCTCAATGAATTCGGGCGTTGCGCTAGTCGGTTTTTATCTGGAGCACGCCGGCTGGGAATGGATCTATTGGCAAGGCGCGCTGATAGCTCCTTTGATGGCGCTGCTCACTTATTGGGGCACCCCACACGAGGCCGTCAACGAGGAACTCGTAAAAGACGCGGATTGGGGCGGAATGCTTCTGCTAGGTTGCGGAGCGGCCATGATATTCGCCGGTCTCGATCAGGGAAACCGTCTCGATTGGCTCAATTCGGGTACGGTCGTTTCACTGCTGGTGAGCGGTGGCGTATTGACTGTCGGATTCTTCGTCAACGAATCGCTCGTCGAGAAGCCGTGGGCGTACGCCACCGTCCTCTTGTCCCGCAACATCGGGCTCGCCTTGCTGACGGTGCTGCTGTTCACGCTGACGAGCCTTTCTAATTCCTCCCTGGCGCCCGGCTTCCTCACAAACATAACGCAACTACGGCTGGATCAGTCAGGTCCGCTGTTCCTGATCTACGCGACGCTGCCAATGCTGGTGCTCGTGCCCCTGTCGGTCTACCTGGTCAAGACACACGACCTGCGGATCACCTTGATCGTCGGGCTTGCTGCGTTTGCGGCGGCGGGCCTCCTCGGCACGCAATTGACGCACGAGTGGTCGCTTGCCGACTTCATTCCGATGGCGTTGCTGCAATCCGTTGGGCAGTGCTTTGCCCTGTTTGCCGCCGTCATGTTCGCCTTGGCCAACTCGAACCCTGACCGCTCCACAGCCTTCGCCGCATATATTCAAGTGATGCGCCTCTGTGGTGCCGAATTTGGCGTTTCCTTGATGGCGACCTGGCTGAGGATACGCGAACAAGTTTCGTCCAATCTGCTTGGCTTGAATGTTGCCCGCGGAGACGCGGACCTTGTTCACACGCTGTCGCAAATGGCAGCCCCCTTCGTCTCACACGGCGCGTCTGCCACCGCAACGCGCGCAACAAGCACGCTCGCAGCCGCCATGCAGCGGGAGGCCAACACCTTGGCCTATATCGACGCATTCTGGCTCACGACCTGGTTTGCCATCCTTGCCCTGGTCTGCGTTGCCTTCATGAATCCGCCGCCCGTCGGACCGTTCTCTCCCAAATCGGGCACCTAGCAAGCCTGTCGCACCAACAATCATGATGAAAGAACGAGGACAATATGACAACCCACACCTACGCCGCCGACCGCACTGCGCTTCTCGTCGTCGATCCGTATAACGACTTCATGAGCGAAGGCGGAAAGCTCTTCAATGCCATCAAGGAAACTGCCGACGCGTCAGGAATGTTCGGAAATCTCCGCAGGTTGTTGCCTAAAGTGCGTTCAGCCAAGATCCAGGTTTTCATTGTGCCGCATCATCGCTCACATCCGCACGATTTCAACGGCTGGGAGCACATCAACATGTTCCAGAAGGCAGGCTTGCCAACCAAGGCGTTCGAAGCCGGGACGTGGGGCGGAGAGTTCAATCCCGAATTTGGCCCCCAGGAAGGAGATGTAGTTGTCAAGGAACATTGGGCGCAAAGCGGCTTCGCAAATACGGATCTCGACCTCCAGTTGAAGCAGCATGGAATCCAAAAGATCATCCTCGTGGGCCTAATTGCGAATAGTTGCATCGAGTCGACCGGCCGCTTCGGCATGGAACTCGGGTATCACGTCACGCTTGTGAAAGATGCGACAGCCGCATTCAGCGCCGAAGGCATGAAGGCTGCCGAGACTAACGCCCCAATGTTTGCCCATGCGATCCTGACGACGAAGGAGCTACTGGAACGGCTGCCTTCGTGATCAGGTACCGCACCCGTTTCGTACCAGAAACGACCTCGACAAAGCGCGCCGAATGCGATTGATCTCAAACGAACGCCCAGCAAAATCAACAACCACGTCCGTTATCGCTCATAACGGTCTGGTTGCAGGTTCGAGTCCTGCCGGGCCCACCAGAGCTTTCAAATATTTGGCTAGAGATCCGCGGCCCTTAGCAATCGACCGCCTCGGTTACCGCCACAGATGCGTGCCCATCTGTTCAACCGCGCTATCGCAAGCAATTGCTCCGGATGGAGCCCGACGGCGGCACGACCAACATCTGCAACGTGAACAGCAAGCAACTGGACGCGCTGGCTGGGTTCGGAGCACCGCTGCGTGGTGCCATTCAACAGCTTGCGCGAATTCAACAAGGCCGAGGGCGGGGACGTCTGGTTCGCGATGCGAGAGCGATCCGGTGGGCAACCTGCAAACCTGGAAGACGAAAATCTGCCTTCTAATTCCCTTTTGGCCCGGGCGGTCCGATCGGGCCTGCAGGTCCGGCCGGCCCTGGGGGACCCGCCGGTCCGGGGAGGCCGCAGTTCTGTATCACCACGTCTCTCGTATCCGGTCCGGACGTGATCTTTACGATACAAGTGGACGGAAACTCCGGTCCAATCCACCGAAACCCTCCGGTCGGAGTGCTCTCGACTTTCACGGTTTTGCTTGGACCGATCCTGATCTCCACGCTGGGCTCGCGGGGTCGTCTTACTCTTCCGACGATGACCAGCTCGCCCTGCGATATGTTGGCGGTTGTTATGAATATTTCCGCATGCGCGCTTTCAGTCCACGCAATCGCAAAGCCAGCTATAAAAGCTCCAACGGTGCCAAAAGGCTTTGCGAGCATCACAGGCCTCCGTGCTTCCCTCACCGCTTCGCATGCGTCGCGCACCGACGGTTAAGAGACCAGCTTGGTGCGAAGGCGCCCGTACTCGATATCGGTTATGGATCCCGATTGTTTGAGCTGATCGAGCTTGGAAAGCTCGTCGGCGACACTAAAGCCGACGACGTGCCGTAATTCCTCGCGCGCCCGCTGAGCCTGCTCGGCGCTGCGTTCCGCCATCCCCCTGCCTTGGGTGATGAGGTAGGCAAAGATGCCCAGATAGGAGGTTAGAACCAGCGCGAGCACCCACAGTGCCTTGCCCCATCCGGAAATGTCGTGGCGCCTGAACAGGTCGCCATAGATGACGATGAGCAGCCAGAACCAGACGACAAATGCGAATACGGCAATCATATCCATCAGAAAATTTCGATATGTGAATCCTTCCTGAGCGAAGAACATTGCGATCCCCTATTGAGTTGCCGTTCTCGATCTTTGCCGCACGCCAGTCGCGCGACCCACTCCGCGCTGGCTCAACGGCAGTACCGATGCGACACGCGGTGCGACCTTCCGCTGGTCGAGCGATGCCAGCAGCTGCCGTTCCTCCAATAATATCGATGCCAATGCTGATGTCGCCGGTGGGCGCCAGCGATGGCTCCGGCCGTAGCTCCTATGGCAGCACCGCGGCGACCACCGACAGCACCACCAATGACGGCACCTCGAAGCGCACTCTGAGCAAATGACTCGCTGGAAGGAACCATTCCTGCGAACGAGAGCAGGATGACGAACAGTGCAAGCTTTCGCATCGGGGGTTTTCCTTGATTGACCGCTTCTGCCATGCGGTAGCGCCGAATGGCTTAGCTCCGAGCGGTTATTAGCGTCGCCGCGAAGCGGCATAGCGCGGATTGATGCCGCAATATGCGTTCGTGCCAGAAGCGGCAGCCAGGCATTGCGAGCGGGTGGCGAACTGACAATTGCCCGGAAAGCCCCAATTGCGACCTCGCAGGCAGTATCGATCTGTCTCGGCAGCCCGGACCGGCTCCAAGAAAGCAAGGGATATAGCGGTGGTGAGTAACGCCAGCATCGGAACGAGGCGATGCATCTCGACCTCCATGGATAGATGAAGATGAATATACTGGCGACGCGGGGGCAATCCAGCCAGTAAAACCCCTTGCCAGACGCTGGGGCGTTTATTGATGCTGCTTGGCGCGAAAAGTGCTCGGGGCGACGGCGGCCGGCGAATTGACGCGCCTGGACGATGCAAAGTGCATGATGGCGGCGCTAGCGAAGTTGAGCCTGTAAGGTTTCAATAGCAATTCAGGCCCGGCATCGCCGGCGCAAGCCAAAGAAAACGCGCGTGGACCCACGGCGCGTACCGGACCATATTGGCCAGGCATCACTTTGTTCGAGGAGCAAGGGAGCCACCAAATGTACGCCAACATTCTCTTGAGCACGGATGGATCGGACGTCGCGAGAAAGGGCGTTGAGCATGGCATCACCCTGGCGAAGGCCTTGAACGCCAGGCTGACGATCATCACCGTGACGGAAGCGCTGCCGGTCGACTATGGCGGCGGGCACGACTCGGGATGGATTCCGAGCCGGGACGAGATCGATAGTTTTGACGCCGCCTGCAAGGCCCGTGCGGGCAAGGTGCTCGACGAAGCACGCGCGATGTCGGAGCAGATCGGCACGTCTGCAGAATTCTTGCATGTTCCGAATGCGCACCCGGCGACTGCGATCATTGAAACCGCAAAGTCCAGGGGCTGCGACCTGATCGTCATGGCCTCCCATGGGCGTCGCGGCCTCAGGAAGCTGTTTTTGGGCAGCCAGACATCCGAGGTCCTGGTGGACGGAAGCGTACCCGTGCTGGTGGTGCCGAAGCCGGCATGAGTGTAGGGCTTATCCGAGCCCGCTCAGCGGTCCGCTGAACGGCCGCACAACACCGCCCTCTGGCGGCAGGAGAATTTCATGACGAATGAAAAAGGCCCGAACATCAAGAAGAAGCAGAAATGCAAAAATTGCGAGGGCAAAGGCTTGCTCAAGAAGGGCGACAAGGTGGTGAAGTGCCAGCGCTGCAAGGGCACGGGGGTGCGGTGATGTTGAGTTGCTGGCCTGTACTGTCGAGGTGAGGTCGATTGACCAATAGCCTGGGCTCCCAGGCCGGGCTCTCTCGAAATGCTGCGGCTGGTCCTGCGCCGGGCGGGCGCCATCTGCACGGGAGATTTGAAGCTGGCGCTCGTGTGCCGAAACTCAATATCCTCGTCATGTCCGGCAGCCTCACCGGTCCCCTGCCCGCCCATGCGACGTTCCTGCACAAGCGGTTTTCTCCGGTCTCCATTCTCCAGGCCGTGCGGAAACTGCGCCTCGCGACCGTGCTGAGTACGGGACAGCGTGTGTATCAGTGCGTCGAATGCGATCATGTTGAAGTGGATTGACGCCGACCCTCGCGCAAGCTCCTCACCCTTCCAGCCGCCACAGCCTCCACCGCTCCGGCACGCCCTTGAGCTGGTGCACGCCGTGATCCCTGAAGCGGATCTCGGGCTGCGACACCAGGAGCTCCTTGACCGCGCTCGACACCAGCACCTCCCCGGCGCGCGCCTGGGCGGCGACGCGGGTGCCGATGTGGAAGGCGAGGCCGACCGCCTCAGTGCCGCTCACCGTGTATTCGCCGGCATGCAGACCAACCCTGATCTCGAGGCCGAGCGTGCGCACGGCCTTCCGGATCGCGGTCGCGCAAGAGATGCCAGCGGCGGGCTTCTTGAAGGTCGCCAGCACGCCGTCGCCCGTCGTCACGACTTCCTTGCCGCGCGAACTCTTCAGCTCCTTGCGGACCGCCGCGTAATAATGGCCCATCACCTTGGTCCAGCGGATATCGCCGAGCTTTGCCGCTTTTGCGGTGGAACCGACGATATCGACGATCAGGATTGTGGCGAGGGCTTGCTTGAGTTCGGTGTTGCCCCCCGCGGGTCGGCGCCGGAGCACGATCGCGCCAACCAGCGGCTCATAGCGATGGTTGCGGCGCCGCGCGATCGCGGCCTTTGCATAATCCTGGGCACGCTGCGCGCTGCCGCAGCGAATTGTTTTCTCCTGCGGCAGACGCGTCCAGTAGACCTTCCGGCCGTCGCCCGCGCCCTGGACCTCGACGGCGCCCCATTTCAGGAAGATTGCCGTGCCCACGCGCCGGACACACCACGCCTTCGACGTGTATCCGGATATGTTCGACTGATGGAGTCCGATGCGAAGGAATTTTGGCATGAACGTGCGGCCGATCGATCAAACGCTTGGGCGGGCCTGGCGCCAAGCGTAGTCACACAATCCTGCGTTGGCAACAGGACGCGCTTGACGCGTGCGGCGAGACCAGCAAATCTTGCTTCCCGCGATTGGGGACACCTGCGTGGCCGCGGGCATCCCGCCTCAGCCGTGATACGCAAACAGCTCGATCGGTTCACTGAAGCCGCGCACCTCGTGCTCGCCCAAGCGCTCCAGATCGAACTGGCGATCGACTAGATCGGCGAAGTCGCGCGACAGCAGCACCGTCTTTCCCAATTGCTTGGTCAAAGCTTCGAGCCGCGAGGCCATGTTGACGGCGGGGCCGATCACGGTGAAGTCGAGCCGGGTGCTCGATCCGATATTACCGTACATGACGTCGCCGACATGGACGCCGATGCCGTAATTCAGCGGCGCGCGGCCGGTCCCGTTATTCCGTTCGTTCAGGGCGACCATGGCCCGACGGCCTTCGGTCACGGCATGCAGCAGGTTTGCGCAGGCGTTGGGCTCGCTGAGCGGGAAGATGGCGAGCAGGCCGTCGCCGATGAATTTCAGGATCTCGCCGCCGTGCCGCGCGATCGGCTCCGACATCGCGTCGAAATAGTCGTTGAGCAGATCGATGACGTCGTCGCGCGGCCAGTTGTCGGAGATTTTCGTGAACTCGCGCAGGTCGCAGATCATGATCGCGGCGCGTACCGTCGTGCCGGTGCCGCGCCTGGTGGCGCCGGCCAGGATGAGCTCGCCGGCGTGGGAGCCGACATAGGTCTCGAGCAGCGTCCGCGCCAGGCGGTTTTTGACGCGGATTTCGCTGACGAGCGACAGCACCGGCAATATGTTATTGAGTGCGGCGATATGCGCGGCGTCGAAGCCGCCGGGCCGGTCGGTCGCGAAGGTGACGAGATGGCGCTTGCCGAGCGTGTGATAGAGCGGCCAAGCCACGTATTCGGTCAGGCCTTTCGCGCGCATCTCGTCGTAGAGGGCGTGCTTGCGGCCGAGCGAGGGGTCGCGTTCGAGATTCTCGCGCACCTCGGTTGCGCCGTCGAACATTTCGTTGGCGGGACTGCCGATAAATTCGGACCGCTCGCGAACGTCATAGTCGACCCGCGCGATCTCCGCCTCGCGCATGCCGTCGGACCACATGAAGCGGGCCCCGAGCCATTGCGGGTGCTGGATCAGCACGTGAAGCGTCGACCGCGCCAGCGGAATGCCGGCCTGCTGGAGCCGGATGCACATCTCGGCAAAGATGTTGTCGATGAAGCGCTGGTCGCGCGTGCCGTTGGTCAGCCAGTCGACGACGCCGTCGGACAGCGTGGCGGAGTTTTTGTCTGGCGCGGTCATATCCTGCCCTTCAGCGGCGGTCTGCATCAGGCCAGATATCGTGCTCCGACGCTGCGGCGTCAACCTGGCCAGATGCACGGATTGTGCGCATCGCTCGGTGGGCAGGATCGCCGTTCAACCGACGATCCGGATAGACCCCAGCACGGCCAGCCCCGAAACGAGCACGAGCGTCGATGCCCCGGTCAGTTCGACCTTCAACGTGTTTTCGTGCGAAATCGCAAAACCCACACCGTCGAGACGAATGCTGCAATCGCCGGACACCGCATGGATGAGATGCGTGCCGGCGGGCAGTTGCCGCTCACCGGGCTCCCGGAGTGCCAACAGTTCGATCTCCGCCGCACCGCGTCGCGCCATCAGATTGACGACCTCGACCGGGCCGGCCTCGAGCTCGGTGACGATCTCCATCTCGCCGGTGAAGCGCACGGTCGTGAACGGCTCGCGCTCGTCGAACTCCCGCCCCGGAGCTTTGAGCACCAGCCCGCGCCCGCCGATCACCATCTGCAAGCGGTCGATGCCGGACATATGGGAGAACGGCCCGGGCGCCACGATCGGCGTGGATGCGAAGCGCCACAGCAGGCTGTCCCAATCCTTCACCGGGCTGCCTGGGCGATGCGCATCCGCGATATCGGTAAAGATGCCGCCGCCGTTCTTCCAGGGCGAACGGGCGTAGTCTTCGGATTTCAGCAGCGTGGTTTTCATGGTATGGGCGTCCGACGGGGATCACCCGCACATCATTAATCGTCTCACGCCTTCGCGTCGAGCCTGCTGCTCAGCTCGTTGACGAGCGAATCCACGAACTGGTTCTGATAGGCCGAGATGCCGCTGAAATAGACGGGGCCGCCGGCTTGCACCAGCATGCCGCCGCCGGAGATGGCGGCATCCTTGGCTCCGCCTTCGGACTTGGCATCGAGCTGGCCCATAGCGTCGTTGAGCTGCGCGGAGGTCTTGTCGTCCATCTCACCATTGGCGTGAAGCGTGGCAAGCAGCGACTGATAGGCACTGCCGAGATCGGCTCCCGTACCGCTCTCGGCCGTGGCGGAGAAGGTGCCGTTGGTCTTGCCGGAATAGCTCTTGTAGGTCAGCGTCTCCGTGCTGGTGCCGTCGGCATTGGCCTTGCTGTCGAGCATCAGCTCGAACGCGCTGCCATAGGCTCCCGTCGTCAGCATGTTCGGATCGTTCGGATTCTTGCTCTTGCTTGCCCCTGATTTGTCGGAGCCTGCGGTCCAGTTCGGCGGGACGGTGTAGCTGACGCTGGTCACGTCGTCATTCCTGTGTTCATTGCGCGGAAACATTCAGCAATTTTTGTGCCAGCGAAGGATCAGTTGATTTGCCTCGACTTTCTTCTCCGGAGCTGGCGGGCAGACGTTGCCGCGTCGTGCAACGCTGCAAAAAATGCCCGGCAGTTTGATCCCATCGCGCGATTGCGCGAGGCTTGCGTCATTGCAGCGGGAGGGCTGCTCACTCGCCCTTTCCGCTCTTCAGCTTCGGCAGCGTCTCGACGATCTTCTGCTTGCCGTCGACGATCTCGGCGAGAAAACTGGCGCGGTCGATGTCGCCGTTCTGGTCCCAGCTTGCCTCCATCAGCATGCCAGGCGCCTTCTCCGGCGCCAGCGTCAGGCCCTTCATCGCGGCGCCAAACGCCTTGCTGTCGAACTTTCCGACTTTCTCGGTCACGTATTTGACGAGATAGACGGCGGTGTAGCCCTTGATGCCGTTATGGTCGGGCCGGTATTTGTAGCGCTCGCTGAACTTCCTGGTGAAATCCTCGATCGCCTGCACCGGTGCATCGGCGGAAAGGCCGACATGGCCGCGCACGCCGTTGGCGGCGGGACCGGCGAGCTCGACCACCTTCTGGCTGAGCAGCGTGGTCTCGCCGAACAGCGGGGTCGAAAGACCCTGCCGCTTCGCCTCGATCAGGAAGCGGGCGCTCTCCTCCTCGTTGGTGTAGACGAAAACGGCGTCGGCCTTGGCGCCCTTGAGCTTGATCACATCGGAGCCGAAATCGACCTGGCCCTGCTCGGTGGAGATGTCGGCCGCGATCTCGATGTTGCGCGCCTTCATCTCCTTGGCGAAATTGTCGTGGCCGCCCTTGCCGAAATCATTGTTGACCCAGACCAGCGCAACTGTCTTCACCTTGAGCTTGTCGTGCAGATAGTTGGCGATCTTCGGCATCGAGAATTGCTGGCCGAAGGCGGTGCGGAACACCCAGGGGTTTCCTTGCGTGGTGATGTCGGCCGCCTCGGCGCCGACGATCTGCGGGATCTCGGCTTGTTGCGTCAGCGCCATGTTGACCTTGACCGAGCCGGAATAGATCGGCCCGAGCACGACATAGGGATCCCTGTCCAAAACCTTCTGCACCTGCGCACGCGAGACGCCGGGGTTGCTCTGGGTATCCAGATGCTCGGTCTGGATCTTTCGGCCCAGGATGCCGCCGGCAGTGTTGATCTCGTCAACGGCGAGTGCGACCCCGTCGCGCCAGTTGGTGCCCGACACCGCGCCGGGGCCGGAGAGCTCGATGACATCGGGGATGTAGACCGTGCTCTGCGCCTGCGCGCCATTTGCGCCTAGCGCTGCCGCGATCGCCACGACGGCCGTCCCTGCAAGGTGCCTCATGATGTCTCCTCCCCTTTGTTGTCTTGTTATGCTTGATCTGCCGCGCCGTCGAAGCCGAGCAGCCTTGCCGGCGTGCGCCAGAGCAGGCGGTGCTGGTCGTCCGGATCCGGAAACAGTTTTGTCAGCACCGCGAGCAGCGGCCCGTAGTCAAGCCGTTCGGCTGCGCGCAGGAACGGATAGTCCGAGCCCCAGACGCAGCGATCGAGCGTGAAGGCTTCGACCAGTGCGGCGATGAATGGCCAGGCGTCCTCGTAAGGATGCGGCTGCTGCGCGAACTTGTAATAGCCGGACAGTTTGACATGCGCGTCGCGCTCGCGACCGATCGCCAGCAGCGCCTGGAATGCTTTGCCCCTCACGTCCTGCACGACCGAGGGACGACCGCAATGGTCGAACACCAGGCTCACATTTGATTTTTCGATCAGCGGCAGAAGGTCGAGCAGCTGGTCCTGCTCGACCTGGATCTGGAGGAACAGGCCGAGGCTGGTCAGCTTCTCCAGCAGCGGCGCGGTGTCGCGATAATAATCGGCGCCGTGGAACGGCACGTTGAAGGCGACGCCGATCACGCCGGCCGCCTTCAAACGTTCGAGCTCGCTGATACCGACGTCGTTCTCGACCACCGCGACACCCTTGAAGCGGCCGCCGCCCTGACTCAGGGTGTCGAGCAGGATGCGGCTGTCGCTGCCGTAACCGGTGTTGGTGGCGACGATCAGCGCGTGCTTGATGTCGAAGGCGTCGAACACGCGGATGAGCTGTGACGCGGGCGCGATCTCCTGCCCGCTTGGACGGTATGGCGTGTCGTCCGAATAGGGAAAGCGGGCGGGATCGATGGCGTGGACGTGGCAATCGATCCTGGGGGACGCCGGCAGTGTCATGGCGCAGAACTCCCCATTGTGCGTGTCAGAACGTCGCTTCGATCGCCTTGATCAGCGCGGGCGTCACGTCGGGCATCACGCCGAACCAGGCCTTGAAGGCGAGCCGGGCCTGGTTGAGCAGGAGGCCGAGCCCGTTCACGGTCACGCAGCCGCGCGCACGCGCGTCAGCCAGGAACGGCGTCTCCAGCGGCGTGTAGATGAGATCGGCGGTGAGCGTTTCGGGCCTCAAGCGCGACAGGTCGATCTCCAGCGCGCTCTTGCCGACCATGCCACGATCGGTGCAGTTGACGAGGAGGGCGACATCGCCGAGCGCCGCGCCGCGATCGTCCCAGGCAACCGGGCGGATGGCGGAACCGAAGTCGTTTGCAAGGGCCTGCGCCTTCTCCGCCGTGCGGTTGGCGATGCGTATCTCGCGCGCGCCGTTTTCGAGCAGCGCCACGACCACGGCACGCGATGCGCCGCCGGCGCCCAACAAAAGGATCGGCCCGGCGTCGCCGCGCCAGTCGGGCCTGGCATCGCGCAGGTTCTGGACAAAACCGTTGCCGTCATTGTTGAAGCCGGAGAGCGTGCCGTCTTCCTCGACGACGATGGTGTTGACGGCACCGATGCGCTTCGCGGTCTCGTTGACGCGGTCGAGCAGCGGCATCGCCGTCTGCTTGTGCGGCATGGTGACGTTGCATCCGCGGAAGCCGAGCGCGACAAGTCCGCGGAGCGCATCCTCCAGCCGCTCCGGCCCCACGGCGAGCGGGACATAGGCGCCGCGGATGCCGTGGGCCTTCAGCCAGTAATTGTGAATGACGGGCGAGCGCGAATGCGCGACCGGCATGCCGATCACGCCCGCCAAACCAAACCCATCCGCCTGCGGCATGCGCGCTTCCACCCAAACCGCGCCCTTCGGCGCGCGACCATTTAATTTGGTCAATTGTACAAAACCATTAGAGGGAATGGCTATCGCGCGCAATCTGAATCTCGGGATGGCGGTACGGATGGAAACTGGCGTCGGCCAACTGAGGAGCCGCCTCCTCTTGCCCTTGTCCGGCGGAATTTAGGTCAGAAATACACCCCTTTTTGGTGCCTTGCACGAAGTTCGGAGTACCGTAATAATCCATACATTGGGTTATCCGTTTCGCGCTTCGGCTAGGCAATTGCGTAACGCGCTCCTTTCAGTGGGAGAATTGCAATGCCCGTGTTGGACTTGCCGCACTGGTTGATGATTGCAGGCTCCGCGTTGGTATTGGGCGGGCTCATTGGCTTAGGGGTTAACCGCAACAAGCAAGTTGAGACCGATCCCATTCTGCTCCCGGGCGACTTAACGGCATGGAGAGCCGAGGGATCAGAGACCTCGGGCATTGCGGCCGCCCGGGATTCGCACAGGTGAGCACTGACGACTTGCGCCCGTGGCCAATTCCGCGGAGCAAACTCTGGAGAGTCATATGGCCCTGCACTTTGCTCGCATCGATACTCCGGTGAATGAGCTTGAAATCTGGATGGCATGCAGCGGCGGATTTTCGTTTGTGATCAGTAACGAAAACCGCACCGGTCCTGGCCTTCACGGAAAGCCGGGCCTGGTTGCCTCATGGCGACCCGTCCAGGTGAACAAGTCCGCAATCAAACTTGGCGGCTCCCCCTTCAATACCTTCGCTGAAGCCGAGAAGGCGTGCGAGGCTCTCCTGAAAGCACTTGAGCAGATGAACGCATTGCAAACCCGGACGATTGCGGCCCCGCCGCAATGAAGAGAGGCCTCTGCTTCGGCGGGTGTGTCCAATTCCGCGGTGCAGGATTGCGCTTGCGTCTTACATTCCGCTCAAACCACTATCCACCGCGAGCGTTTGCGCGGTGACGTAGACGCTCTCGTCCGAGAGGAAGAACAGCACGGCGTAGGCGATTTCCCAGGCTGTCGCCTGGCGGCCGAAGGGAACGTGGCCCTTGCCGCGGTGGGGTCGGCCGGCGCCGGCCTCGCGGCCGTTCGGCGTGTCGACGAGGCCGGGATAGACAAGATTGGCGCGGATGCCGCGGCGCGATCCGAGATGGGCGATGTTGCGCATCAGGCCGCCGAGCGCGGCTTTCGATGAATCATACACCGCCATCTGCGAGCCGGCCTTCAGTGCGGCGATCGAGGAGATGAACACGACGGCGCCGCCATCGTCGAACTTCGGCATCGCGGCGCGGCAGCACAGCATCGGGCCGCGGACGTTGACGTCGTAGATCCTGTTCCACTCCTCGGGGCTGACGGCATCGAGGCCGACCTTGCCGAAGGTGCCGATATTGAGCACCATGCCGTCGAGGCCGCCCATGGCGCGATGCGCCTCGTCGATCATGCGCATGACGTCGGCCTCCGACGTGACGTCGGAAGTAATCGTAAAGGCTTCGCCGCCGTCGTCGGTGATGCGCTTCACCGTCTGCCCGGCCGAGGTGTGGTTGAGGTCGGCGACCGCGACCTTCGCGCCTTCGCGGGCGCAAAGAATGCTCATAGCGCGGCCATTGCCGATCGGATCGGTGGCGGCGTCGAACACCCGTTGTCCACCGCCGACGATCAGGATGCGGCGCCCTTTGAGACGTCCCCTGCCAGGCGCTTCGCCCAATGACTCGGCGCTTGGCGGGCGGACGTAACGGTCCGGCTTGCTATCGGTATCCGTCATCTCAGGCGCCCGGCTTCTTGCCGCCGTCGTAGACTTTCATGCCGGCGGCGGGATCGAGATCGGTCTCGGTCGCCTCGGTGAGACGCGCCATCATCATGTAGAAGCCGAGGGCGACGATGGATTCGACGATCTCCTGGTCGCTGAAGTGTTTTCGCGCGGCAGCGAACGTGGCTTCGGGAACGCGGACGTTCTCGACCACCTCGCGGCCGAGCTTCAGCAGCGCGCGCTCGGCATCGCTTAAGGCGGCGGCATCGTAGTCGGCGCGCTCGACCGCATCGATCTGTGCTTGCGTGCAGCCGACGCCAACCGCGATCGGCACGTGCTGGCGCCATTCATAGGCGCCGCCTTCGAGCTGCGCGGCCTGCAGGATCAGGAGCTCGCGGTTGACGGCGCCGAGCTTCTGCTTGTGCAAGATCGAATTGCCGAGCCGCATCGCCGGGATCATGTTGGCCTCGGCGTGGGCCATCATGCGGAAAATATTCAGCTTGACCGGCATGCGGTCGAACGAAGCGCGGATGTCGCCGCTCGTCGTCTCCGGATCAATCAGGGGCAGCCTTGCCACGTTTCTCTCCCTTGGCTTTTCGTTTCTTGTTGTCCTGCGCCCCGCCATCCGCCGCGATCAGCGACAGGAAGAAGGCGAGATAGCGGTCGATCGCCTCGATCACCTTCGGCCGCGGCGACGGTGCCGCGCCCATCACGTAATGTTCGAGACGGATGTAGATGAGCCCGGCCGCGAACAGCCGCGCGGTCTCACGCGGATCCGGCGTCGAGACCAGGCCGGCGAGCGCAAAGCCGCGAAAATAATCCGTCATCATGCTTTGCTCGCGCGCGTAAAAATGATCGGCGAATTTGGCGCGGATGCCGGGCACGCGGTTGCGCTCGGCGGTGATGACCTTCTGGAACTGGTGCTCGCGCGGATCGGACCATTGCTCGACGAGGTCCAATGCAAACTGCCGGCAGAACGCGGCGGGCTGGCGCGCAAGTTGCTTGTAGCGCGGCTCCTCCAGCCGGCTCGCCGAGCTTGCCGGCCCATGTTCGCTGACGATCGCCTCCAGGATCGCGGCCTTGCCGGCGAAATGGTTGTAGAGACTGCTCTCGCGGATGCCGACGCGACGCGCGAGCTCGCGCATCGAGGCGCCGCCATATCCGCTGTGCGCAAACAGATCGAGCGCTTCGGCGAGGATGCGCTCGCGGGTGGTGGGCGCAGCCGCCTCTGCCGCGCTGGTGGTGTGGACAGCCATGGTGGCTTGACTAACGAACGATCGTTCGCTAGTCAACCGTACGAACGATCGTTCGTTTCAACTCCGCGCCTTGAGAAGCGGAGAGCAAATTTGGGGAGACGACGTCATGGCGCGCTTCGCCCGCCTTCGCGCGGCCTGCATCCTGTTGCCGATGCTCGCAACAAGCACCGCTCAGGCCCAAAGCAAATACGATCCCGGCGCCGACGACAAGACCATCAAGATCGGCACCACCGCGCCGCTGAGCGGCCCGGTGTCGGCCTTCGCCCAGATCGCGAAATCGGCGGAGGCGTATTTCCGCAAGGTGAACGACGACGGTGGCGTCAACGGACGCCGCATCCAGATGATCATCGCGGATGATGCCTACAGCCCGCCGAAGACGGTGGAGCAGACGCGGCGGCTGGTCGAGAGCGAGGAAGTGCTGCTGATCTTCGGCGGCGTCGGCACACCGACCAACAGCGCCGTGCACAAATATCTCAACGACCGCAAGGTGCCGCAGCTCTTCCTGGGCTCGGGCGCGGCGAAGTGGGACGATCCAAAGAATTTTCCGTGGACCGTCGGCTGGCAGCCGACCTATCGCGACGAGGCGATCGCCTACGCCAGATACATCAAGGCCAGCCATTCCAGCGCGAAGATCGGCGTGCTCTATCAGAACGACGATCTCGGCAAGGATTATCTGAAGGCGCTGGAAGAAGGCCTCGGCAGTGGCGAGGCGATCGTGGCGCGCGCGGCCTACGAGACCTCGGCGCCGACCGTGGACACCCAGATCCTGCAACTGAAGACCGCCGGCGCAGACGTGGTGCTGGTGGCGGCAACGCCGAAATTTGCCGCGCAGGCGATCCGCAAGATCGGCGAGATTGGCTGGAAGCCTGTCACCATCATCTCCAACGTCTCGGCCTCGATCAGCGGCGTGCTGGCGCCGGCGGGCAAGGACAATTCCACCGGCGTCATCTCCAGCCAATATCTGAAGGATGCGACCGACCCGGCGTCGAAGGACGATGCCGGCTACAAGGAATGGCTCGCCTTCATGGACAAGTACCTGCCCGAGGCCAACAAGAGCGACTGGCTCAACGTCTATGGCTACACCATCGCGCAGACGCTGGTCACCGTGCTGAAAAGTGCCGGCAACGACCTCACCCGCGCCAATGTGATGAAACAGGCAACGACCATGAAGGACGTGCGCCTGCCGATGCTGATCAACGGCACCGCGGTCAACAATTCGCCCGAGCATTACACGCCGATGACGAGTCTCCAGCTGATCCGTTTCGACGGCACGCGCTGGGTGCCGTTCGGCGATCTCCTGAAGAACTGAGCAAATGCGGCAGGTCCGGATCGGCAGCATGCGGATCGACCTCGTCAGCGAGATCCCCGCGCTCGCGTTCGACAAGACCTGGCTGTTCGCCAACGTCACCGACGAGGTGATCGCGGCGAACCGGAGCTGGCTCGATCATCGCTATATCGAGCCGGAGACCGGCCGCTTCATCCTCAGCCACCATTCGTATCTCGTGCGCACGCCGCGCTGGACTGCCATCGTCGACACCTGCTGCGGCAATCACAAGCAGCGGCCGCGCGTCCCGGCTTGGAACAACCTCAACCAGCCCTATCTCGAAAACATGCAGGCGCTCGGCGTCAAGCCCGAACAAGTCGACTTCGTGATGTGCACGCATTTGCATGTCGACCACGTCGGCTGGAACACGCGCCTCCTCGACGGCCGCTGGGTGCCGACCTTCCCCAGCGCGCGCTATCTGATGGGCCGAGACGAGTACCGGCATTTCGAAGCCGCGCACAATGCCGCGCCGAACAACCCGGTGAACCACGGCTCGTTCGAGGATTCGGTGCTGCCGGTAGTCGCGGCGGGCCTTGCCGAGTTCGTCGAGACCGATCATCGCTTGTTTAGCGATCGCGATGCCGCCTTGCGCTTCGCGCCGGCGCCGGGCCACACCGCCGGCAACATGCAGATCCATCTCAATGGCGGCCACGATCACGCAGTGATGTCGGGCGATGTCATCCATCATCCGATCCAGTGTGCTGCGCCGTGGCTGTCGAACGCCGCCGATGTCGATCCGGCCGCTGCGATCGCAACGCGGCTCGCGTTGCTCGAAGAGCTCGCGGATACGCCGAGCTATCTGCTCACCGGCCATTTTCCGGCGCCGACCGCCGGGCGCGTGATCCGGCATGGCGAGGCATTCCGGTTTCGGTTCGAGGATTAGGGGAAAGACACCATGAAGCTGCGCACGATCACGCTCTCATTGCTCGCATTGCTCTCGGCGGCGCTGCCTGCGCGCGCCGAGGATCCAGCCGCCTATCCCACGCACAAGATCAGGATGCTGCTGCCTTATGCGGCCGGTGGCGGCGGCGACGTGATCGGGCGGCTGCTCGGCGATAAGATGGGCAAGACGCTTGGACAGAGCGTCTATATCGAGAACCACACCGGAGCTGCCGGCACGCTCGGCACGCAGATGGTCGCGGCGTCGGCGAATGACGGCTACACCATCACTGTCGGCGGCATGACCACGCACGTGCTGGCGCCGGCGATCTATCCAAAACTGCCCTACGATTCGATCAAGGATTTCACGACGATCGGGCGCATCGGGACGTCCTCGATCATGCTGGTGGCGACCAAGGACTTTGCCGCCAACGACATCAAGGGCCTGATCGCGCTCGCCAAGAAGGGCGAGCCGATCCAGTACGGAAGCTGGGGCGTGGGCTCGACCGGACAATTCTGCGCGGAAATCCTGATGCAGCAGACCGGAATCAAGATGGATCACGTGCCGTTCAACGGCATCGCTAAACTGGCCGGCGATTTGCTCGGCGGCCACATTTCGCTGGCGACGCTCGACATGGCGACCGCGACGCCGCTGGTGAAGGACGGCTCGATCAAGGCGCTGGCTGCCTGCGGCGAGCGCTCGCCAAGCCTGCCGGATGTCGCAAGCTACAAGGAACAGGGCGTGCCGTTCGACCGCAGCCTGTCCTGGGCGATGTATGCCCCCGCGGGCCTTGCTCCGCCGATCGCACAAAAATTGTCCGCGGCGTTGAAGGACGCACTCGGCGATGCCGAGGTGAAGCAGAAGCTTCTCGGCCTCGGTATCACGCCGCAATTCGTGCCCGGCGACGAGCAGCGCGACATCAACGCCCGCGATATCGCGGCCTGGAAGCAGGTTGCCAAGGATGCGGGCATCGAGGTCAAGTGAGCAAGGAACGTAGCGGAAAGCTTGCGTGCGGCCATCCTTCGAGACGCCCGCCTGCGGCGGGCCCTCAGGATGAGGTCCCGTTTCGCGGCAAGGTATCAGACCCTCATGGTGAGGAGCCCGCAAAGCGGGCGTCTCGAACCATGCAGGCCGAACTCGCCCGACAGCGTCCCGCTGTCATGTGCGATAGTGCTGACGTGATTGGACTGACAAGGGGAGCGCTGGCATGAGCCGCATCTTCGGCGCCGTGCGCCAGAACGGATATGTGGTGCGGGACATCCACGCCGCGATGAAGCACTGGATCGAGGTGATGGGCGTCGGTCCCTGGTACTACATGGACCGCGTCAAGACCGACTGGTTCCGGCATCGCGGCGAAAATTCCGCCGTCGAGATGAGCATTGCGCTGGCCAATTCCGGCGATCTCCAGATCGAATTGATCCAGCAGCGCAACGACGCGCCCTCGCTGTACAGGGAGTTTCTCGATTCCGGCCATGAAGGCCTCCAGCACATGTCCTACTGGAGTCACTACTACCAGGCGCTCTACGACAGAGCGCTCGGGCTCGGCTACAGGATCGGCCATGAGGGCCAGATCGGCGGCGACAAGGGGCGCTTTGCCTATTTCGACACTCAGGCCCACCCGGGCACCGTGATCGAGATCTCCGACATCAGCGGCACCAAGGGGCCGTTCTTCGAGCGTGTCAGGCAGGCGGCGATGAACTGGGACGGCACGCGGCCGATCCGCGAGGTCGGCGGGACGAAATCGTAGGGCAGGTCACCGACCGGGTCCACCTCGCTGCTGGCGCGGTAGACGGCAATCCATGGTAACATGAGCCTCGTGTCCGAACCTTCAGCGAGGCAAGCATGTCCAACACTGACAAGGTTTTCGCCGGCTCGATCCCAAAACTCTACGACGAATATCTGGTACCGATGATCTTCGCCGTCTACGCGGAGGACATCGCAAGACGTGTCGCGGCCCGCTCTCCCTCCGTGCTGCTCGAGATCGCGGCGGGCACGGGCGCAGTGACGCGCGCCGTGGCGGCGGCGTTGCCGCGCGGCGTCCGTTATGTCGCGACCGACCTCAACGAGCCGATGCTGGCGGTCGCGGCGCAACGTCAGGCAGATGACGATCGCATCTCATGGCGCCAGGCGGACGGGTCGGCCCTGCCCTTCGGCGACGCCGCCTTCGACGTGGTCTGCTGCCAGTTCGGCGCCATGTTCTTTCCGGACCGCATCAAGGCTTACGGCGAAGTGAAGCGCGTCCTGAAGGGCGATGGCACGTTCGTGTTCAACGTCTGGGATCGCATCGAGGACAATGTGCTGACGCATGAGGCAACGGTCGCGCTCGAAAAGCTGTTTCCCGATGACCCGCCCCGTTTCATGGTCCGGACGCCGCACGGCTATTACGACAAGGCCGTGATCAGAACCGACCTCGAACGCGCAGGCTTCCATGACATTGCGATCGAAACGCGATCCGAGATAAGCCGCGCGCCGTCGCCCGAGTACGTCGCAATCGCCCTCTGCCAGGGCACGCCGCTGCGCAGCGAGATCGAGGCAAGGGATGCCAGCAAGCTTCAGGCTGCAACGGACATCGTTGCCGAGGCGATCCGGACGCGCCATGGGTCCGGAGCGGTCGAGGGCAAGATCCAGGCTATCGTGATCGAAGCGCGCCGGTAGCGGCGGGCTTCGGTCTGGCGCGCCTTACCAAAAACTCCGCTGCATCGGCTGTGCGGGCTGATAATACTGATACTGCCCGCCGCGCTGGCGGCGCGGATTGACCGGTTGCGGGGCCGGCTGCTGGAAAAAGAAACCAAAACCGTTGCCGCCATTGTCCCAGCCGTCGTCGCTTGCCATTTCCATCGGCGGCGCCGCCGTCGGCTTGCGCGTGATGAAGCCGCCCTGCGGATGGTTGCTCAGCACGGCAACGAACTCGGTTCGGTAGTTGGTCTCGGCGCTCAGCGGCTCGTCCGAGATAACGATCGACGAGCGCGGCAATGCCGTCGGCGCGATGCGATCCCACACCTCCTGCGGGATGGTGATGCGGTCGAGCGCGTCCTTGGCGTCGTCGCCGCTTTCGATCGTGACCACGCTCCAGCGCAGGCCCGTGTCGTTCTTCGCCATCGCCGTGAAAATATGCGTGCCGAGCGGCTGGTCCGGATTGCGGATGGTGACGGGAACCTCGATGCTGGTGTCGAACACCTCGCCGCCGCCATCCGGCGCCGGCTTGTGCGTGTTCCGCCGCACGTAGAGTTTCTGCGTCGCACGGCTGATGTAGACCGAGACCGGCTCGAGCGCGAGTTTTGCGTCGGTCGCAGCCTTCACGGCATCCGCCTTCTTCGTCGCCGCGACCTTCGCGGCTTCCTTGGTGGCGGCGACGGCGTCGCGCTTCGGCTGCGCGGCCGCCTTGGCAGCATCAAGCGCCGACGCAGCGTCGGCAGCCTTGGTGGCAACCTTCTGCTTCAGCTCCTCGGCCTGCGCCCGCGCCTGATCGGTCTTGGCAGTCGCGAGCTTCTTGTCGGCGAAGGCGAGTTCGGCGTCGGCGCGGGTCTTCTGCTGTTCCAGCTTGCGCAGCGATGCCGGGAGCGAGGCGGCGTCTTTCGCGGCGGCCGAGGCGGCCTTCTTGGCATCATCGGCGGCGCGGGTGGCCTCCTCGGCCTCGCCGGAGAGCTTGTCGATCCGGCCGGGCGCGGCCGTGATGGCCTCCCGCTTCGGTACGAACAGCGAGGGGTGGGAGAAATCGACCGGGGCGGCGTCGTTCGGCGAGATGATCACCCGCATCCCGATGTTCGTCCTTTCGAACAGGCCTTCCGCGAAGCCAAAGGGCATGCGCACGCAGCCGTGCGAAGCGGCATAGCCGGGCAGCGGCCCGCCATGCAGCGCGATGCCGTTCCAGGTGATGCGCTGCATGTTCGGCATCCAGGCATCGTCATACATCGTCGAATGGTGGTCCTTGTCCTTCTCGACGATGGCGAACACGCCGGCGGGCGTCTCGCGACCCGTGGTGCCCGTGGACACCGGCGCGCGAAAAATCCAGCCGTCGGCGTCGTAGAAGGTGACCTGCTGGCTCTTGATCGACACGATTGCCATGATCGGCTCGCCGGCCGCGCGCGGCGCCACCGCCTCGGCCGGCTGGCGCGCCTGCTTAGCCGCGATGGCCGGGGACGCCGACGCCAATGCGACAATCGCCGCCAAGGTCGCAATTCCGGGAGGCCCCCAACGCCGCATCGTCATGGTGGATTGCGTCGTTGTCAGTCGGTTTTTCATGCCATCCTCGGTCGAAATGCCAGTCCGTTGTGCCGTCACGTGTCAGATTGCGATCTTTACATTAAGAAATCGCAGCCGCCTTACGTTCCGTCTGTGGCGAGATTCGGCACGTTCCGGCGACAAAATCTCTCATATAGGACGGCTCGCGCAGGCGGAAGGGCGGCGTGCAGCCGTGGCTGGCCCGAAGCTGGCGGTCTAACGCGGCGGCAGAATGTCCGGGGTTCGGTGACGCAGCTGGCGCCCAGGCCGGGCGCCGAGGCCCCGACGGACGCATGCTAAACGCCCAGCGCCTTACGGTTGAACGTTCGCAGGAAACGCAGCGACAGCGTCCGGACATTTGCGACATTCAGCAACCAGGCGCCAGCCGCATAAGCGAGCCCGCCGGCGAGGCTCACGACGACGAGCGGGACGAAGCCGGAGCCATCGACCTGCGGTCGTGCAACGAGAATGGCAACCGCCATCGCCGCAGCGGAGGCGGCAACACCGGCGAGGCGGTGGAGATCGAACGGGAGCGGGTGGGCGCGATGCATCAGGACGACGGCAACAAGGAGGCCGATCGCCTCGGTCGCGAGCGTCGCCAACGCCGCGCCGTAGAGGCCGTAGCCGGCCACCAGCGCGAACATCAATGCCACGCTGACGACCAGCGTGAGGAAAGACTGCGCCGCCAGCATGAACGGCCGTTCGGCAAGCTGGAAGCTGATCTGCACGTAGAATTGATTGGCGATGCCGAAAAAGCGCGCGAGCACCAGGGTCGGCAGCAGCGCCGACACGCCGGCGCGAAAGTCGACGCCGACGAGCGTGCCGGCGACCTGATCGGCTGCAAGCGCGAGCCAGACGGCGACGGGCGCGACCACGACGAGCAGCAGTTCGAGGCTCTCGCTCAGCCGCTCCCGCGTCGTGTCGTTGTTTTTCTCCGACAATGACCGGAACACCAGTGGCACGGTCGCCGCGGCGACGCTGGAGGCAATCATGACCATGAACTGGCGCGGCAGATCGGCGGCGACGCCAAAGATGCCGGCGGCGTCCTTGCCGAGCAAATAAGCGACAATGAGCCGGTCGCAGGCCGAATAGACCGCAACGGACAATCCGGCCAGCGTCAACGGCAGACCGTAGCGCGCAAGCTGCATGAACTGGCTGCGCTGGAACCGCGCGATCCTGCTGCGGTCGCCGACGAGGTTGAGGATGATCCCGGTGAGCGAACCCAGGCCGAATGCGGCGAGCAGCCCCAATCCACCCCAGCCGAGCCAGACGCCGAGCAGGCCAAAGCCGACGCTCGACACGCTGCGCACGATCGAGATCGCCGCAAACCTGTAGGGACGCAATTTGGCGCGCTCGAACTCCTGGCCGACATCGACTGCGTTGGCCATGATCGCGACGAACATGCTGGCAAGCAGCAGCCCGACGCTGAGATCGCTGCGGAACAGGAAGACCAGCGGGGTCGTGGCACAGAGCACAGCCACGGTGAGCCCGAACGCAACCATCGCCGTGCCGCGGAAATCGATCTCGGCCGACATCGCCTGATAGCGCGACACCGAGAGCTTGATCCAGGCGAAGAAGATCGCGCCCAGAATGCCGGCCAGGCTGATGCCGACGACATAGACGCCGTACTCCGCCGGCGTCAGCAGCCGTGTGTAGGCCGTGACGGCGAAGAAGCCCACGGCCGCAGGCAGGATGTAGGCGACCAGATAAATCGAGAAATGGCGATTCAGCATGCGAGCACGGGACCGGCAACGATGTTGATAGTGTGACGGCCGTTAATCAATCGGACCTTGGCGGGGCGAACGAACTGCGCCGCAGCATCTCTCAAGAGTGTCACATAAGTCTGGAGATCGGGCGGCCAATGAGGCTTTGAGGCCGCTTTCGCGCGGTAGCGTTAAATTTGCCCTTCCCGGAACGGGAGCGCGCGATCCTCAAAAGGAACCATGTTTCGTAGATGGCAAAGTTAACCCAACGAGGGAAAACCCCGGCGTTGCAAGGCACCGCTTGGTACGATGGCGCGTGGGCTCGATAAGGAATGCCGTGACCAGGCTCGACAGACGCGAATTTCTCCTCGGCAGCGCCGCAGCACTCGCCGCGGGCACATCGGCGTCCGCAGCACCGGCATCGAAACTCGCCCAGCGTCGTCCGGGATTTGGCGCCGCGGCCACGCTCTGGGACCTGCAAGCCGATCCGAGGCTCGGCGAAGCCATCAGCACCTATTGCACGCAGGTGGTTCCGGTGCTCGAGCTGAAATGGCCGATGCTGCGCCCGGACGCGCACACCTTCGCCTTCGAACGCGCCGACGCGATCCTGGACTTCGCCCGGCAGAACGATCTGACGATGCGCGGCCACGCGCTCGCCTGGTATTACGACATTCCGGACTGGACCAAGCAGATCAAGGATTCCAAAGGCGTCGAGCGCGCCTATGTCGATCACATCGGCACCGTCGTCTCCTATTATAAAGACAAGCTGACGTCGTGGGACGTCGTCAACGAGCCGATCCCGGACAATCCCCGCAGTCCAAAAGACCGGCGCGACACGTTCTGGACCCAGCACCTGGGCAACGGCTGGATTCCGCTGGCGTTCCGCACGGCGGCCGCTGCAGATCCTTTCGTCAAGCTCGCGATCAACGAATACGACATCGAGTCCGCGAAGGACTCGTTCATTGCGAAGCGCGCGGCCTACCGCAATCTCATCATGGACCTGCTCGACCAAGGCGTGCCGTTGCACGCCGTGGGGCTGCAATCGCATCTGCACGCCGAGCTCGAGATCGACACCCATGGGCTCGCAGAATTCGTCACCGAGCTGCGCTCCTGGGGCCTTGAGGTGCTCGTCACCGAACTCGATGTCGACGACCAGAAGCTGACGGGAACGCCGGCAGAGCGCGACGCCGTCGTCGCCAAGCGCGTCAATGACCTCCTGACCGCGATCTCGACCAGCGGTCCGGTACGCTCGATCCTGACCTGGGGACTCTCGGATCGCTATAGCTGGATCAACGGCACCTTCGCCCGTGCCGACAAGCAGCCGAACCGTCCCCTGCCGCTCGACGGCGAGTTCAAGCCGAAGCCATTCATGGACGTGATCAGCAAATTTACGAGAGACGCTTAAGCGCGCTGTTCTTCAGCGCGTCTTGGTCGGTACTTCAAATTCAACCGCATCGCCCATGTGATCGGGCGACAGGCTCGGACCGCGACGGTCGCGCGAGTTCAGCCGGAACACATCGCGGATGTCGTCGATCGAGGTCGACGAATAGGACTGGATGCAGAGCGCGACCTGCTCGGGCAAAGCGGCGCGCATCATCGCTTCGATCGCAGGGCGGTCGAGGCGCGTGTCGTCCCAATGCGAGACCGCGATGCTGTCTTCGGTGACCCGATGGGCGGCCAGATGCGCGGGCGAGTTCGCGACGAAATGGCCGTACATGAGATATTCCGAGAACTTCTTCTTCCGGCATAGTGCCAGAACCCAGTTCAATCCCGTTGCCGACTTGATCGCGTCGGTCATCGCGCGCGCGGTGTCCTTGTCCCAGACCAGCGCGTTGCCGACATAGTCGTCGGCGGGGAAGGACCTGTCCTTCACGCCGAGGAGCTGGTCGACCGTGCGCAGCCACAGGCCGTGCAGGGGCGCATCGGCGCTGATGGCCTTCGGCGTGACGAACAGCGGCGTCTTCTCAGCGCCGGCGTACTGGTCGACGTCGAATTCGCGGAAGAACAGATTGTCCGAATCCAGGATGCAGACGCGCTGCTCCGGCGCATTGAGGACGCCGGCGATCTTGAGGATCTGCTGGATGTGCCAGCCATGGACGGGTGACGACAGCAGCGAGAGCCAGACGCGCCGTTTGCTGATGAACTGGAGAGCCGGCGGCAGCGCCCAGAGCCATTTCGGCAAATAGCGCGAGGCCGGAACGATGACACGCTTCTCAGAAGCGAACCGCGCGAACAGCGGCAAATCCTCATCGTTAACGAGAACATAATGCCGCGTGTAGCCCGTCAACCAGGTGTCGATGCTCTCGCTGAGCAGCGAAAAGCGTTCGATATCCTTGGCGTAGCTGGCGGTCAGCAGGGCAACGGAATGCATGGCGCGCGCTCGTATGGCGATCAGGCCGTAGTCATAGCGGCGTCGAGACGCATTGGATACTTACATTCGCAATCAAGGTAAAATGAAACAAAGCATTAGCCATCCAACGGCAACCCCTGCTCGATGCCGCGAAAGCGCAGCGGCGCCAGCGCCGAGGCCCGCTGCCACCAATCGGCGACGCGGTCGTCGAGCGCGGTCACACCTCGACCCTGGCCGGGGAAGATCCGGATCTGCTGCACCGCCTCGGCTTCGAACCCCTTGCCCTTGCGCGTGATCTTGAGGGCCGCGCCTTCGCGGTCCCGCTGGGTCAGCGGCACCAGAAGGCGGCCGCGGGGGCGAAGCGAGCGGAGCCAGAGCGGATGCGGAGACGAGAAACCGGCATGCACGATGATCACGTCGGCGGGTTCGCCGATGTCCTCGCATCCGTCAGCACGGACGACCGCGACGTTGCGATAGGCGCGAAGATAGGTCGCGGCGCGCGCCGCAAGCCGCTCGTCGCATTCGATTGCCTGCACCCTGCCCTTTGGACCCACGATCTTCGACAGCACGGCCGAGAAATAGCCGAGCCCGCAGCCGATCTGGACCACGCGGTCTTTTTCCCCGACGTCGAGCAAATCGATGAAATGCGCCCACAGGCTCGGCAATCCGGTATCGAGCTTGCGGCGCGCATCGATCGCGACCAGCACATTGTCCTGGAGATGAACGGGATCGGCATCCGGCGTCAGCCGATAGCTGCGCGCCGCCTCGCTCTTGATGCGCCAGGGTCCCTTCGCCAAAAACTCCTCGCGCGGAACGGCGGCGAGGGCTTCGAGCAGACGCGGTGAGGAGATCCGTTCGCGCTTTGCGATCAGCTCCACGTAACGCGCACGCGCGGCGGCAAGATCGCTCATCTCACGGGATCGGCCTGTTCACGAACAGGCGCGTCCGCGCCGAGCTCGTTGATCAGTTGCATCGCCTGTTTCAGGTCCGGCGTGTAAAAGCCCTCGCTGAACTTGCCGACGATCGGTGCGAGCAGGAGACTTGCGTGCTCGCGCTTGCCGGCTTCGTGCGACAGGCGCGCGAGGCTGACGGCGGTGCGAAGCTCCCAGGACAGCGCGCCCTGCTTGCGGGCGATCTCCAGCGACAGGCCGAACAGTTCTTCGGCCTCCTGTACCGAAGCCGGATCGCCGTCCGACAGGGTGATCTCGCCTTGCAGGCGGTAGACTTCGGCGAGGTAGGAGTGATCGCCGGTCCGTCTTGCGGTCGCGAGCGCGCCGTCCAGCGCGCGTAAGGCGGCATCGCGCATGCCGACCTTGGCGTAGGCCTCCGCGAGCAGGCAGCGGAACCAGCAGCCGGCGAGCCAGGAATCCATCGCCTCGTATTCGTCGAGGCCAAACCGCATCTGGCTGAGGCCTTCGTCGGCCTCGCCGAGCTGCGCCAGCGCCCAGCCGCGCAGGATCGTCGCCTGCTGCTTCCAGTGCAGGAAATTGTGCTCGGTGGCGATGATCATGGCGCGGTTGGCGTGGTCGCGCGTGCCCTCGACATCGCGCAAGTGCTGGCAAAGATAGGCGCCGAACACGAGCGCGAAGGCGAGCGTGAAGGGGTGGCGGATCTTCTCGGCGTTTGCGATCGCCTGCTCGCTGTGCTGGCGCGCCGCGTCGGGCCGGCCGAGGAACCACAGGAGATAGCCGAGATAGGACAGCGAGACGACGCCGGGATCAGTGCCGTGCCGCTCCATCAGGTCGGAGTGCAGATCGGGGCTGTAGAGGTTGATGCAACGGTGCAAATGATGCTGGGACGCGGCAAAGCGCCCGCGATAGAGCATGGTCATCGCGATCGAGCGGTGCGCCTCGATCAGATAGCCGGTCTGCTGCGCCGGCTGCGTCCGCTCGTTCAGCCGCTCGCGCTTGGCGAATTTCAACAGCTCGACACTGAGATCGTGCGCGCGGGTGAGATCGGCGCGGATGAAATGACAGACCCAGAGCCCGCGCGTGGCGGCGAAGGCCTTTTCGTCGTCGTCGAGCTGCTGGCCGAGTTCGAGGGCGCGGATGTAGTTCTCCTCGACCTCCTGCACGGCATAGCCCTTGGCGGCGATCAGTGCGTTGCCGAGCGCGATGCGCAGCTCGAGCTCCATCTCGTCGGCGCCCTGCATGCGCGCATTGGCTTGGACGACGCTTAAGCCCCGGCGCAGATGGCCGATCGCCTCCAGATTGGCGCCGCTCTTGGCCGCTTGCTTGCCGGCCTTGAGCCAGAAGCTGGCGGCCCCCTCGCTCTGGCCGGATTCGGTCAAATGATGGGCGAGCAGCTCCGGTTCGCGCTCGGTCTTCTCCGGATACATCTCGGCGAGCACCTGGGCGATCCGGGAATGCAGCTTGCGCCGCTCGCTGTGCAACAGGCTCGCATGCGCGGCGTTCTGGATCATCACGTGCTTGAAGGAGTAGAGCGCGTCCGGCGGATGGCCGCGGCGCATGATCAGCCCGGCCTCCTCCAGATGATTGAGCGCGGCCTCGATCTGTTCGGCGGGCGTATTGGCGACCGCGTGCAGCGTCTCGTAGGAGAATTCGCGGCCGATGGTGGCGCCGATCTGCGCGATCCGCTTGAACGGCCCCATCCGGTCCAGTCGCGCCATCAGCGAGTCCGTCAGCGTCGCGGGGATCGCGAGCTGCCGCCACGGGCCCGACAGCACGTAGCGCCCGTGCCGCTCGGTCAGGAGGTTGGATTCCAGAACCGTCTTGGTCAGCTCTTCCAGAAACAGCGGCACGCCGTCGGTCTTGACGATGATCTCCTCGACGACCTCCTTGGGAAGCTCGCGTCCCGCCACGCGCTCGACCAGCGTCGCGCGCAACTGCCGGCTCAACCGGTTCAGCACCAGCGTCGTAATGTGCGAATGGGCGCTCCAGCTCGGCTGGAATTCGGTGCGCGCGGTCATGATCACCAGGATCGGCCGGTTCTGTGCCCGGTCGACCAGGAGATCGATCACCTCACGGGAAGTCGGGTCGATCCAGTGCAAATCCTCGAATGCGATCACCAGCGGCTGCTCGCGCGCAAGGCCGAGGAAATGATTGACCAGCGCGGCGACGGTCGCATCCTTTTGCTGCTGCGGCGACAGCTCGAGCGGCGGATAGCGGTCACCGATCGGAATGGACAACAGCGCGGCCAACAGCGGCGCAACCTGCTCGATGTCGCCATGAGCGGCGGAGATCGCGATCTCCAGGTTCGCGAGCGACTGCGCGGACGCATCCTCGCGATCGAGACCGAGAGAGAATTTGAGCTGCTCGGCGAACGGATAGAACGCGGTGGAGGTGTAATAGGGCGAGCACTGGAACGAGACCTGTCCATGGCGGTCGCCGGCGATCCGCTCGAAGATTTCCTGGATGATGCGCGACTTGCCGATGCCGGGCTCGCCGAACTTGACCACGACCTGGCCGTCGCCCTCCTTGACCTGCTGCCAGCGGCCCATCAGTAGCGCAATCTCTTCCTCGCGGTTGACGAGCGGGGTCAGCCGCGTGCCCATGGCAGCGGCGAAGCGGGTCTCCACCCGCGACGCCCGCATCACGTGCCAAGCCTGCGCCTTGTCCGAGATACCCTTCAGCGCGTGGACGCCGAGATCGCGGTAGTCGAACTTCCCCTTCAGCAGCGACTGGGTCGAGGCGGAAATCACCACACCGTTGGGCGGCGCCAGACCTTGGAGGCGCGCGGCGAGATTGACGGTTTCTCCGACCGCGGAGTCGCGCTCTTCGGTGCCCTGCCCGACGAGGTCGCCAACCACGACGAGACCGGTCGCGATGCCGATGCGGACGGCGGGTGAGTGGCTGAGCGCACCACGCGGCTCGACCGCGCGCGCTGTCGATAGCACCCGCACGATCTCGAGCCCCGCGCGCACCGCGCGCTCGGCGTCATCCTCATGTGCGGTCGGATAGCCGAAATAGACCAAAATACCGTCGCCGACGAAGCGAGCGGCAAAACCTTCGTAATGCTTCACCACGCGGACACAGGTTTCGCGGAAGCTCGCGATCATGTCGCGCACGTCTTCGGGATCGAACTGCACCGACAGCGAAGTGGAATCCACCATGTCGCAGAACATCGTGGTGAGCTGACGCCGCTCGGCCCCGACTTCCGTGCGGGGTTGAGGGCGAGCCGCCGCGTCGGACTTCTCCGCTGTTTCGGCCCGGAACAACGCGGTCATGGCCCGCTGGAGCCGCTTCCGATCACCGAGCGGCAATCCGAGCTCGACCAGATCGGATTCGGTCAGATCTTCCATGACGTCGAGATCGAGACGGTGCTCTGCGAAGAGATCGGTATAGTGGCCGAGACCGACGCCTTCGAGCCAGCGCTTCAGCCCGCCTTCCGTTCCCGTGACCGGCTCATTCTCCAGCATGGTGATTTCTGCCCGACCATCACTCCGTCGAAGCGCTTAGGGCCCCTCAACCACAGATTTTGGGGCCAAAACTTCACCTCAGACTGGACGCGTTCCCTTACTTCTTGGAAGAATAGCCCAATCGGATCAAAAGGGAACGGAATTGTCGGACGTCACGCTCCCAGCGCCGCAGGGGTCAGCCAGCACAACGGCCGAAACGAAGATATTCGCGGATATCGGCGGCCTTCTCGATTTCCATGCCCGCAAGACGCCGGCGGCGCCGGCCCTCCTTGCCCCTGGGCGGCCGGTCCTCAACTACGGCGCGATTCGCGACCGGACGCAGGATCTCGTCCGTACGCTGCGCGGGCTCGGCATAGTCCCTTCCGACCGGGTCGCGGTTGCGCTGCCGCGTGGCGCCGACAGCGCACTGGCCCTGATCGCGGTCGCCTCGAGCTGCGCCTGCATTCCTGTCAATCCCGACCTGACGGCGGACGAGCTGCAACGCTATTTCAGCGAATTGAAGTTGACGGCGCTGATCACACGGGCTGATACGAACTCGGCGAGCCGTGACGTCGCGAAAGCGCTCGATATCGCTGTGATCGATTTCATGCCGGGGCCGCAAGACGATCTCGGCGGCTGCACGTTCGTCGGACCGGAGGTTGGGCCGGCAAACAACAGCGGCACCTCGCGCGGCGACGACGACGCGTTCATCCTGCTGACATCGGGCACGGCAGCGCGGCCGAAGATGGTGCCGCTGACGCACCGCAATGTGTGCCTCTCCGCTTACAACGCCGGCCGCGTGCTGTCGCTGACGTCGCACGATCGCCTGCTCAACGCGCTACCTCTGTTTCACGCCCATGGTCTGATTTCCGGTCTGCTGACGGCGTTGGCCGCGGGCTCCAGCGTGATCTGCACCGACGGTTTCGACGCATCCTCCTTCTTCGGCTCGATGCGGCAGCTGCAACCCACCTGGTACACGGCGGTGCCGACCATCCATCGCGCGCTGCTGACGGCGGCGGAAGCGAACCCGGACCTTGCCCGATCGTCGTCGTTGCGCGTGATCCGCTCGGCCTCCGCCTCGCTTGCGCCTGCGATCCTCGACGGGCTGGAGGCGACGTTCGGCGTTCCCGTGCTCGAAACCTACGGCATGACGGAGGCGGCCTCGCAGATCGCGGCCAATCCGTTCGAACTGCGCAAGGCCGGATCGGTCGGCCGCACCGCGGGCCCCGAGATCGCGATCATGGATGAGACTGGCCGTACGCTCGCGAGCGGCGAGCACGGCGAAATCATGCTTCGCGGACCGAATATGAGCCGCGGCTACTATAATGACGAGGCGGCAACACAGGCGGCCTTCCGCAACGGCTGGTTCCGGACCGGCGATCTCGGCTATCTCGACGCCGACGGCTATCTCTTCATCGTTGGCCGTATCAAGGACGTCATCAACCGCGGCGGGCAGAAGATCTCGCCGCTGGAGGTGGAAGAGGTCCTGCTCAGTCATCCCGCGGTGCTGGAGGCCGGCGTGTTTGCCGTCCCGCACCAGAAGCTCGGCGAGAATGTCGCCGCGGTCGTGGTGCTTCGGCCGAATTCCGAGGCGACCTCGGATCAGTTGCGCCAGTTCGCGCGGAAACGACTCGCGGCCTACAAGGTGCCGAGCCTGATCCGCAGCGTCGCCACGCTGCCGAAAGGCGCCAGTGGCAAGGTCAAGCGCAATGCGCTCGCCCAGCTGGTCGTGACAGTGGACGGCGGCGACGAGACGCGGCTGCCACGAACCGAACTGGAGACCCAGCTCGCGGGGATTTGGGCCGGGCTGCTGGAGCTGCCGCAGATCGGCGTCGATCAGGACGTGTTTGCGCTCGGCGCGGACTCGCTCGCGGCCACACAGATGCGCTCGCGCCTGCGCGAACGTTTCAACGTCGATTTCTCGTTCGAGGACATCTTTGATTGCGCCACGGTCTCAGCCCTGGCGGCCCGGGTCGAGACCGCCACAACCCATCGCGAGACGATGCTGTCGGCCTGGCGCAAAGCCGCGGAAACAGACGCGCCGCTGTCGTTCCAGCAGCAGCGGATGTACGTGCTCTCGCGGCTCGACCCAACGCGCTACAATTATAACGTCGTCGAAGTCGCGCTCCTCAAGGGCCAGGTCGACGTCGCCGCGCTTTCTGCTGCCCTCACTGCGGTCGCTGCGCGCAATGAGGCACTGCGGTCGGTCTTCGTCGAACGCGAGGGTGAGCCGGCGCAGCTGGTGCTGCAATCGGCGCCGCGGTTCGAGCGGATCAAGCTCAAGCCCTGCCCCGCCGACAAGCGAGCCGCTGTGATCAGGCGCGAGGCCCTCAAGCTCGCGCAATATCCGTTCGACCTTGCGCGCGAGCCGCCGCTGAAGGTCACGCTGCTGTCGTTCGACAAAAGCAGCCACGCGCTGGTGGTCAACGTCCATCACCTCGTCACCGACGGCTGGTCGCAGCGGCTGTTCTGGGAAGAACTCGCCGCCCATTATACGGCCGCGCGCAAGAACGACGTGGCGGCACTGCCTTCGCCCGCCTTCCAGTATCGCGACTTTGCGCTCTGGCAGCAGAGCTGGGCGCAGACGCCTGCCGCCAAGGAGCAACTCGATTACTGGCGGGCGCAGCTCGACGGCGTCACCACGCTGCCACTGCGGACCGACCGGCCAAGGCCGGAGGTCTGGAGCGGACACGGTGCCCGTCGCTATCTCGAGTTCTCCAGGACTCTGTCGGCCGACCTGCGTGCGCTGAGCCAGAACCAGGGCGTCACGCCCTTCATGACCCTGCTCGCGGTGTTCCAGTGCCTACTGTTCCGCCACACCGGACACGAGGATGTCGCGACGGGATCGCTGATCGCCAACCGTAACCAGATCGAGAGCGAGCGGCTGATCGGGCTGTTGGCAAACACCCTGATCCTGCGCAACGATTTTGGCGGCGATCCGAGCTTCGGCGACATGTTGCGACGGGTGCGGCAGGTCACGCTCGATGCCTACCGCAACCAGGACCTTGCGATCGAGGAAGTCCTGCGCGCGCTTCAGATCGCGCGCCGGAGCGACGGCAATCCGCTGTTCCGGATCATGTTCATCCTCCAGAACGCATCGATCGAGGCGGCACGTTTCTCCGGCCTGTCGACGCGGCGGATCGAGATCGATCCAAAGGTGGCACGATTCGACATCACGCTCGAACTGGTCGAGGCCGCCGGCCGTTTCACCGGATTCTTCGAATACGCCACCGATCTGTTCGACGCAGCGACGATCGAGGGCATGGCCGCTCAGTTCAAGACTCTGCTCAAATCCGTCATCGCCAATCCGGAGCAGCGCATCTCGCACCTGCCACTCCTGACCGCGGCGGAACGCCGGCAGCTGCTGGCGCAAGGCCGCGGCGTGCCGGCCAATGTCACCACGCGCGACAACCTAAGCGAACGCTTCGACCGTCAGGCCAGGAAAACGCCGAACGCGATCGCGGTGTCGGACGGCAGCACATCCCTGAGTTATCGCGAGTTGGCGCGCCGCAGCCAGGCGGCCGCGCGCTGGCTGGCCCGGGAGGGCGTCGGTGCCGAGGCCGTGGTCGCCTTGCTTGCGGATCGCGGGCCCGACCTGCTCGCCGCGATGATCGCCGTGCGGCGGGTGGGCGCGGCCTTCCTCAATCTTGATCCCGACCAGTCGCCGGCACGGCTCGCGACCATCCTCGGATCGAGCTGTGCCCGCATGCTGCTGACCGGACGCGCGCAGTCATCCATGGTCGAGGCGCTGCTCGAACCGCTGGTCGAGCGCATCCAGGTTGCCGCGCTCGAAGACGCGATCACGCCAGGGGTGACCAAGCCAGCCCGCGCGGCGCGGCGCACGGCTTCCAGCCTCGCCTATCTCATCTATACTTCCGGATCCTCCGGCGCGCCGAAGGGCATCATGATCGAGCAGCGCGGGCTTTCGAACCATCTGGCCTCGCTCATCTCCGAGCTCGGCCTCTCGTTCCGGGACGTGATCGCGCAGACCGCGCCGCAGAGCTTTGTCATCTCGGTGTGGCAGTTCCTCGCGGGGCCCATGGTCGGCGCGCGCGTTCATGTCTGCGGCAGCGCGACCGTGCGGGACCCGATTTTGCTCGCGCGGGAGATCGAGCGCGAGGGCATCACGGTGCTCGAGATCGTCCCATCGCTGCTGCGCGTGATCCTCGATCGCATGGACGAGGCACCGATCCGACGCGCCTTTGCGAGGCTGCGCCTCCTGATCTCGACCGGCGAGCCGCTGCCGGTCGATCTCTGCAAGGCCTGGTTCGCGCGCTGTCCGAAAGTGCCGCTGATCAATGCCTATGGCGCGTCGGAATGTTCCGACGACGTCTCGCTGCATCGCCTGACCAAGCCGCCGGCGACCACGACGGGCAATGTCCCGGTCGGCGCGCCGCTGCCGAACACCCAGCTCTACGTGCTCGACGCAGGCCTGCAGCCGCAACCGGTCGGCGTGACCGGCGAGCTCTGCATCGGCGGCGCCGGTGTCGGCCGCGGCTATGTCAACGACCCCGCACAGAACCGGCAGCGCTTCCTGCCCGATCCGTTCTCGCGCAAAGCAAGCAGCCGGCTGTACCGGACCGGCGACCTAGCCCGCCGCCGCGCCGACGGCACGATCGAATGCCTCGGCCGCGCCGACCATCAGGTCAAGGTTCGCGGCTACCGTATCGAGCTCAAGGAGATCGAGAACGCGCTTGCCGACCATCCGAGTGTGCGCGCCGGCATCGTCGAGCCGCGTCGCGAAACAAGCGGCGATGTCAGGCTTATCGCCCATGTCGTCGCAAGGTCCGGCAGCCGGAGCAGCGCCGGCGAGCTGCGCGAATTCCTGAAGAGCCGGCTGCAGGGCCATGCCATCCCGTCCGCCTTCCTGTTCCTGGATCGGGTACCGCTCAACGCCCATGGCAAAATCGACCGGACCGCGCTGCTGGCGCCGGCGCAGCAGGAAGCGCCCGAACCTGATGCGGCCGTGCCGGCGCGGGGCTTCACCGAAAAGGTGCTGTCCGACATCTGGATCGACCTGCTGAAGGTCGAGAGCCTCGGCGTCACCGACAATTTCTTCGACCTCGGCGGCCATTCGCTGCTGGCGGGCCAGGCGATGGCGCGCGTCGCCCGTGCCCTCGGCGTGTCGCTGCCGATCAAGACCATCTTCGAGGCACCGACGATCGAAGAGCTTGCCCGGCGGATCGACGAGGCCGCGGCGGCAAAGCCGCGCAAGCCGGCTGCAAGCGCAGCAAGATTGGCGAGAGCGAGCCTGGCCGAAAGCGGCCCTCCCGCGCTCTCGATCGCGCAGGACCAGATGCTCCGGATCGAGCAGAATCTTCCCAGACTGCCGCTGTTCAACCTGCCTTTCGCCTTTCGTCTCCAGGGGCCGCTCAATCTGGCCGGCCTGGTGCAGGCGATCGACGATGTCGTGCACCGGCACGAATCGCTGCGAACCAGTTTCGGCTGGAGCGGCGGGGAGCCCGTCAGCCGCATCGCCGCGCCCGGCACCTTCGGCCGCGTTCTGACTGTCGAGACGATCGGCGATGGTCAGCCCCACAACAACAAGCGGCGCAAGGCGCTGGAGCTCCGCAAGATCGATCTCCTGATCGAACAGGAGACCTATGCCCCGATCGACACCACGCGCGCGCCGCTGCTGCGCGCCCGGCTGTTGCGGCTCCACGACGGCGATCATGTGTTGCTGCTGACGCTGCACCACGCAATCGTCGACGGCTGGTCGATCGGCGTGCTGTTCGAGGAATTGTCCCACCGCTATGCGGCGCTGGCCGGCTATCCGTCGGTGCCGCTGCCGAAACTGCCGCCGGCCTTTTCGAACGTCGTGCGCTGGCAGCACTGGTGGTGCGGCACCGATGCCGCCCGCCGTCAGGCGGCCGAATGGACGGAGAATTTGCGCGGGGCGACACCCGTTTTCGACGGGGGATCAAGCCCGGGCGCGTCCACGGGACACCGTCCGGTCAGTCTCGAACGTGAGCTGATCGGCCGGCTCACCGCGTTCGCCGGCCAGCACAATTGCACACTGTTCATGTGCCTGCTGACCGGCCTGAAAGCCCTGCTGCTGGCGCGGACCGGCCACAACGACATCTCGATCGCCACCGCCATGGCCAATCGCGCCCAGCCGGACACCGACCGGATCGTCGGTCCGTTCGAGAACACGGTGATCGTTCGCACCAAAATCACGCCGGAGCTGTCGTTCGTGCAGGCCCTGGCCCGGGTCCGTCAGAGTGTGCTCGATGCGTATGCGCGCCAGGAGCTGCCGTTCAACATCCTGGCCGATCATCTGGAGCAGGAGGGGGTCAATCCGGCCTCGCTGCTCCAGGTCTATTTCACGCTGCAAAATCCGCTGCGCCAGCCGCTCGATCTGCCCGATCTCACGGCGGGGTCGATCGGCAACATCGCGCGCGAAGGCCAGCCGGTGCTGCCGATCGACCAGACCTGGCTGTCGCTGATGCTCAAGGAGCGGCCGACCGGAATCACCGGTTCATGCAATTACAAGAGCGAGCTGCTCGATGGCGCTACGGTCGGCCTGTGGATGGAGGATCTCGTGGCACTGCTCGGGGCCGCCGTCGCTCAACCCACCGCGCCGCTCGGCCGATTGCTCAATCGCAGGGCGGCATGACCGGCCGCAAAGCACGGGCGAATACGGGTTCACTCGCCATAGCTGTGAATGACCAAGTTGCATCTTGATTATTTGGCGCCACCGCGCAAGATTATTCTCGCGTTTTGATTTGGACGATTATTTTCAACCGGGAGCGTTAGTTATGGGTTTCATCAAATTTACCAAGGGCGCCTCGTTGAGCGACAAGGACCGCAAGGCCCTGCAGAAGCTGCTCGGCGCCGAGAAGAAGAAGCTGCAGTCCGCGCTGAAGGACGTCGACGCCAGCATTTCGATGCTCGGCAGCTCCAAGAAGGCCAAGAAGAAGAAGAAGTAAGGCTCGGCGGCCCGGACGCCGCTCGAAATCTTCAGGCTTCAGTTTCGGAAATGGGCCGCTCGCTTGCCGAGTTGGGGTCTCGCACAAGCTTGCGCCCGTAAACCGACCAGCAATCGACAAGGATTCGCCCGAGTGGACCGCTAGAAGCGGTCCGCTCAGTTGATTCTTGCTCAGTTGATTCTTCCGTCATGGCAGGGGATTTGGCCCCGGCCTGACGCCATGGGCCCAATTGATGGCAGACGACAGGATTGAACTGTTTGTCGAACTGATCGAGACTTTTGACGCGCCGGGTGCGGTCGATACGTGCCGGCGTTTGCTCTCGGTCGACGAACGGGTACGAGCCGACCGCTTCAAGTTCGAACGGCACCGGCGGCAGTATGTTTTCGCGCACGCGATGTTGCGGCTTGCGCTCTCGCACGTCGCGCCGAATGTCGCGCCCACCGACTGGTCATTTGCGGCCGGGCGTTACGGAAGGCCGTTTGTCGCATCGCCCAAGATCTCGAGCGCGCTGCATTTCAGCCTGTCCCATGCCGATGGCTGCGTTGCCTGCGTCGTGTCAGGGCATGAGACCGTCGGCGTCGACGTCGAGACCGTGTCACGGCGCGTCGCGCCGCTGTCCACCGCGCTTCGGTTCTTCGCGCCGGAAGAAGTCGAAACCCTGCGTGGACTTCCGGAGCCCGCCGCGATCGAGCGCTTCTTCGACTACTGGACGCTCAAGGAGGCTTATTTGAAGGCCAGGGGTTTCGGCCTCAATTTGCCGCTCGACGCTTTCGCGATGCAGGTGTCGCGAGAGGCGATCGAGATCAGCTTCAAGCCCGATATCGCCGACGATCCGCAGGGGTGGCGATTCCAGCTATTCTCGCCGTCGCCCTCGCATCGCCTCGCGATCGCCGACGGCTCCCGCGCCACCGGCGGCCTGCCCATCACCCGCAATGCCTGGCCGATCCAGGAAGCGGCTGAATGACGCCGCCGCGGCTGCGCGTCTTTCCCGCGATTTCGCGCAACCGCGATCCCGAGAAATATGTCGGCGAGCTGATGCGCGTGGCCCAGTTTGCCGACCGCAACGGCTTTGAAGGCATCCTTCTGTTCGAAGGCAACGACGTGTTCGTCGAGCCCTGGGCGATGGCCCAGCACATCATGGCAGAAACGACGCGGTCTTCGCCGCTGATCGCGGTCAATCCGGTCTACATGCACCCGTTCACGGCGGCGAAATTCGTCTCGTCCTTTGCGCAACTCCATGGCCGCAAGGTCTATCTCAACATGATCACGGGCACCGCGGTCAGCGATCTGCAGGGGCTGGGCGACGAGCAGTCGCATGCCGACCGCTATGTCCGGCTCGGCGAATTCGTCGCGCTGATGCGCCAATTGCTGGCAAGCCCGCGGCCAGCGACTTTCGAGGGCCGGTTCTACCGCGCAAGCAATCTGCAACTGCGGCCGCGCCTGCCGCCGGAGCTGATGCCGGAATTTCTGGTCGCCGGCCAGTCCGGGCCGGCACAGCGCGTGGCGAAGGAGACCGGCTGCATCAAGATGCAGATGCTGCCGCCCGATCTCGAAGGCGGCCTCGATGTATCAGGCATGAATTTTGGAATTTTTGCGCGCGAGGGACGCGACGAAGCCCGGCAAGCGGCGAAGGTGCGTTTCCGCGACAACCCCGACGATCGTGAGTTGCTCGCGCTCACCGTGGCGAACAGCGATTCCGTGTGGAAGCGGCGCCTGTTCGAGGGCCAGAGCGGCGAGCTCGCGGACAATGGCTACTGGCTGCTGCCGTTCCTGACCTTCCAGGCCGATTGCCCCTATCTCGTCGGCAGCTACGCCGAGATCGGCGCGAAGCTGAAGGAGTTTGCGGCGAAGGGGCTGACCACGATCATGCTCGACATGGTCGCAGACGAGACCGAGATGCAGCACGTCTGCAAGGCGCTCGCGGCGAGCGGGATGTTTTGAGGTCAGACGCCGAGCGGACTGAGCCGTGCCAACGGCTCGCTGCCTTCCGGCCGCCGTAGAAGCTGCATGACATGCCGCTTCAGGCGCACGAACTCGGGCTCGGTCACAAGATCGTGGCTGCGTGGCCGCGCGAAAGGCAGCACGACATCCTCAATCACCCGGCCGGGCCTCGCACTCATCACAACGATGCGATCGGCGAGGAACAATGCCTCGTCGATATCATGGGTGACGAAGACCGTGGTGGTCGGGATCTTGCCCCAGATGTCGAGCAGGACCTCCTGCATCATGGCGCGCGTCTGCGCGTCCAGCGCACTGAAAGGTTCGTCCATCAGCAGCACCCGCGGCTGGTTGATCAGGACCCGCGCGATTTCGACGCGCTGCTGCATGCCGCCCGACAGTTGCGCCGGATAGAACGCCTCGAAGCCGGAAAGGCCGACCAGCTTCAGGATGGTGTCGGCGGCGCGGTCGCGCTCTCTTCTCGCCAGGCCCCGCATCTTCGGGCCGAAGGCGACATTGTCGCGCACCCGCTTCCAGGGAAACAGCGTGTGCTGTTGAAACACCATGCCACGGTCCGGACTCGGTCCCTGGACCTTCTGCCCATCGATCGCGAGTCGGCCGGCCGTAATCGGCAGATGTCCGGCCAGTGCGCCGAGCAGCGTGGACTTGCCGCAGCCGGAGGGACCGAGGATGCAGACGAGCTCGCCCGGCGCGATGGCAAAGTCGAGACCACTCACCGCCTCGAACGCATCGCTGCCTTCGCCGAGCGAGATCGAGACATCAGCAATGTCGATGCGACCGACGCTCTTCGCGTCGACATCCGCGACCCGAATGTTCATCGCGCCGCGCCTTTCATCGTCTAACTCTTGAGCTGCGCCAGGGCATCAGAAGCCGCCCGGCGGTCGTCAGCAGCCAGCTGGAGCCCATGCCGAGCAGGCCAATGATCAGCATGCCGACGATGATGTCGGCATAATTCTGCAGCGTGTAAGCCTCCCAGGTGTAATAGCCGATCCCGAACTGACCGGAGATCATCTCCGCGGTGACGAGACAGAACCACGACGTCCCCATACCGATCGCAAGCCCGGTGACGATGCTCGGCGCGGCGTCCGGCAACACCACTTCCGTGAGAATCGCAAAACCGCCTGCACCGAGGCTCCGGGCGGAGGCGACCAGCCGGCGGTCGACATTCGCAACACCATGGACCGTGTTCAGCACGATCGGAAACAGGGCACCGATGAAGGTAATGTAGATCATCGACAGTTCGGACGACGGGAACATCAGGATCGAGAGCGGTATCCACGCCACCGCCGGTATCGGCCGCAGCAATTCGAGCGGCGGCAGCAACAGGTCGCTCGCGGCGCGCGACCGGCCAATCGCAAAACCCAGGATCACGCCGATCACCACCGCCGCACCGTAGCCCGCTAACACGCGCCAGAGACTATTGGAGATATGCGCTGTCAGTTTTGGCGACCGAAACAAGGCGACGGCGGATTGAACGACCTCGACCGGCGGCGGCACGTTGCGGAAGGTGACGATCCCCAGATTGAGGTGGGTCGTCGAAGCGACCTGCCACAGGGCGATGCAGGCAAGGATCGACAGGCCGCGGATCACCCATCGGATGCCAGCAGGCCGCGCCTGGATTACGATGGCCATCGCTTCACCGGCTCGCAATGAGCGACTCACGCGCCGCCGTGAAGTCGAGCACCGCGCCGCCATGCTGCTTCGACCAGCGTTCGGCCGCGTCCTTGAGCAGGAACGCGCTCAGCTCGCCGCTGGACGATCGCACGAACCAGGCCTGGTGTGCGAACAGCTTGATGCCGCTCTCACGATCCTGAGCGTAGACGACGCGGACGGTCTTGCCGTCCTTCTCAAGGCCGGCGAGCGCCTTGAGTGCGTTCTCGGGCGACGCGTAATGGCGCACATGAGCCTCATCCCTGACCCAGATCTGCGCAGCGCGGGTGATGTCGCCGATCTCGGCGCCCGTCGCCGCGTCCTTGGCCCGAAGCGGAAGCTGCGCATAGTTCTTCAGCTCGGAGTCGTAATCCCGCCCCGCTTGAGCGGCCGCCACGCGGATGAACTTGTCCGTGACGAACTGGTCAATATCGAGATCGCTATCCGCCCGCTTGAGCAGCTTCAGCGTCTTGATCGAGGTTGCGACTGCCTGGCGGTATTCCGGCTTCCAGGTCACGTCGCGGGTCTGAAGACCGAGCGGGCCGTGGAAGAGATAGTCGACCTCGGCGTCAATGCCGGTCACCTTCGCGATCAGCTCACTGTACTTTTCTGGTTCCTCCGCGATCAGGCGATCCGCCTCGAGCGCAGCGCGTAAATAGGCGACGACGATCTCCGGGTATTTTTCGGCATAGTCGGCGTCGACCAGTCCGCCGTGGAACGTCGGCGCGTTTGCCTGCGCGCCGTCAAAAATCTTGCGCGCAAAACCGCGCCACGGAAACAGTTCGGCGAACGGGACGAAATCGGCATGCGCCTCGATCTTGCCGGTCTGCAAGGCCGGCCCTGCAACTTCGGGCGCCTGCGTGATGATGTTGACATCGGTCTCGGGATTCCAGCCCTTGGCCTCGATGGCGCGGAGCAACATGCCGTGCGAGGTCGAGGCAAAGGGTACGGAGATGGTCTTGCCTTTGAGCTCGTCGAGCGACTGCACCGGCGAATTTAACGGCACCACGATTCCGTTGCCGCTGCCCTTGGTGCTGCCGGACAGCACGCTGATGAAGAGGCTGCGGCGCCCCGCCTTCTGGAACGCAACGCCGTTCAGCGATCCTGGAAAATCCGCCATCGCGCCGAAATCAAGCTTGCCTGCGACCATCTCGTTGGTGAGCGGCGCGCCGCTGGTAAAGTTCTTCCACTGGATGTCGTAGGCCACATCCTTGTACTTGCCGTCACGGGGTAGGAATTTCTCCAGCAGCTTCAGCTCGCGAATGAGCAGCCCGCCGGTCGCGCAGTTGATGGTCGTATCCTGCGTGCCGACCGCCACCCGGATCGTCTCGGCCTGCGACGGACCCAACATGGCGACGGTGATGGCCATGACGGCTGCACTCATTCTCACAGAGCTCAAATCGATCATCAAACTGTCCTCGGAGGCCGGCCCATGCCGGCGGCGACGCGAGCTGGGACTATCGAAGGCGTGGCGCCAGGGTTGAAGCAATTACTTGCATCGCTGTCGCAGACCGCTCACGTCGTGATTTCGTCATGCAGCGGCGCAAAGGATTTTCTCAAGACAAAGCCATCGGCAGAGGAAACGTTTCGCGGTCGATCGTCGCGCGTATCAAGCTTTGCTAAGTGATTTGGAACGATCGCAAAGAGATGGACATCGCACCACCGCCGCTCTTACCTGTTCGCAAGACCTCTGAGACCTAAACGGATTGCGATGACCATACTCAAGGAAGCTGCCGCGATCGAGCCTGCCGCTTTCACCGACCAGCCTCACCCAGGCGTTCAGTTCGACTGGACCGACCGCGAGAAGACGCATGCCGTCCGCGGCACACGTGCGAAGACGGCGAGTTCGGCGCTGTTCATGAGCGAGACAATCGACGGATTGAATGCTGGTGCGCATTTCCTCGGCCGTTTGTCGCCGCTCGAGCAATCGCGCGTTCACGCGGCCGGCCGCACGATCACGGTGCCCCAGGGCGGGATGGTATTCAGCCAGGGCGACGGCCACGACGGCATCTTCATCATCCGCGGCGGTCAGGTGCGGGTCTACTATACAGCGCCGTCGGGGCGCGAAATCACACTCGCCTACTGGACGCCTGGACATTTCATCGGCGGTCCGGAGATTTCTGGCGGCGGCATTCACATGTGGTCCGGCATTGCGATCGAGGCCTGTGAGATCACGGCACTCTCCGGCCCTGCGCTCGAGAAGTTGTTGACCGACATGCCGAGCTTCGCGCTGGCGCTGATCGACGGCCTGATTGCCAAGGGCAAGTGCTACTCCTCGATGGCGCAGATCCTCGGCACGCGCTCGGTGATCGAACGGCTGGCGCAGTTCCTGCTCACTTTGTCGGAGCTTCATGGCGTTGCCGATGGCGACAGCATCGTCATCAACCGCAAGATCACCCATGACCAGATCGCGGCCATGGTCGGCTCGACCCGGCAATGGGTCACGATGATGCTGAAGCGCTTCCAGAACCGCCGCATCATCGCCATCGACGGCAGCAGCATCCGGATCAAGCGGATCGATCTGCTGGAGCAGATTTTGTTCAGGGATTAGAGGGCTGCCCCCTCACCGCGCCTCTTCGAATCCCGCCAATACCGAAGTCAGATTGGCGCCCAGAATATCCGAGAGATAGCCGCCCTCCTGCACGAACACGGTCGGCAGGCCCATCTTCGCGATGGCCTGGCCGATGCGGCGGAAGCCGGGCGTGGTGACGGCCAATCCCTTCAGTGGATCGTGCTCGGAGGCGTCGAGGCCAAGCGCGATGACGAGGGCGCCGGGCGCAAAGGATTCGATCGCCTTGCGCGCGACGTCCATGGCCTGGATGTAACCGTCGTCGCCGGTGCCGATCGCCAGGGGGATATTGAGGTTGGTACCGAGGCCGGGACCTTCACCGCGCTCATGGGCGTAGCCCCACACGTAAGGATAATACGCGACGGGATCGGCATGGATCGAGACCGTGTAGACATCGGGCCGCGCGTAGAAGATGCCTTGCGTGCCGTTGCCGTGATGGACGTCGACGTCGAGGATCACGACACGCTCGTGCCTCTGCCGCAGATGCGCCGCCGCGACCGCGCTGTTGTTGAGGAAGCAGAAGCCGCCGGCCATGTCGCGATAGGCGTGATGGCCGGGCGGACGGCAGAGAGCATAGGTCGCATCCTCGCCGTCCAGCACCATCTGTGCCGCGGTGACCGCGACGTCGGTGGCTGCGCAGGCCGCAGCCCATGTGCCCGCCCCGATTGGCGCCGCGGTGTCGGCGGTGTGCCAGCCGAGCCGGCCTATGATGTGAGTGGGATAAGTCGCGGCATGGCGCACCGGATGGATGTTGCCGATCATCTCCGGACCGGAATCGCCGAGCGCGGTCCAGGCCTCCCAGGCTTCGCTCAGGAACGACAGATATTCCGGGCTGTGAATGCGCGCGCGGGGCCCCTGCCCGAATGTGGTCGGTTCGACCAGCTGGTGCTTGCCGTCCTTCAGCCCCTTGAGCAGGCGGTCGGCACGTTCAGGCTGCTCGGTGGTGCGCTTGACGACACCGCGGACCAGGAAGAATTGCGGATCGTGGCTGCGATGCAGTTCGGTATGGACGGCTTTCACTCAGACACTCCGTGGTCGCTTTGATGGTGCCACAGTGGTCTAAATCCCTGCGGCGGCCAGACGCAAGCAAGAAGAATGCCGCCCCCGTCGCACCGCCCTGCGCCGGAAGCAGATCGCCTCTGATGCTCAGCAGCGCCCGCGCTGAAGACAGTGCTCGCGGCCCTGCTGGTCGGTGCGGAAGGACTCGACGAAGCCGCCCTGACGCTGGGTGACGAAGACGGTCTTCCCGTCGCTGCCGCCGAAGGCGAGGTTGGTCGGCTCCTTGGCCCTCAACGCGATCTCCCGCTCGACCGCGCCGTTGGCCTTCATCAACGTGATCGTGCCCTTGAGAATACGCGCGACATAGAGGCGGCCGGCCATGTCGGTGCGCAAACCATCGACGGTGTCGGGCTGAAACGCCTTGACGAGTTTTGCGCCTGTCAGCTCGTTGCCGCTGATGGTGTAGGACCAGATTTGGCCGTTGCTGGATTCGCCGACATAGAGCGTCTTGCCATCAGGGCTGAGATCGATGCCGTTGGTGGTGCCCATCGCGCGCGGCGCCGACATGACCTGTCCCTGCACCGTTCCGTCGGCAGCTTTCGCAATACGCCAGATGTGACCTTCCCTGCCCTTCCAGTTCGGATCGCTCGCATAGATCGTGCCGTCGCGGGCGATCGTGATGTCGTTGGGCTGGTTCATCTCGTCGGAATGAAACCAGATCGCGGGGTTGGTTGATCCCTTCGGGATCGCGAAGATGTTGTGCTTCTTGTAGTCGGCGATGAACATGGTGCCGTCGCGCGCGAAGCGGATGGCGTTGCCGACGCTGCCCTCGGGCAGCACCGTGAACGGCTCCGACGTCGCCCCGCCCGCGGGCAGCTTGCCGATGGTGCCGGGCTTGCCAAAATTGACGACGAAGAGATTGCCGTCGAGGTCGGCGGCCGGCCCTTCGATGCCGAAGGTGTATTCGCCCGGTGGCGTCACTTGCACGCTTTCGAACAGCTTTGTTTCCGCCCGGGCCGGTGCCGTCGCAAGGACGAGAACAACGCTACTGCACAGGCACCAGAAATTCCTGCCGGATGTAATAGCCATCGTCGTCGCTGCACTCGCCATTCAGATAGGGATCGGCCGGCCGAAAGAAGCGGCTGAAGCCGGGTTTGTCTACAACGTTCCTTTGTGTCACGACGACGACCTTGGCGGCCGGTATTTCGCCGCATTCCTTGTTCGTTTTCCCAAAGAACTTGCGCTGCGGCGGGCCGGACTTGATCCGCATCCGGGTGCCCGGAACCATTTTCGCCACCAGCAGATCCGCCGTGTCGCGCAGGCCCGCATAGCCGGGCTCGGTCTTCGGCAATTTTTCCCCGCCCGGGGGCATCAGCTTCTCCGCGCCTAACCCACGAAGCCGCGTGCGCAGCTTGCCGGAATCGGGATCACCCGGATAGATCCAGCCGTCCTGCGACAGCATGAAGCGAAGCACCGTCGCGTCCTTCTGTGCGTCCGATTGGCCGGGCTTCAGCCCGAAATCCGAGTGACAGCCAACGCAGTGCTTCTCGACGAGGCCCTTGCGCAACGTCGTGAGGCGGACACCGTTCTGCGCGTCCCCGGCAACGAAGTTCGCGAGTTGATCGATCAGCGCCTGGCTGCGCATATCGCAGGGCAGCGGCGGCGTCGCATCACCCGCGGCACGGTCGATCCGGATCACGGTCTGGTTCGTGTTCTCGACCAGCCAGATTGCGCCGTCTTCAGCGACCGTCATGCCGACCGGGGCGCCCTGCGGCCGCGCGCCATTGACGCGGTGCCAGCCGGCGATCAGTTCCTCGAACGGCGCGGCGGCGACGTCGCCGGCCTCGGTCTGAAAGCTGTGGGTCGGATCGGCCGCACAGCTGACGTGGTAACGCACCGGCGCCGGGGCGGGCTTCGGGAAGCCGTGGTCGTCAACATCGTAGACGAGGACACGGCTGCCGGTCGGACGATAGCCATGCAGGCCGACCAGCAGCTTGCCCTCGAGCTCCGGAAATTTCGCGCCGTGATAATAGAGCATCGCGAGCGGCGCGCCGTGCGGCGGCAGCAGCGAGAACGGCGCCTTGTAGAGAGCGTTGGCGGTGCACAGCGATCTGTAGACCCCCGACTGCAATACGATCCTGAACTCGGGGCTCGGCGTCGACAAATCGTAGCAATAGGGCCAGCCATAGTGCCGGCCCTGCTCGATCGCGTTGATCTCCTCGTTCGGCTTGAAGACGTCAGGCAGGTCGCGGCCGTTCTCGGCTTGCAGGAAGGCATAGCCGGCATCGGGAAAGTTCGGGTGCAGTGCCAGCGCCATCGAGTTGCGCAGGCCACGCGCATAGACGCTGTGCGGCGGGTCGGTATCGCCAGGCTTCAACGCCGGGAAGACGCCGCCCGGGGGCGGCGTGAACAGCCAGATCGATGCCATCGCGGAAGCACCCTCGGCCGCTGCGCAAGGCTTTGTGATCGGCGCCAGCGTGATGCAGTCGTCGCTGTGCGAGCCGACATTGACGAACAACCGGCCGTTCCTGTCGAACACAAACTGCTTGAACGGATGCGCGCTCTCGTCGAGCCTGGTGCCGTCGGGCAATGTGATCCGGCGACCCGGCATGTGACGGATGACGGTCTCGACCGTGTCGCGCGGATTGTCCGCGAGCGGATCGAACCGGAAGATCGTCTCGGCGGTCGAGGCATAGAGCTTCTTGTCCGGGCCGATCACGAGGCCGAACGGATACTCAACACCGGTCAGCAATTCCCTGAACCGCTGGCCTTGGGGTGCATGCGGGTCGAGCAGCAGCAGCCGGCCATCGGTGTGGCCCCAGCCCGCCATGTCGGCGACCACGAACAGGTCACGGCCCGGTACCTGGATAATCGAGCGCGGGAATTTCAGCCGATCCTCCTCGCTGGCGACGAGACCGGCGCAAAATCCCGCCTTCATGTCGATCTGGATTTTTGGAAAAGCGAGATCGGCGCTGCCGCAGGTCTCCGGACCGATCGCATAGCCGCTCATGCGGACCGGTTCTGATGAGCCTACCGAGGCGAGGGTCAGGAGGACCACCAAGGCGGCCGCGCATGCGCGCAGGCTTCGGCGTTGACGCCAGAATGTGAGGTAGTTCACGGCGCCTCCCGGACTTTCCGTCCAAAGTTGTTCCATGCCGCGGCAACGCCGTCCAGTTGATCAACACCCCCTTGTGATCAAACCCGCAGGGGTTTTCGTCCCGACCAATCTCCGTAGTTTCCCTTACCGGGCTCGGCCCGAATGTTTCGCGAATGCTTCGGGTGGTATTGCTTTGCCGTCCCAATCGCTTTCCGAGGAGGCGTGTATGGTTCAGATGTATTTCCATTGTTCCAATGCCGAAGGCACGCTGGTCGATCGGTACGGCACCCCCGTCGCCAATCTGAACGAGGCCCGCGACCGTGCCGCTCAGATCATGCGCTCGATGATCCTGACGCCCGGCACTGAGGACTGGCGTGACTGGGTGATCCATATCAGCGGCGACGACGGCGAGGAGATCTTCGACCTCCCCTTCACTGCCATGCTCGGCAAGCCGCACTGAGGTGATGCCATGTTGCTCCCGTCATTGAGCCTGCTCCGCCAGCCCCTGAACTTCGTCGCCGCCAAATGGCAGACGTTGATCCGGGTCGCGGGCAATCCCTACCGCCCCGAGCTTCACTACATGCGCGGGCCCGGCCCGAAATGGCACGCCAAGTATCAGGCCAGCCGGCTGGATCGCGCCCGCTGAGCGCTGCGGCTTCTGCTCCCCACTGACCGGTCTCTCAATTGGTCATGCCCGGGCATAGCCGTCCGAAGGACGGCGTCGCTTCCGCTCGCCTATGCCCCGGCCATTCGCGTCTTGGCGTCTCCCCCGCCTGCTTCACACCAGCCATGTCGCGCCTCCCTTTCGATGTTCTCGTTGGGGGTGATGTGTCATTGTCCACGCACTCCGCCAGTTGCGGAGCTCAGCGCAACGAAGCCCAGACAATTCAAGCCAAGACACACAGACATCATCATGCCGCACCAGTTCAGCCGCGCCCAAACCGTCCGCAAGCCCGCCGTCACATCCAAAGGCGGCATCGTCGCCTCGCAATCCCGGCGGGCGGCCGAAGTGGGGGCACAAGTGCTGGCTGCCGGCGGAGATTGCGTGGACGCGATCGTCGCGACCACCTTCGCGCTCAACGTGCTGGAGCCCTGGAACAGCGGCATGGGCGGCGGCGGCGCGATGGTGCTCTACCGCGCCGCGGAAAATCGCTATGAGGTGATCGACTACGGCATGTGCGCGCCGCAAAGCCTGCGCACCGCCGACTATCCGCTCAGCGGCGAAGGCGCGGCCTCCGATCTGTTCCCTTGGCAGCGGGTGAAGGACGACCGCAACATCCATGGTCCCGGCGCGATTGCCGTGCCCGGCGTCGTCGCCGGCATGGAGGAGGCGCATCGCCGCCACGCCACCCTGCCGTGGAAAGATCTGGTCGCGCCGGCAGCGGCCCTCGCCGGCGAAGGCCTGCTGGTCGATTGGTGGACCACGCTGATGATCACGGCATCGGCGGCGGACCTTCGACGCTATCCCGCGAGCGCGGCAACATTTCTGAAGGACGGCCTGCCACCGAGCGCGCCGTGGGGCATCAAGTCCGAGACGCGACTGCCGCTGGACACGCTGAAGGCGACGTTATCGCATCTCGCAGCCGCCGGTCCGCGCGATTTCTACGAGGGCGGCCTGGCCAAAAGCATCGCTTCCGACATCAAGGCCGACGGTGGCTCACTGTCGGTAGAGGACCTCGCCGCGTTCCGGGCCCATCTGCGCGAGCCGCTGGCGATTCCCTATCGCGGCGGCAAGGTGTTTGCGACGCCCGAGCTCACGGCCGGACCGACGATGGCTCATGCGCTGCGCCTGTTGCAACAGAATTTGGAGCCGGCGAGCGCGCCGGATGCGGCCGCCTATGCCGAATATGCCGTGGCCCTGCAATCGGCCTATCGCGAGCGGCTCAAGGACATGGGCGATGCCGACGGCAAGCGCTCGCTCGGCGCGGAATATCTGGCACCCGCCTGCACCACTCATTTCTCCGTGGTCGACCGCCACGGCAACATGGCGGCGGTGACGCAGACGCTGCTGTCATCCTTCGGCTCGAAATACGTGACGCCGCACAGTGGCATCGCCATGAACAACGGCATCATGTGGTTCGACCCGACGCCGGGCACCACCAACTCGCTCGTATCAGGCAAGCGCTGCCTCACCAACTACACGCCCGTCATCGCCGAGACCAAAGACGGCAAGCGGCTCGCGGTCGGCGCTTCCGGCGGTCGCCGCATTCTGCCCTCGGTGATGCAGCTCGTGTCCTTTGCGATGGATTTTGGCATGGACCTCGATACCGCCATCCATCAGCCGCGCATCGACGCCAGCGAAGGCGCGATCGTGATCGGCGATATCAGACTGCCGGCGGACATACGCGAGACGCTCGCGGCGCGCTTCGACTACGAAGAAGCGCGGCTGCAGTCATTGCCGCAAAAATTCGCCTGCCCGAGCGTGGTAATGCGCGACGGCGACACGAATTTTGGCGCGGTCGAGATTTTCCAGCCCTGGGCCGATGCAGTGGCGGAAGGCTGAGCTTAGATCCCCAGCCGGTCGCGCACCCGGCCCGCGATTACCGCGGTCGTCACGCCCACAGGCCAGAACGCGTGCATCGGAATCGGCTTGATGCCGGTGACGGGCATGTCGATCTCGGCCTTGGCGCCGCCGATCAGGCGGCGCGCGAGCTGCGCGCCCATCGCGGTCGAGAGCGCGACGCCGCGACCATTGCAGCCGAGCGAGATCAGGACGTTGGCCGCCGGCTCGTGCACATGCGGGTAATGATCCCCGGTGATGGCGAGCCGGCTGTTCCAGCCGTGGGTCCAGGCCACGCCCTTGAGCTGCGGCCATAACCGCTCGGCGTAGCGCATGAGATAGGCGACGTCGGTGGGCGAGCTGATCCAGCGCATCGGGCCACGGCCGCCCATCAACAGCCGATTCTGCTGATCGATGCGGTAATAGACGGTGATGTGGCCGCTCTCGTAGAGGACGGGACGCGTCGGCATGATCGAACGCGCGACCTCATCCGAAAGCGGAGCGGTGGCGGCGATCGAGGAAAACACCGGCACGATGGTGCGGCGGAGCGCCGGCCAGAGATCGTCGGTGAAACCGTTGGTCGCGAGCAGCACCTTGTCGGCATGCGCCACCGCATGCGGCGTTTCGATACGCCAGCGGCTGCCCTCACGGCGCAGCGACAGCGCCGGTGTCTCACCATGGACCTTCGCGCCAGCCGAGATCGCGGCGCGCGCAAGCCCGCGGGCATAGCTGAGCGGATGCAGATCGCCGCCGCGGGTGTCCAGCATGGCGCCAATGTAGCGATCGGTACCGGTCATCTCGCGCAACTGCTCGCGATTCAGGTACGACACCGGCATGCCCCGGCTGATGCACTGCTGCGCGGTTGTCTCGATTGCAGCGGCGCTGGCCTCGTTATAGGCCGCGCGCAGCGTGCCGTTCTGCCGCGCCTCGCACGGGATCTGGTAACGGCGGATCAAATCGTGGGTGAAATTCGTCGTGCCGTAGGAGAAATCGATCATGCGGCGGCCAAGCTCAACGCCGAAATCGGCCTCGATCTGATCGGGGTCGTGCTTCAGACCGGGATTGGTGTGGCCACCGTTATTGCCGGAGGCGCCCCAGCCCGGCTCCTGCGCCTCCAGCACCAGTGCCTCGAGACCCTGCTCCGCCAGATGCAACGCGGTGGACAGACCGGTGTAGCCACCGCCAATGATGGCGACCGAGACCGTCTTGTCGACGTCGAGCGGCGGCGTGGCAACCGGCGCGACGGCAGTGTCGGCATAGAGCGAGGGCGGCAGAGGCAGGCGCGCATTCATGGCGAAGACCGGTCAGAGCGGATGCAGCACGCGGCGCAAAAAGTCCTGCGTGCGCGGATGCTGGGGTTGATTGAGCAGCACCTTGGCCGGCCCCTGCTCGACGATGACGCCGCCGTCGATGAACAGCACGCGGTCGGCGACGTCGCGGGCAAAGCCCATCTCATGGGTGACGACGACCATGGTCATGCCGTCGTCGGCGAGCTTGCGCATCACGCCGAGAACGTCGCCGACCAATTCAGGATCGAGCGCCGAGGTCGGCTCGTCGAACAGGATGGCCTTGGGCTGCATCGCCAGCGCCCGCGCAATCGCGACGCGTTGCTGCTGGCCGCCGGAGAGCTGCGGGGGATGTTCGTTGGCTTTCTCGGCAAGGCCCACTTGCACCAGCAGGGCACGGCCGCGCTCGAGTGCCTGCGCACGCGGCTCCTTCTTCACATAGAGCGGACCTTCGATGACGTTCTCCAGCACCGTCCGGTGCGGAAACAAATTGAAGCGCTGGAACACCATCGAGACCTGGGTGCGGATTTTCACGATCGACGGCGCGTCGCGGTCGACCTTCAATCCCTCGACGCTGATCTCGCCGCGGTCGTAGCTTTCGAGCCCGTTGATACAGCGCAAGATGGTGGACTTGCCGGAGCCGGACGGACCGACGATGCAGACCACCTCGCCCTTCTGCACCGACGCCGTGATGCCCTTGAGCACCTCGTTCTCGCCAAAACTCTTGTGGACGTCGGTAAGCTCGATCATTTCTTGCCGGCCCGTTTCTCGAAGTGACGGACCAGCAGGATCAGCGGAATACTCATGGTGAGATACATCAACGCAACAAGGGTGAACACGTTGGTGTTCTTGAAGGTCGAGGACGCAATCAGCTTGCCTTGCAGCGCGAGCTCGGCGACCGTGATGGTCGAGGCCTGCGACGAATCCTTCAGCATCATGATCATGACGTTGCCGTAAGGCGGCAGCACGATGCGCACCGCCTGCGGCAGCACCACGCGGCGCATGGTGAGCCACCAGCCCATGCCGATCGACTGCGCCGCCTCGATCTGCCCTTTGTCGATGGCCTCGATGCCGGCGCGGAAATTCTCGGCCTGGTAGGCCGAGTATGCGATGCCGAGCCCGAGAATCGCGGCCTGCAATGCGGATAGCGTGACCCCGAGATCGGGCATCACGAAGTAAAGATAGAACAAGAGCACGATGATCGGAATGCCGCGGATCACATTGATCAGGCTGGCGCTGAGCATCGACAGGACGCGGATGCCGGAGACCCGCATCATCGCCCAAACGAGGCCAAGCACCGTCGAGAGCAGCAGCGAGCCGATGGTGACGACGATCGTCAGCACGACGCCGCTCATCAGAATGGGGAAGAATTCGGCGGCGTCGTGCCAGAAGCCTTTCATCGATCAGCTTTCATCGATTGGCTCTGTCGATCAGCCCTGCGCCTTCAGGCCCCATTTATCGAGGATCTTGTCGATGGTGCCGTTGGCCTTCAGCTTCGCGAGCGAGGCGTTGATCTTGCCGAGCAATGCGGTCTCGCCCTTGCGCACACCGATGCCGACCGAACCGACAGTGACGGGCTTGTAGCCGTCGACGAGACGCACCTCGGGGAAACCGCCCTGCTTGAGATTGTAGGCGAGGATCGGATAGTCGGCGTAGCCGGCCTTGAGGCGGCCGGTGTTCACGTCGCGCAGGATGTCGGGGATAGTATCGTAGGCCTTGACGTCGGCGAACAGGCCGGACTTCTTCAGCGCGTCGACGAAGGCGGTGCCGACCTGGGCTCCGACCGTCTCGCCCTTCAGATCATCCTGCGTGGCGTAGGTCTTGGTGTCGCTCTTCGGCACCACGAGGCCTTCGCCATAAGTGTAGATCGGGTCGGAGAAGTCCACGACTTCCTTGCGCGGCGCCGTGATGAACATCGCGGCAGCAATGATGTCGATCTTGCTCGAAGTCAGCGACGGGATCAGCGTCGAGAATTGCATCGGCTCGATCTGCACGTTGAAGCCGGCATCCTTGCCCACTTCAGTGACGAGATCGACCATGATGCCCTGGATGGTATTGGTCTTGGTGTCGAGGAAGGTGAAAGGAATTCCAGTCGGCGTCGAGCCGACCTTCAGCACTTGCTGCGCCGAAGCCGGCAACATTGCTGCAATCGCGAGTGCCGCGACCGCGGCCAGACCAAAACGCTTCATCGCATTCCCCTTTGGGTCCGGCCGATGGCGGCGCTCGCGCGTGTCATAATCTCAGACGTTGCGGGCCAAGCCGTTTCGGCCTATTTTCACCAATATGAAAATTTGTTCACACTTTTACGAGCGATGCAAGCGGTTTTCATGCACATGAAGGAAGCGGTTTGACGTGAGCGGTGGCAAAAGAATGCGCAGACCGGCCGCCGCAAAGCCGGCAAAGAAGGTGAAGGCCAAAGCCAACACCAAGGCTATCGCCAAAGCGGCCGAGCCGGCGATGGACGTCGCGGTCGGGCGTCGTATTCGCGATCTCAGGCGCATCCGGCAATTCTCGCTCGAGACGATCGCTTCGCGCACGGACCTGTCGATCGGCTTCCTCAGCCAGATCGAGCGCGGCTTGTCGTCGCCGTCGCTGCGCGTGCTGGCGACGCTTTCCGACGTGCTCGGCGTCGGCATCGCCGCGCTGTTCGGCGCGAGCCCGAACGCCGACGGTGCATCCGACCGAATCGTGACGCGCGGGCTTCAGCGGCCCGAACTGAAACTCTGGCGCACCGGCGTGTCGAAGCAATTGCTGAGTCCGGCCAGTGCCGACAACCAGCTCAATCTGTTCCTGGTGCATCTGGAGCCCGGCGGCTCCACTGGTGATGAGCTCTACGCCCATGACGGCGAGGAAGCCGGTCTCGTGCTCGAAGGCGAGATGATGCTGACGGTGGACAGCGAGACGTGGTCGCTGAAGACGGGCGACAGTTTTAGATTCGCCAGCCGCCGGCCACACCGGTTTTCAAATCCGGCTGAAGATGCGAAGGCCGTAGTGCTGTGGGTGAATTGCGTGACGGGGGCGGGGTAGTTTCTTTTCGCTCCGCGAGCACGATCTCAGTCCCGTCATCCTGAGGTGCGAGCAAAGCGAGCCTCGAAGGATGCACGGCCCCGATAGAGCCGGGCCGTCGCCTTTCGAGGGCCGCTGAAGAAGCGGCCACCTCAGGGTGACGGTGATGGATGGAATACGCGGAGCCTCCAAGCCGTCATTGCGAGCGAAGCGAAGCAAATCCAGACTCTCACCGCGGAGACACTCTGGATTGCTTCGTCGCTTCGCTCCTCGCAATGACGAGAGGAAAGAGCTCTAGCCGAACCGATACTTGTATCGGTCCACCGCCAGCGCACTGACATCGACGTCCGGCTTCTTGCCCGACAGCATGTCCGCGAGCACGCGGCCGGAGCCGCAGGACATGGTCCAGCCGAGCGTGCCGTGGCCCGTGTTGAGATGGAGGTTGGCGTATTGCGTTGCCCCGATCACAGGCGGGCCGTCCGGTGTCATCGGCCGCAGACCGCTCCAGAACGTCGCCTTGGAGAGATCGCCGGCGCGCGGGAACAGATCGGTCAGCGAGTGATCGAGCGTGGCGCGCCGCGCATCATAGAGCTGGCTCGAGAAGCCGGAGATTTCGGCGGTGCCACCGACGCGGATGCGATTTCCCAAACGGGTGATGGCCACTTTGTAGCTCTCGTCCATCACGGTGGATTCCGGTGCGCCGGAGGCGTCCTTGATCGGCACCGTGATCGAATAGCCCTTCACCGGATAGACCGGCAGCGAAATGCCGAGCGGCGCGACCAGCCGCGACGACCAGCTTCCGAGCGCGAGGACGTAGCTATCTGCCTGCAACATTCCGGCGCTGGTCGCGACACCGCTGACGCGCACGCCGTCGGTGACGATACGATCGATGCCGGTGTTGAACATGAAGCGCACGCCGAGCGCTTCGGCATGCTTGGCCAGCGCCTGCGCGAACATGTGGCAGTCGCCGGTCTCGTCCTGCGGCAAGCGAAGGCCACCGGCGAACTTCTCCTTCACGCTCGCCAGAGCCGGCTCGACCGCGACGCAGCCCTCGCGGCTCAGCACCTCGTAAGGCACGCCATATTGCTTGAGCACGGCGATGTCCTCGCCAGTGCCGTCGAGCTGAGCCTGATAGCGGAACAGCTGCAGCGTGCCCTGCGAGCGCTCGTCATACTGGATGCCGATGTCGCGGCGCAGGTCGCGCAGGCAATCGCGGCTGTACTCCGCGATCGGGATCATCCGGCTCTTGTTGATCGCGTAGCGCTCGCTGGTGCAGTTGCGCAGCATTTTGAGCAGCCAGACCCACATCACGGGATCGAGCTTCGGCCGGATCACCAGCGGGCCGTGCTTCATCAGCAGCCATTTGACTGCCTTCACCGGTACGCCGGGGCCGGCCCAGGGCGACGAATAGCCGGGCGACACTTCGCCGGCGTTGGCAAAGGAGGTCTCGAGCGCCGGCTCGGGCTGACGGTCGACGACCGTCACCTCATGACCGGCACGCGCGAGGTAGTAGGCAGAGGTGACACCGATGACACCGCTGCCGAGGATCAAAACTTTCACGCTTCGTCAAACTCCCGCGGCATTACGCTCGCCGCTGCAAGAGGACACTCCGCAACGGCGAGAGCAATTATCAGGCCACCCGCTTGATGGCGTCGCCAAGGATCGAGACGATATCGTCGATGTGGCTCTTCTCGACGATCAGCGGCGGCGACAGCGCAAAGGAGTCGCCGCTCATGCGGAAGTACAGCCCGCGATTGAAGCAGTCGACCATGACATCGTAGCCACGCGCACCGACGGTGCCGTCACGCGACGACAGCTCGACCGCGCCCATCAGGCCGCAATTGCGGATGTCGACGACGTTGGGCAGGCCCTTCAGCGAATGCAGCGCATCGCGCCAGTATTCGGCGATCGACGCGCCGCGCGTGAGCAGGCCTTCGTCCTTGTAGATGTCGAGCGTGGCGATGCCCGCGGCGCAGGCAACCGGATGGGCCGAATAGGTGTAGCCGTGGAACAGCTCCATCGCGTTCTCCGGGCCGACCATCAGGCCGTCATGCACCTTGCGGCTTGCGAACACCGCGCCGCAGGGAACGGTGCCGTTGGTGATGCCCTTGGCCGTCGTCATCATATCAGGCGTGACGCCGAAGAAGTTGGCTGCGAACGGTGTGCCGAGGCGACCGAACCCAGTGATGACCTCGTCGAAGATCAGGAGGATGCCGTGCTTGTCGCAGATCTCGCGCAGGCGCTGGAGATAGCCCTTCGGCGGCGGCAGCACCGCGGTCGAACCCGGCACCGGCTCGACGATGACGGCGGCGATGGTCTCGGCGCCGTGCAAGGCCACCAGACGCTCGAGATCGTCGGCGAGCTCGGCGCCGTGCTCCGGCTGGTCCTTGGCGAAAGCGTTGCGGGTGAGATCGTGGGTGTGGCGGATGTGGTCGACGCCCGGCAGCAGAGTGGCGAAGGCGCGGCGGTTGGCGACCATGCCGCCGACCGAGGTGCCGCCGAAGCCGACGCCGTGATAGCCACGCTCACGTCCGATCAGGCGGGTGCGGCTCGCCTGACCGTTAGCCCGGTGATAGGCGAGCGCGATCTTCAGCGCGGTGTCGACCGACTCGGAGCCGGAATTGGTGAAGAAGATGCGGTCGAGGCCCTTGGGCGCGATCTCGGCGAGGCGTTCGGCGAAATCGAACGCCAGCGGGTGGCCCATCTGGAACGACGGCGCGAAGTCCAGCGTCATCAGCTGCCGCTCGACCGCGGCGGCGATCTGCTTGCGGCCATGGCCGGCATTGACGCACCAGAGGCCGGCGGAAGCGTCGATCACCTTGCGGCCGTCGACGGTGGTGTAGTGCATGCCCTCGGCCGAGGAAAACAGGCGCGGCGCCTTCTTGAACTGCCGGTTGGCCGTGAACGGCATCCAGAACGAGTCGGTCTTGATGGTGTTCGGAATCTGATGAAGGGTCACGGGGCCACGCTCCTTTGCTGACATGCTACCAGAGCCACGGCTTTGAATGCGCAACAAGTCCTTTTCTGTGGGCTTGCAACCCATTGATTTTACTAGGGCTACTGGTCCATATTTGCGCGATCCGCAACACCTGCAACACGGGACCAGGGCAAGGACCAGGACATGAGCGTCGATATCGGTGGACGGCTGCGATTTATCCGGGCGCGCCAGAAGCTGTCGCAGCGCGAGCTCGCCAAGCGTGCGGGCGTCACCAATTCGACGATCTCGCTGATCGAGTCCAACCAGATGAACCCGTCGGTCGGCGCGCTCAAGCGCATCCTCGACGGCATTCCGATGGGGCTCGCCGAATTCTTTGCGCTGGAGCCGGAGAGCCGGCGCAAGATTTTCTATCGCTCGGAAGAGCTGACCGAGGTCGGCAAGAAGCCGATCTCTTATCGCCAGATCGGCGACAATCTGTTCGGCCGCAGCCTTCAGATCCTGAAGGAGCGCTACGAGCCTGGCGGCGACACCGGGCGCGTCCATCTCGTCCATGACGGCGAGGAAGGCGGCATCGTGATCTCCGGAAAGCTCGAAGTCACCGTCGAGGACGAGCGGCGCATCCTCAACCCCGGCGATGCCTATTATTTCGAGAGCCGTCGTCCGCATCGTTTTCGCTGCGTCGGCGGCAAACCGTGCGAAGTGATCTCGGCCTGCACACCGCCGACGTTTTGAGGCGGCGGCAGGCCGAAGGCCTTCAAAGCTGCGTCAACAGATCCTCGATCCGGATCGGGAAACGACGCACACGCACGCCGGTCGCATGCCAGACCGCGTTGGCGACCGCGCCTGCGCTGCCCGTGATGCCGATTTCGCCGACGCCCTTGATGCCGAGCGCGTTCACATGCGGATCGTGCTCCTCGACCATGACCACGTCGAGCGGCGGCACGTCGGCATTCACCGGGATGTGGTACTCGCCGAGATTGGCATTCATGATCCGGCCGCTGCGGCGGTCGGTGATGGCCTCCTCGTGCAGCGCGAACGACATGCCCCAGATCATGCCGCCGAACAGCTGGCTCTGTACCATGCGCGGATTGACGATACGCCCCGCGGCGAAGGCGCCGACCATGCGGGTGACGCGGACCTGGCCGAGTTCGGGATCGACCTTTACCTCCGCGAACACGGCGCCATGGGCGTGCATCGCATACTCCTCCATCGCCGCCGGATTCGGCGCGCCGGTGCCGCGCGCCTCGACCTCGGCAACGCCGGCGCGCGCGAGAATCTCGGAATAGCCCTCGCCGCGGCTTTCGTCGTCGCGTCGGATCAGCCTGCCATCGCGCGCGATCACGCCGGCATTGCCGGCACCGAACAGCGGCGAGCGCTCATCGTTGGTGGCGAGATCGGCGAGCTTTGCGATCACGGCCGCGCCCGCGCTATGGATTGCGGCACCTGCGGTCGCCGTATGCGCGGAGCCACCGGCAATGCCGGCATCGGGCAGATCGGATGAACCCGCCTTGAACTCGACGCGGTCGATATCAAGCCCGAGTTCGTCGGCCGCGATTTGCGCAAGCGCCGTCCAGGCCCCCTGCCCCATATCATGCGCGCCGATTTCCATGGCACCGGAGCCGTCGCGGCGAAGCAGCGCACGTGCCTCGGCCTGGAACATCAGCGCCGGGAACGTCGCGGTGCCCATGCCCCAGCCGACCAGAAGGCCATCGTCGTCGCGCATCTGCCGCGGCTGAAGCGGTCGCTTCGCCCAGCCGAACCGCGCCGCGCCCTGCTCGTAACAGGCGCGCAGCGCCTTGGACGAGAACGGCTTGCCGGTGATCGGCTCGACCTCGGCATAATTCTTCAGGCGGAAGGCGAGCGGATCGATGCCGCAGGCCCAAGCCATCTCGTCGATCGCGCTCTCCAGCGCGATCGATCCGGTCGCCTCGCCGGGCGCGCGCATGAATAGCGGCGTGCCGGTGTTGACGCGCACGGCGTCGTGCGAGGTGCGGATTGCAGGCGCGGCATAGAGCGTGTGCGAGGCATCCGCTGCGGGCTCGTAAAAGTCGTCGAACGTGCTCGACACGGTCCTCGCATGGTGATCGAGCGCGGTCAGGCGCCCCTCGCCGTCGGCGCCGATGCGCAGCCGCTGCCGCGTCGGCGCGCGATGACCGACCGGGCCGTACATCTGCTCGCGGCGCAGCACCAGCTTGACCGGTTTGCCGACGAGCTTTGCCGCCATGATGCCGAGGACCGGAGGACCAGCCATGAGCCCCTTCGAGCCGAAGCCGCCGCCGAGGAACGGGCTGCGGATGTGGATCTTGTCGTGCGCGATGCCGAACAACTCGGCAACACGCGCAAGGGACAGCATGAGACCCTGGGTCGGCATGTCGATCTGCAGACTGTCGCCATTCCAGCTTGCCACGATCGCATGCGGCTCCATCGCGTTGTGATATTGCGGCGGCGTCTCGTAAATCGCGTCGATCTGCTTCTCGGCCGCGGCAAGGCCGGCCTCGACATCGCCGCGGTGATTTTCGGTCGGATTGCCGACGCCGACGACCGGCGGCACGAAGCTGTCGCCTGCATCGAGACCGACGAGCGCGGGCAGCGTCTCATAGCGCGGCGCCAGCAACGCCGCGCCTTCCGTGGCCGCTTCCAGCGTCTCGGCGATCACGACGGCGATGGGCTGGTTGGCGTAGCGGACCTCATTGCTCTGCAACACCTCCATCCGGAATACGAATGGATTGGTCTTGATCTCAGGGTCGATCGCGAGCTCAGGCTTGTGGTCTGATGTCATGACATCGACGACGCCGGGATGGCGCTTGGCAGCGGCGACATCGAGCGAGGTCACACGGCCGCGCGAGATGCTGGCGACGGCCATCACCGCAAACAGCATGCCGGACGGATGATTGTCTGCGGCGTAGGTGGCTTGCCCCTCGACCTTGAGGATCCCTTCGCGGCGGGTCAGAGGCCGGCCGATATTCGAGCCGTGGCGCAGATGAGCAGGCGCGCTGGTGAGATTTAGCTCAGGCATGAATGGCTCCGGACGTCGACGCAAAAGGAGAGGCCGGCAGCGCGGGGATACGCGCGGGCGTACCGGCGGCGGCGAGGGTCAGCGCGCGCACGACGATGCGGCGCGCGAGCTCGATCTTGAAGGCGTTGTCGCCCGACGGCTTTGCGTCGGCGAGCGCGCGCCATGCGGCCTCCTGGAAAGCGTCGGCTGTTGGCGCGACGTTCCTGAGCACGTCCTCCGCGGCTCGGGCGCGCCAGGGCTTTGCGGCGACGCCGCCGAGCGCAAGCCGCGCTTCCACGATCTTGCCGTTCTCGATCTGCAACGCAGCCGCAGCGGAGACGACGGCGAAGGCGTAGGAGGTTCTATCGCGAACCTTGAGATAGCGTGCATGCGCGGCAAAGCCGCGTGCCGCGGGCGGCAAACGCACCGCGATGATGAGGTCGCCGGGCTCGAGTGCGGATTCACGCTGGGGCGTATCACCCGGCAGGCGGTGCAGTTCGTCGAGCGCGATCTCGCGCCGCCTGTTCCTGCCCTCGATCTCGACGACGGCATCAAGCGCGACCAGCGGTACGCAAAAGTCGGACGGATGCGTGGCGATGCAGTTTTCGCTCCAGCCAAGCACGGCGTGGGTGCGATTCTCGCCATCGCGCGCGTCGCAGCCGCTGCCGGCCTCGCGCTTATTGCAACGGCTGGCCGTGTCGTAAAAATAAGCGCAGCGCGTCCGTTGCAGGAGATTGCCGCCGACGGTCGCCGCATTGCGCAGTTGCGCTGACGCGCCGGAGAGCAGCGCTTCGGCGACGGCCGGATAGGACCTTGCAAAGTCCGCGTCATGCGCAAGATCCGCATTGCCCACCAATGCGCCGATACGCACACCACCGTCGGCGAGGCGCTCGATCTGATCGAGCCCTTCAAGATGCGTAACGTCGACCAGACGATCCGGACGGCTGACGCCGCCCTTCATCAGATCGAGCAGATTGGTGCCGGCAGCGAGGTAGGTCGCACCCGGCTGCGCAGCGGCAGCGACGGCCTCGGCGACCGTGACAGGCCTGACATAATCAAATTGCTTCATGCGGAGCGCCTCTGATTGGATTCATCCATGCCGGCCTGGGCGTCGAGCACGGCATCGACGATGCCGGCATAGGCGCCGCAGCGGCACAGATTGCCGCTCATGCATTCACGGATGCGCTCGGGATCGTTGCCGGCCTGCGCCTCGCTCATCATGCCGATGGCGCTCATGATCTGGCCGGGCGTGCAGAATCCGCACTGAAAACCGTCATGGGCGATGAAGGCAGTCTGCACGGGATGAAGCTGGTCGCCGCGCGCGACGCCTTCGATGGTGAGGATGTCGGCGCCGTCATGGCTGATGGCGAGCGCGAGGCAGGAGTTGATGCGCTTGCCGTCGACGAGAATGGTGCAGGCGCCGCATTGGCCGCGGTCGCATCCCTTCTTGGTTCCGGTCAGATGCAGGCGCTCACGCAGAAGATCGAGCAGCGTGACGCGCGGATCGTCCAGGACGAATTCGCGCCGCGCACCGTTCACGGTGAGGCTGATGGAGTGGTTCATACAAGGCTCCGATCAGAGATGGACATGAGTGATCGCGCGGCGCGCCACCGCCGTGGCCGCCGTCGATACGCGCCGCCCGAACATTATCCGAGCCAACGTCTTCCGCGAAGATACGGAGGAAGCCTCCGCTTAACAAGGGCCGGCAGGAAATATTTGGAATTCGTCAAAAGCCCGTGCGCATCAACGCGATGCAGCTAGCCAAGGGTTCAATCTAACCAATTCGTGATCTACATTGCGTGGATGGACGAGCACACCGCCCAGACCCGGAAGCCCCGCGCCGATGCCCTGCGCAATCGCGAGCGCGTGCTCGAGGCGGCGAAAGCCGTGTTCAATGCGGGCGGCCCCGAGGCGAGCCTGGAGGCCATCGCAAAACGCGCCGGCGTCGGCATCGGCACGCTCTATCGCCATTTCCCGACGCGCGAGGATTTGTTCGAGGCGGTGTACCGGCGCGAGGTCGAACACCTCAGCGAGCTTGCCGAGCAGTTGAAGAATGCGAAGGACCCGGTCGATGCGCTGCGGCGCTGGCTGCGCTCCAACGTCGAATTCGTTGCCACGAAAAAGGGCATGTCGGCCGCGCTGGCGCTGACGTTCCAGAGTTCGTCGGATCTGGCTGCCTTCTCGATGGACCGTCTGACCAAGGCAATCGGCTCGCTGCTCGACCGCGCGGTCGCGGCGGGCCAGATGCGCAGCGACGTCAGTCCGGAGGACCTGCTGCGGGCCCTCGTCGGCATGTGCTACATGCACGACCAGCCCGGCTGGCAATCCTCGGTGCTGCGGATGCTCGACGTGTTCGTCGACGGCTTGCGCGTGCAGCCGGTCGCGATAGCCAAGGCGCCCGCCGCCAAAGCGGCGAAGCCGGTCGCGAAACGGAAGCGATAGCTGCGCAGATGTGCTAGGATCGGCGCCGCCGGATATCAACGCGGAGCCTGTCATGCGCATCGCCGCCTTGCTCGTCTGTCTCATTGTCGTCTTCAGCTCTGTCTCGGCACGCGCCGACGATGTCGCAACGGCGCAGGGGGTGATTCGCGCCCAGGAGCAGGCGTTCGGCCGCGGCGATGCGGCAGCCGCCTATTCCTACGCCGCACCGGCGGTCAGGGAGTTATTCCCCGCGCCCGATATCTTCATGTCCATGGTGCAAAACGGCTACGCGCCGGTTTACCGGCACAAGAGTTTTGAATTCGGTGACAGCAAGAGCGAAGGCAATTCGATTTCCCAGCGCGTTCACATCGTCGATGCCGATGGGGAAGCCTGGGAGGCGCTCTACACGCTCGAACAGCAGGGCGACGGCAGCTACAAGATCACCGGCTGCTCGCTGCTGAAGGCAGGGCGAGAGGTTTAGGTTGCGAAACCCGGTCTCGCCCTGACCGCGTTCATTCGCGACCGGATCAGGAGCGTCAGAACGATGCCGATATTGAGCGCGTTCCACGCCACGCCGTTCGCGAACGCTGCGGCGTAGGAGCCGGTGGCATCGAAGATCATCCCGGACACCCAGCCGCCGAAGGACATGCCGAACACCGAGGCGAAGATCACGATGCCGACGCGCGTTGCGGCCTGGCTCGCCGGCATCGCCTCGCGCACGATGATGGCGTAGCTCGGTACGATGCCGCCCTGGAACAGGCCGAACATCGCGGAGATCAGGTAGAGAGAGGCGAGGCTGTCGAAGAACAAATAGAACACCAGCGCAAAGCCTTGCGCCAATGCCCCGATCAGCAACGTGGGGATGCCGCCGATCTTGTCGGCAAGGAAGCCCGAGCCGATCCGGCTGACGATGCCGCAGGCCATCATCAACGACAGCATCTCGGCGCCGCGTGCCACGCCGTAGCCGAGATCGCCGCAATAGGCGACGATATGCACCTGCGGCATCGCCATCGCCACGCAGCAGGAGATGCTGGCGATCGAGAGCAGCACCGTCAGCGTGTTGGTCGAAAGCTTGAGATCGACCCGCGGCGGCGGAGCATTGGCATGATTGCGCACCTTGTCGTCGCCCATCTGCGTGCGCAGGACCAGCACCAGGATGGTCATCAAGCTCACGCAGATGAGGCCGATGCCGATATGCGTGTAGCGCCAGCCGATCGTCTGCATGCCCCAATTCACCATCGGCGGCCACATCGTGCCGGCGACGTAATTGCCGCTCGCAACGATGGTCACGGCAAGGCCGCGATAGCGCTCGAACCAGTGCGAGGCCTCAGCCATCAGCGGCGCGAAGGTTGCGGAGGTGCCGAGTCCGATCAGGAAATACGCCGCCACGAACTGCCAGAGCTGGGTCGACAGACCCGCGAGCACATTGGCGACGCCGAGGAAAGCGATGCTGATCGCCATCGCCCACACGATGCCGAAGCGATCCGTGATCTTGCCGGCGATCACGCCCCCAAGCCCGAAGCCGAACATCATGAGGGTGAACGCCAGCGACACCGCGCCGCGCGTGGCGGCGAATTCGGTCTGCACCGCGGGAATCATGACCACGATGGCCCACATGCCGACGCCGCCGATCGAGCCGATCAGCAACGCAATGACGAGGCGCACCCAAGCCTGACGCGAATCAGGCGTGAACGAGGCCGGTATCTGTCCTGGATGATTTGGCGCGTGCACGGAGGCAAACTCTGCGCTGCCGGTCCTTTGGTCAAGCACGATGGCGCGATATTAGGCATGCGCTGTGCACTGCAAATAGTCGTTGACGCCAGTTCCGCCCCAGGACGTCAAGATTCTGGGCTCGACGCTCCGCACTGCAGCGAAATGACACCCTGAGAGGGCCGAAACACCCCGGTCCGGCCTCCTGCCGCACCCTCTGTTAACACTTTGCTAACCATACACCCGGCAAGAATTGCCGAGTGGAGTCGAGTGTCGTCAGCCGCGTAGAACGGGGAGTTCCCTGTGGACGCCAGTGCGGTGCCTCACTTTCGGAACGGCGGCCCTTCGGCCGCCGCGCAGACGTTTGGGGCGCGCGGACGGCAGTCGCGCGGAGAGGCAGCTACCATGGTCGATGTCACCGCGGGACAGGGCGCAGGCAGCACGAATGCCGGCTTCCCCACCCTTGCCGAGATCGGCAACATCCTCAGGCGCGGCGACATCGCGCTGGCGCTCGGCGTCCTCACCATCCTGGTGGTGCTGATCCTGCCGCTGCCCGCGATCGTGCTGGACCTGTTCCTGGCGATCTCGATCACGCTTTCGATCCTGATCCTGATGACGTCGCTGTTCATCCAGACGCCGCTGGAATTCTCCGCCTTCCCGACTGTCCTGCTGATCTCGACCATGTTGCGGCTGTCGCTCAACATGGCCTCGACCCGCCTGATCCTGTCGCACGGGCATGAGGGCACGGACGCGGCCGGTCACGTCATCGAGGCCTTCGGCAGCTTCGTGATGGGCGGCAATTTCGTCATCGGCATCATCGTGTTCGCCATCCTGATCATCGTCAACTTCGTCGTCATCACCAAGGGTTCGGGCCGTATCGCCGAAGTCGCGGCCCGCTTCCACCTTGACGCCATGCCCGGCAAGCAGATGGCGATCGACGCCGATCTCTCCGCCGGCCTGATCGACGAGAAGGTCGCCAAGGAGCGGCGCAAGGAACTGGAGGACGAGAGCGGCTTCTTCGGTGCTATGGATGGCGCCTCCAAGTTCGTCCGCGGCGATGCCATCGCCGGCCTCTTGATCGTCTTCATCAACGTCGTCGGCGGCATGATCATCGGCGTGGCGCAGCAGGGCCTCTCCTTTGCCGACGCCGGCCGCAGCTACACGCTGCTGACCGTCGGTGACGGCCTCGTCACCCAGGTGCCGGCGCTGATCGTTTCGACCGCTGCGGGCCTGCTCGTCTCCAAGGCCGGCGTTTCCGGCGCCGCCGACAAGGCGCTGATGAAGCAGTTCTCCGGCTATCCGCAGGCGCTCGCGATGTCCTCGGCGGTCATGCTGGTGCTGGCCGCGCTGCCGGGCATTCCGACCATCCCCTTCCTGGCGCTCGGCGCCGGCGCCGGCGCCCTTGCCTGGAACGCGCGCAACCGCAAGCGGGCGACCGCCAAGGCCGACGAAGCCGCCAAGACTGCGCCCGCGCCGGGAACGCCGGGCGCATCGGGCTCCGCGGCGGCGGAGGAGCCGATCTCCTCGGCGTTGAAGATCGACGACCTCAAGATCGAGCTCGGCTACGCCCTGCTGCCGCTGGTCAATGGCCCCGACGGCACCGACCGCCTCACCGAGCAGATCAAGGCGCTGCGCCGCTCGCTCGCGATCGAGATGGGCTTTGTGATGCCGGCCGTGCGCATCCTCGACAACGTCCAGCTCGAAGCCAACACCTACATCATCAAGATCAAGGAGGTCGACGCGGGCACCGGCAAGATCTGGCCGAACCAGTTCATGGTCATGGACCCCGGCGGCAGCCAGGTGCAGGTGCCCGGCATCCACACCACCGAGCCGACCTTCGGCCTGCCCGCGACCTGGGTCGATGCCAGTCTCAAGGAGGAGGCCTCGCTCAAGGGCTACACCGTCGTCGACGCCGCGACCGTGCTCTCGACCCATCTCACCGAGTTGCTCAAAGCCAACATGTCGGACCTGCTCTCTTATGGCGAGGTGCAGAAGCTGCTCAAGGAGCTGCCGAAGGAGCAAGGCGAGCTGGTCAAGGATATCGTGCCGGGGCAGGTCACGGTCTCCGGCATCCAGCGCGTGCTGCAGCTGCTGCTCGCCGAGCGCATCTCGATCCGCGACCTCTCGACCATCCTCGAAGGCATCGCCGACTCGCTCGCCTTCTCGCGCAATCCCGCCACGATGGTCGAACACGTCCGCGCCCGCCTGGCGCGGCAGATCTGTGCGCAGAACACCTCCTACAACGGCTACCTGCCGCTGATTGCGCTGTCGGCCCGTTGGGAGCAAGCCTTTGCCGAATCCATTATCGGCCAAGGCGAAGAGCGCAGCCTCGCGATGCAGCCCTCAAAGCTGTCGGAGTTCATGACCGGCGTGCGCGAGGCCTTCGAGCGGGCCGCGCGCGAAGGCGAGGCCCCGGTGCTGGTTACCTCTGCGGCAATTCGTCCCTTCGTGCGCTCCCTGGTCGAGCGGTTCCGTGCCCAGACGACGGTGCTGTCGCAGGCCGAAATCCACCCCCGGGCGAGGTTGAAAACAGTCGGAAGCATCTGATTTGCCTTAAGAAGCCGTGTGTTTTTTGGCCACAGGCAAATGGTTTTTCAGTTTCGGGGGCCTTGTCGACGAACGGCTGGCAAGGCACCGGACAGATACATTACCGCTTTGAAATAATTGCGAAATCGCACGAACAAGGGCCGTTTTTGATCGCGGTTCTTCACGTCTTGTCACGCTCTTGTGATCGCCTCTTGGGAACGAATCCGCCCAATACTAGGTTGTTCGGCACCGGGAGTATGAACCTGTCCAAACAAGCAGGCGACCACTTCCGGTAGATGGCGGCAGGAGCCTTCCATGAACCACTCGATTTACAGCGCAGATCGGTCGACCCACCTCAAGATCGTGGTCGTCGCGCTCGTTGCCGGCATCGTGGTGGCGGGTCTCGGCATCACGGCGCGTACGAGTTCAGACGAAGGCCTGACCCAGACCGCTCGCGTCATGAAGGCCGGCAAGCCGGTCGCTATCACCAGTTCGAACGTTTCGCTCGTTCGCTAAGGAGATTTGAGTTTCAGGAATTCACGCGGCTCTTTATCAGCCCCCCAAAGTCGCCACGTGGATATGTAGACGACCCCAACCCCAAGTCGACTACAGAAAGCGCCCGCCCCCCACGGGCGCTTTCTCATGTCTGGGGTACCTCCGTCGAGTGACTGAATTCATCTCTCATGTCCCGGACGCGCTGCAGCGTCCTTACGCTGCTGCGCGGAGCCGGGACCCAGAAGGCCACGCAAACCGCTGATGCATGGGCCCCGGCTCTGCAGCGCATCACTTCGTGCTGCGCAGCGTCCGGGGCACGAGACCTCTCTTCAGTAGACACACCTTCGCCCTCTCGCGGCGCATTTCGCCCGAGCTTTGCTTCGTCGCCTTGCCCTCGATTGAAAAGGGCGCAGGGAAGACCGGGCGCCGGCTGGCACCCGCGGTCCACTGTGCGAAGGTTGCAGTCAAAGATCTGCACAGCGGCATACAGGTGAAGCCAAAACGTCCGGCCTTCCCTGCGCAGTGGTTTGACGGCTTATGCCGTGCTCTCCCCGGGGAGCGATGCACTATTGCCCCCGTCGCCTTGCAGATGACTGATGCGCGCGCCCGGTCGGGCAACACACATCACCGCAAGACTTGACGCACAGACCCCGGGCGTCAGGACCACACGATTTTGCCGTACGCCGATCACACCGGTCGTGCGCGCGACGCCTTCGCTCACGGTTGCCCGCACTGCGAAACCCTTCGCGCCGATGTAACCAACGTCCACCGCCGTCCGGCCCGCGTTCGTGACGATCGCGATACGCCCCTCTTCCTTGGGCCGGGTTGCCGCGACACATACGTCGTTTCCGAATTTCGGTAAAGTGGAATATTTTTGGTCCTGCGCGTTGACCCACCACTCGCGTGTTTTGCCCGTCGCGCAACGCAAGGGCTTGTAGATGCAGTAACGGGGTGGCCATGACGGAGGTGCCCGGCCGTCGTGCTCTAACCGGCCACCGATCAGATGCCTACCGCGCCCCATAAGTCGGCGGCGGCGCCTGCACTGTCGGCGCTGCCGCGGCGAACAGCTCGTCCTTGCGCCCCGAGAGCGGCGGGTAGATACGCTTGCGGTTGATGGTCTGTTTGGTTGCCTTCGCGGCCGCGCCGATAGCACGGACTTCGCGGTCCCATCCTTCCGTATAGAGTGCGCCCCAGCCGCCGAGATCGAGCACGGTCACGTACCAGTCGATGCGCAGCGGCAGCATCGGCAGGCCTGCGAGATCGGCGACGACATTGTGGCCGGCAAAGCGGCCCATGGGACGCGCGAACTGGCAGGACATCACGGTCGGATGCAAGCCATCGACCACGCTCGAGGCGACGTCGCCGGCGGCGAACACACCGCCGACATCCGCAACCCGCAACAGGGGATCGACGAGAAGGCGCCCGAGGCGATCGCGTGCGTCCGGAAAGCTCGCCGCCAGGGGGCTCGCGCGCATCCCGGCACACCAGATCACCGTCCGCGTCGGAATGAACTCGCCCGGGTTCAGGCGCAGGCCGGCGGCCTCGACGGAGACGACGCGGACGCCAAGCCGTGTCTCGACGTCGAGCGAGGCCAACGCCGTCTCGATCACGGGACGCGCGTGCGCGCCGATGGTGGCGCCCACCGCCGGATTGGGATCGACGAGGATGATACGGCGGCTGCCGGTGATGCCGGCGCGCGCCAGCCTGTCGGGCATCTCGGCCGCGACCTCGATGCCGGTGAAGCCGGCGCCGACCACGACGACCGTCGAGCGCCCCGGCGAAGGCGCGCTGCGTCCGAGCGAAGTGAGATGACCCTCGAGGCGGAGCGCCGCAGGATAGGTGTCGACATCGAAAGCATGCTCGACAAGGCCAGGAATGGCGGGACGCATCACTTCGCTGCCGAGCGCCAGCACCAGCCGGTCATAAGCCAGCGTCTCGTCGCCGCTACCCGTGACCAGCGAAATCTCGCGCCGGGCCGGATCGATGGCTTCGACCTCGCCGATCCCGTGACGGACGCCGATCGGATCGAGCAGTTGCGATAGCGGAAGCGCGACCTCGCTGAGGTCGGCCTCGTAATTGCGAACGCGGATGTTGTGATAGGGATTGCGATCGACGACACAGATCTCGATGTCACGACCGGCCGCACCGATCTCGTCGCGCTTGCGTGCGGCACCGATGGCCGCCCACAGACCTGCAAACCCGGCGCCGAGCACGACAATACGCGCCATGTCCGTTGACTGCATTCCCAAGAGAGCGACGACGAAGCGACGAACGATCAAGCCGTCTGACCATTCAGACAGGTATAGCTCATCCGGCCGGGCGGACCAACTGCGGTGGCACCGGCGCGCAGCACAAATTCTCAGCGCGGCTCAGGCCTCGCGCAGTTCCGACGGCGTCGCGCCAAAGCGCTTGCGGAAGGCACGGTTGAAATAGGACAGATCGGAGAAGCCTGATGAGTGCGCGATGTCGCTGATCTTGCGGACCCTGGCGCGAGGATCGCCGAGCAGCTTGCGCGCTTGCAGCAGGCGCTGCTCCAGCACGAATTCGGTAAAGGTCGTTCCGGCCTGCTCGAACAGGCGCTGTGCCTGGCGCGGGCTCAGGCCGGAGCGCGTGGCGATCTCGGACAGGCAGAGATCGTTGCGGCCAAGCGCAGCCATCACGTCGGCGCGCATGAGATCGAGGCGGGCCGCCGCCTGCCCGCGGCCGCGCGCGAGACTTGCATGTTCGGCGTCGGTGCCGAGCAGGAGGCCGACGAGATCGACCATGTGCTGCGCGGTGAGGCGCTGGCCGACGGCATCGAGATGCGGCGCCTGATGGGCGGCAAGGGAATGGTAGCGGAAGATCGTCTCGGCAACCGCGCCGTCCGAGAGCACTTGCGACAGCTTGTCCTCGGCGCGCGGATTGATCTCGAGCAGCGCGCGACGCGGCATGCGGATGGTGGTGAAGCGATCTTCGTCGCTATGGCCGACGGTGCCGGTGATGCCCATGTCGACGAGCACCATCTGCGCGGGCGCAAGCTCCACGGCATGGCCGTTCTGCCCGACGCGGACGAGGCCCGCATGGCCCGCGATCAGGACGAGATCGTCGCTGCCGTCGGCAAGGTGGCTCTGGGTGCGTGAATATTGCGCGGAGGCACCTTCGGGAATGGCGAGCGCGATATTATCGACGACGCTGACCTGGAGCCGGCAATCGATGCTGTCGCCCCGGCTCGGCCCGATATCCAGGCCGCAGCAACCGAAGGTCCGCTCGCGCCAATATTCGAAGGCCGGGCCGTGTGGCAGCCCTGCATATTGGTGAACGAAGATGCCCGACGTTTTCGCTGCATCCATCTGATTTCTCGCCCCTCTCCGGCACCATGATCGGCGGCGCCGACTGCAAATTCCGGGCATTTGACGCGGCGAAATGCGCAGAGGTTCAAATCGGGGGCGGATTCGGCGGGACTTGTCGGGATGCGACGGCGGAACGGACCGTGGCGACAGCGCGTCTACTTCTTCGCGGGCGCCTGCGGCTGGGACGGCGGCACGGTCTCGATCAGCTTGCCGGAAAATACCGGCGCCGAGGTCGGCTGCCCGTTGGGCGAGCCGCCCGTCTGCTCGACAGTGACGGCATAGGTCGCGCCGTTGACGACGTCGGCATCGTACGAACCGAGCATCGGTCGTGCGGTGAAATCGCCCGCGCCGATCACGCCCAGCGAGCGCGGGCCCGGCAGCCTGTCGGAGATCAGCCAGAGCTCGAAACTCTTGCCGGGCTCCGGCGTCGCGCCGACCTTGCGCACGGTAAAATTCCTGGACGCACCGTCGATGGTGAGGATGAAGGCGGGACCGCCGCCCTGGCCCTGCAACAGCGCGACGTATTGCGACGAAGGCGGAAGCGACGCCGGTGTCTTCACCTCGACCGTCTGGATGCGCACGGGCGGACGCAAGCCGCCCGGCAGCGCCTCGGGCCGGAATATCTGAAGCGACAGCGTCACGAGCAGCGCGGCCGCGAGTGCACCGACGGCGGATGCGATGGTGCGCCAGCGCTTCACACGGCCCTCGAGCCGAATCACATTGCTGTTGTCGGCGACCGGCGCCGGCGGCACACGCGCGACCTGCGGGTCTGGCGCATGGACCTGCGGCATGAATATCGGCACGACGTCGGGAATCGCGTCGCGCTCGGAGCGCACCGCTTCGCCCTGCTCCGCTTCGGGAGGCTGCGGCCCCGGTTGTTGCATATCCTGCGACGGCAGCTCCGGAGGCACGGTGTCGAGCGAGGAAAATTCCGGCACAGATGGCGGTAGCGGCGGCGCGACGTCCTGCAGCGCCGGCGGCTCCTGCGCAAAGTCCGTCCGCGCGAGCTCGGACCTGATGTTCTCCCACACGATCGGACGCGGCTCGATCGAGCCGACCATCTGGTTGAGCACGCCGATCCGGTACGCCCACGCCTGCACGATCTCGGCGAACGCCTTGTCCACCGCCATCATGGTCTCGACCTGCGCGCGCTCGTCCGCGTCGAGGGTACCGAGCGCATATTCCGCGGCGAGCGCGATATGGTCCTCCGTATAGGCCATCACTTGCGGTCCAGACCCACCCTCACAGTATGAGCTCTCATACCCAAGCCCTCATAGCCCAAGCCCTCATAGTCCAAGCCCTCATAGTCCAAGCCTCATAGTCCAAGACATGCGCGAATATCCAACATGCTGCGGCGGAGCCACGTCTTCACCGTGTTGACGGGCACCGCGAATTTCTCCGCCAATTGCTCGCGGCTCCAGCCGTTGTAATAGGCGAGAAGCACGAGTCTTTGACGGTCCGGCTCGAGCCGGCCGATACATTCCAGGAGCCGCTTCAATTCCTCGGTCATCTCCCTCCGCGCCAGCGGATCGGGGCTGTCGCCTGCGACTTCCATCGCCTGCGGCTCTTCCTCGATGGAGACTTCCGTCTTCTTGCGCACGATGTCGATGGCGCGGTTGCGCGCGATCGACGCCATCCACGTAATCGGCGACGACAGAGCGGGATTGAACTGGCCGGCGCTGTTCCAGATCTTGACGTAGGTCTCCTGAATGACCTCCTCTGCGACATCCTGTCGGCGTAAGATACGGAGCACGACGCCAAAGAGTTTCGCGCGCGTGGCGACGTAGAGGCGTTCGAACGCGGCCTGATCGCCCTGCGCTACCGCCCCAATCAGCCCGACCAGCTCTGCTGGCGTCAGCATTCAGCCCCCCAATGCGCGGCCCGTCGCGTTCCGCGCAGGCTCTGGCACTCCGCCACCATAGCGCGCGACAAAGCCGACCACCAAGGGGGCGCGTCGCCACGCTGTGGACAGCACATGCGAAAACCCGGCCCTTGCGGGTCCGGGTTCTGCAAAATTCTCGCAGGTCTGGCGGCTAGCGCCTCAGGCAACGGCGCCCATGCGGGCACGCATCAGGCCGATGCTGTCGAGGTCGGCCTGCTCGCGGGCGTTTTCCTCGGCGCGTTCGCGGGCCTGGTCGCGCTCGTCGAGGAGCTCGACCTTCTTCAGTTCCTCGAAGGCTTCGGCCAGCGCGGCCTTGGCTTCGTCGAGCTGGCCCTTCAGCTCGTCGGCCGAGCGGGTCAGGTTCTCGCGGCGCTGGATCGCCGCCTTGGCATAGGTCGGATAGGCGAAGTGCGAGGGATCGTTGATCCCGGCACGCTCCTGCTCGGTCGAGATCTCGCGTTCGAGATCGGTCGACATCCGCTGGAAGTCGGCAATCATGGTCTCGATCTGGGTGACCCGGCGGCGCTTCTCGTCGACCTGAAATTTCTTCAGGCGAATGAGGGTATCACGTGACTTCATCGACTCGTACTCCCCAGAAGTCCCTTGGCTGCACGTGGGACAACACCGGTCTCCCCACGGGCCCGACTGGGGCCAAGACCGGCTCTGCTACTCTGTGGGATGGGATGATGACGGGACAAAGTTAGCGTTCCGTTTCCAAATTGCCGAGGATTAGCGCCAACTGGCGGTAGCCGTCCGCCAGTGATGCATTTTCGTCCTTGCGCTGGCGCAGGAAGGCCTCCAGCGGCTCGTGCAGGCGGATCGCCTCGTCGACCTCGGGGCTGGAGCCGGCGCGGTACGCGCCCAGCCGGATCAATTCCTCCATGTCGGCATAGGTCGCCATCACCTGGCGCGCCCGCTGGATGGTCGGCCAGAATTGCGGGTCGGCCGATTTCGGCATGGTGCGGGAGACGGATTTGAGGATGTTGATGGCGGGGTAGCGGCCGCGCTCGGCGATTGAGCGCTGCATCACGATGTGGCCGTCGAGGATGCCGCGGACAGCATCCGCGATCGGCTCGTTATGGTCGTCGCCGTCGACCAGCACGGTGAAGATCGCGGTGATGGCGCCCTCGCCCAGGCCCGGTCCGGCGCGCTCCAGAAGCTTCGGCAGCTCGGTGAACACGGTCGGCGTGTAGCCCTTGGCGGTCGGCGGTTCGCCGGCGGACAGACCGATCTCGCGCTGAGCCATGGCAAAGCGCGTCACCGAATCCATCAGGCACAGGACGTCCTGCTCCTCGTCGCGAAAATATTCGGCGACCGCGAGCGTGAGATACGCGGCCTGGCGGCGCATCAGCGCCGGCTCGTCGGAGGTCGCGACCACGACGACGGAGCGCGCCAGGCCCTCCTCTCCGAGGTCGTCCTGCAAGAACTCCTGCACCTCGCGGCCACGTTCGCCGATCAGCCCGATGACGCTGACCGCGGCATCGACATTGCGCGCGAGCATCGACAGCAGCACCGATTTGCCGACGCCGGACCCTGCGAAGATGCCCATGCGCTGGCCGCGGCAACAGGTGAGAAAGGTGTTCATCGCGCGCACGCCGAGATCGAGTGGCGCGCCGACGCGCTTGCGCGAGTGCGCCGGCGGCGGCGAATTGCGGTACGGCATCGGCGCCGGGCCCTGCGGCAGCGGCCCCTTGCCGTCGATCGGCTCGCCCAGTGCATTGACGACGCGGCCGAGCCAGGCCGCGCAAGGCCGCACCTGATTTGCGGAATTGGCGATGACGGCTTTGCAGCCGCGCCGCACGCCGTCGAGGCCGGCGAACGGCATCACGACGGCATTGTTGCCGGAGAAGCCGATCACCTCGCAGGGGATGGAACGGTTGCCGCCGGTCTCGATCACGAGCCGCGCGCCGACCGACATCGCATGGATCGGGCCGGCCACCTCGACCATCAGGCCGCGCACGCCGACCACACGGCCATAAATATTGACGCCGTCGATATCGCCGATCTGTTCGGCCAGAGCCTTCATTCGGCAAGAGCTTTCATTAAGAGAGTGCCTTCATAAGAGGGCCATCACGGGGTGATCGCCTGCGTGATCCCGGGGGTTCGTGGCGAAAACCTTAAATTTCGCCATATTTCTGAACGGCGCTTAACTTCGTGTTTACCCGCATCGTTAATCATTGCGTCACTGTCTTTGTGACTGAGCGTGGCTCCCCTTCAGAAGAAGGTTGAGTCGCGGGAGTCGGTTAGGCCCGTCTCTTAAAGTGGAACTTGAACGCAACCGGATAACGAAAGCTGCTTCGCGCACAAGACCTTAGGGCGATTCGACCAAAATTGCATCTACAGGGCTTGCGTTCCAGAATCAGAATTTGTTAACCATCTGTTGTCAGGATCCGAATCAGTTGTTCAAAGGCGTTTTGTTGTGTGCCGCGAATGCGGCCGACCTGACGCCCAGGAGCGGCGACTATGGGGAACTGGCATGCGCGTTTTGCTGATTGAAGATGACAGCGCCGTCGCGCAGTCGATCGAGCTGATGCTGAAGTCTGAGAGCTTCAACGTCTACACGACCGATTTGGGGGAAGAAGGCGTCGATCTCGGTAAATTATACGATTACGACATTATCCTTCTCGACCTCAACCTGCCCGACATGTCCGGCTACGACGTGCTCAAGCAGCTCCGGGTCTCCAAGATCAAGACACCAATTCTGATCCTCTCCGGCCTCGCCGGCATCGAGGACAAGGTCAAGGGTCTCGGCGTCGGCGCCGACGACTACATGACCAAGCCCTTCCACAAGGACGAGCTGGTTGCCCGTATCCACGCGATCGTGCGCCGTTCCAAGGGCCATGCCCAGTCGGTCATCCAGACCGGCGACCTCGTCGTCAACCTCGACACCAAGACGGTCGAAGTCGGCGGCCAGCGCGTGCATCTGACCGGTAAGGAATACCAGATGCTGGAGCTGCTCTCGCTCCGCAAGGGTACGACCCTCACCAAGGAAATGTTCCTCAACCACCTCTACGGCGGCATGGACGAGCCGGAGCTGAAGATCATCGACGTCTTCATCTGCAAGCTCCGCAAGAAGCTCGCGAATGCCTCGGAAGGCCGCAACTTCATCGAGACTGTGTGGGGCCGCGGCTACGTGCTGCGCGAGCCGCACGAGGTCGAAGAGCGCATCCCCGCCTGATCAGTTTACGTCGCAAGCCCCAGGGGCTTGCTCCTCCCAGCCTGGACCCCGCCGCAAATGGCGGGGTTTTTGTTTTTGGGGACACGAACGCGGCCTCATCGTCCGCCCGCCATTGAACCGCTATCCTTCCCCCGCCGACGAATGGTCGCTGCACGATGGGGGAACGATGATCCTGCAATCACTGGCCGGCTTGCCCGCCTTCCTGGTCTATTTCTGCACCGGGCTGGTCGCGATCGTGGCGTATCTGTTCGTCTACACCCGCATCACGGCGCACAACGAATTCCAGCTGATCCGCGACAACGATCCGGCTGCCGCGATCGCGCTCGGCCTCAGCCTGCTGGGCTTCGTGGCGCCGCTGGTTAGCGCCATCGCGCATTCGGCCAATGTGCTGGACTGCCTGATATGGGCGATGATCGGGCTGCTCGTTCAGATCGTCGTGTTCTTTCTGGTGAAGGTGCCGGTGCCGAACCTGTCGGCGCGGATCGCCGCCGGCGAGCTCGCGCCCGCGATCTGGCTCGGACTGTCGTCGCTCGCCGCGGGCCTGCTCAACGCCGCCTGCATGATCTACTGACATGGCCGACAAGCCCTCCAAAAAGGAGTTCGGCAAACGCCGGCCGGCGGCGGGACCGCCGGCTCCCCAACAGCCGGTGAAGCGCTCCGACCATGTCGCGCTGCTGGTGATGGGCACGATCGCGGTCGGCGCCACCGCCTACACGCTGATGCCGCGGCAGAATTGCGAGCCCTCTGCTACCGGGGCGACAGCCCCCGGAGCCCCGCCGGTGCAGGCAAGCGCCGCGTGCAGCAGCAGAAGCGGTTCGTCAGGCGGCGGCTCGCGCTGGTCGTCGCGATCGAATTTCTTCAGCAGCGACTCCTCGAGCCATTCCTCGTCGGGAACGTCGTCCGATTCAGGCTCCGGCGGCGTGAGCCGCGGCGGCTTCGGCTCGTTTGGTCACGGCTTTTCGGGTGGCGGCTGATCCATGCGACGCATCGTCTGCCCCGAGCGCGACGACTGGCGGCAGACTGCCGAACAATACGGCTTCGCCTTCCACACCATCGACGGCGAGCGCTATTGGGACGAGCGCGCCTACTACGCCTTCACGCTCGACGAGATCGAGCGCGGCATCGAGACGCCGACCGGCGAGATCGACGCGATGTGCCTGGAGCTTGCCGGCCGCGTGATCGGCGACGAGCGCCATCTGCAGCGTTTGAAGATACCGGACGCGTTCTGGAGCTTGATCGCCGAAAGCTGGGCACGAGACGACCGCAGCCTCTATGGCCGGCTCGATCTGAAATTCGACGGCAAGGGGCCGGCAAAGCTGCTCGAATACAACGCGGATACGCCGACCTCGATTTTCGAAGCCGCGGTGTTTCAATGGACCTGGCTCGAACAGGCGATCGATCGCCAAATCATCCCGTCACGCGCTGACCAGTTCAACTCCATCCACGAGCGGCTGATCGAAGCGTGGAAGCAGATTGCCGCAGGCCGCCATGTCCATCTCACCGGCGCCACACGCAATGACGAGGACGCCGGCACGCTCGCCTATCTCGAAGACACGGCGCGCCAGGCGGGACTGACAACCACACTGCTCGACATCGAGGCGATCGGCTGGCGCGACCAGGCCGGCGGCTTCGTCGATATCGACGGCCGCGACATAGCGCTCGCCTTCAAGCTCTATCCCTGGGAATGGATGTTCCACGACGCCTTCGGCGCGAAGCTCAAGGACGCAACGACGCGCTGGATCGAACCGCCGTGGAAGGCGGTGCTCTCCAACAAGGGCATCCTGCCGCTGCTCTGGGAGATGTTTCCGAACCATCCCCATCTGCTGCCGGCCTTCTTTGAGGATGATCCGCGGGCGGCCGAGCTCGGAAGCTCCTATGTGCGCAAGCCGCTGCTGTCGCGCGAAGGCGCCAATGTCACGCTGGTGTCTGGCGGCATGCCGCTCGACGAGCAGGCCGGCCCTTACGGTGCCGAAGGATTTGTGCGGCAGGCATTGTCACCGCTGCCGAATTTTTCAAGCTTCTATCCGGTGGTGGGAAGCTGGCTGGTGAATCACGAACCCTGCGGCCTGTCGATCCGCGAGGATGAAAGCCCGATCACCGGCAACGGCTCGCGGTTTCTGCCGCATGCGATTTTGTGAGTTACGCTCTTCCCCCTCACCTTGTGGGGACAAGGAAGACAGTTTACCGCGCCGCGGCGACCTTCAACGACGGCGGCATCAATCCGCCCATCGGCCGGCCGGAGCGCGTCGGGTTGAGCTGATAGAGACCGCGGCGGTCGGCGATCGGGCGGAACGCGTCGGTGATGCCGACGACGGATTCGGCGGCGCCAAGCAGCAGCGTGCCGTCGACTTCCAGTCCCTTCGCCATGCGCTCGAAGATCACCGCCTTGGTGTCCTGGTCGAAATAGATCAGGACGTTGCGGCAGAAGATCACGTCGAACGTGCCGAGATGGGAGAAGTCCTGCAACAGATTGAGCTGGCGGAACTGCACCATCGCGCGAATGTCGGCATTGAGCTGCCAGATGTCGCCCGATTGCGTGAAGTATTTCATCAGGTGCTGGATCGGCAGGCCGCGCTGCACCTCGAACTGGCTGTAGACGCCGGCCTTGGATTTCTCCAGCACCTCCTGCGACAGATCGGTGGCGACGATCTCGATGCGCCAGCCGGCCAAGGCTGCGCCCATCTCCTTCACGCACATCGCGATCGAATAGGGCTCCTGCCCCGTCGACGCCGCCGCCGACCAGATGCGCAGCGATCTGCGCGCCGCGCGCGCCCGAAGCAGACCCGGCAGGATGGTTTCGCGTAAGTGATCGAACGGAATCTTGTCGCGGTAGAAGAAAGTCTCGTTGGTGGTCATCGCTTCGACCACGTCGGTCGCAAGCCGCCCGTCGCCGTTCCTGATCTTCAGCACGAGATCGGGAATGCCGGGAAGACTAGCCTTGCGGGCCAGCGGCAGCAGACGGCTCTCAACCAGATACTGCTTGTCCGGGGAGAGATCGAGGCCGGAGCGCTCTTTCAGGAACTTGCGCAGATAGTCGTAGTCGACCGGCGTCACGAGCGGTCTCCTGCGAACAGGCGATTGACCCGGGCGCCGATCTGGTTGAGCGGCAGGATCGCCGCGCAGATGCCGGCATGGGCCGCAGCGCCCGGCATGCCCCAGACCACGCTCGTGGCTTCGTCCTGCGCGATGACGCTGCCGCCGGCGGCAACGATGTCCTTGCCGCCGCGCATGCCGTCCGAGCCCATGCCCGTCAGGATCACGGAGAGGATGGCGCCATGCCAGATGTCGATGGCGGAGGTGAACAGCGGGTCGACCGCGGGCTTGCAGAAATTGACGGCGGGGCCGTCGTCGAGCGCGATCGCCACGTCGGCGCCGCTGCGCACGACGCGCATGTGCTTGCCGCCCGGCGCAAGGTAGATGCGGCCCGGCTTTACCGGCTCGCCATCGACCGCCTCGGCCGCTGGCTTGCGGCTCGTGCGTGCCAGATGCTCGGCAAGGATGGTCGTGAAGGTCGGCGGCATGTGCTGGGTGATCAGCACCGGGAAGCGGTCGATCACCGGACCGAGCTCGGTGACGAGCGCCATCAGCGCCTGAGGACCGCCGGTCGATGAGCCGATCAGCAGCACCTTCGGCGCCTGGGTCGAGAACGGACGCGTGGTCAGCGGACCCGACGACAGGGCATGTATGGCCGGAGCCGGTGCGGGCGTAGCAGGCCGCGCGACAGCCGGTCCACGTGCGACTGACGCCGGGCTTGCGGGCGCCAGCGGCGGGCTCGCAACGGCGGGCTTCCGGCGCAGCCGTGCGCCGAGGTGGCGGATCTTCTGGATCAGGTCGTGGTGGAAGATGTCCGCAGCCGACGCTTCGCGCGTCGATTCCGGCTTCGGAATGTAGTCGGCCGCGCCGAGCGACAGCGCCTTGAAGCTGATCTCCGCGTTACGGCGGGTCAGCGTCGAGGCCATGATGATGACGAGATCGCGCTTCTTCGCCAGCAATTGCGGCAGCGCCGAGATGCCGTCCAGCTCGGGCATTTCGATGTCGAGCACGGCAACATCAGGGTTGATGCGTTCGATCTGGTTGACCGCCTCGAGCCCGGTGCGCAGCGAGGCCGCGACCTCCATGTCGTGCTCGGCACCGATCCAGCGCGAGATCAGACCGCGGATGACGACGGAGTCGTCGACGATCATCACCCGCAATGGGCCGGCTTCGCGCGACGAACCTGTGGTCGAATTACCTGCGAACGCAACGCTCATTACTCACCAACTCGGACTGAAACGGTTCAGTTGAAAACAAACGCCGAAGGATCCGTTCAGCCTCCGGGCGGTCGCTCAGATAAGCCCGACTTCCTGGAATTTCGCCGTCACGATGTCTTTGTCGAACGGCTTCATGATATACTCGTTGGCGCCGGCGTGCAGCGCGCGCGCGATGTGCGCGACGTCGTTCTCGGTGGTGCAGAACACGACCTTGGGCTGGTCGCCACCGGGCATGCGCCTGAGATGGCCGAGGAACTCGTAGCCGTCCATCACCGGCATGTTCCAGTCGAGCAGCACTGCGTCGGGCAGGCCGCGCTTGCAGGCTTCCAGCGCTTTCTCACCATCTTCCGCTTCGAGGATCTGGAAGTCGAGGCCCTCCAGGATCCGGCGCGCAACCTTGCGGATGACGCTGGAATCATCAACGACGAGACAAGTTCGCATGTGAACCTCTGCTTCTCCCCCTTTGCGGGGGCACTTCCAATTGCAGGTACGTCGGCGGTAGTGCCGCCGTATCAGGCCGCCATCATCTCGGGCGCGAGCTCGAGGACGCGATCGACGTCGAGGACGACCATGAGCTGTCCGTCGAGGCGGTGGACGCCGCCGGCGAGCTTGGCCATGCGGGGATCGAGGTTGACGGGGTTTTCTTCCATGTTGTCTTCGGCAAGCCGCAGCACCTCGCCGATCTGGTCGATCAGCAGGCCGTAGGATTCGCCGCGCAGGTCGACGCCGACCGCCATCGGCGGCTTGCCGTCCTCGGGCCTGGGCAGGCCGAGCCGGGCGCGCATGTCGACCACGGTGACGATGCGGCCGCGCAGGTTCAGCACGCCCGCGATCTCGCGCGAGGACAACGGAACGCGGGTGACGCGCTCGGGCATGAACACGTCCTGGACCCGGGAGATCGGCAGGCCGAACAGCTGGCCGCCGATCATCGCGGTGACGTATTCGACCATGGCGCCTTCGCCGGACTGGGTCTTCCTGGTCATGTGCGTATCTCCTGATCCATGCCGGTTTGTTGGAGCATGATCTCCGCGCAAACGCGTTCCGGGTTTGTCGCGAGGGAAAACCGCTTCGCACTTTTCCGGATCATGCTCTTACGCCGCTGCCCGGCTCAGCTCGGAGGCGCCGGCGGCGCCCGCGGTCTGTTCCTTCAGCGCCGCGATCAGACCGGGACGGTCGAACTTGGCGACATAGTCGTGGAAGCCGGCCTGACGGCCGCGCTCGATTGCCGCCGGCGACACCAGCGCCGAGAGGCCGATGATCGGCATCGCGCCCAGATTGCTGTCGGAGCGGATAACTTCCGCGAACTCGAACCCGTTCATGTCGGGCATCTCGATGTCGGTCAGGACCACGTCGAAGGTCTGTGCGCGCAGCGCCGCGAGGCCCTCCTGCGCGGTCGGCGCGGTGCGGACCCGGTAGCCGGCGGCCTTGAGCACCGGAGCCAGCATGTTGCGGAAGAACGCGCTGTCGTCGACCAGCAGCACCGACTGCGAGTGCAGCGACGGCTTCATCTCCTTGCGGGTGAACCAGTCGGCGAACGCCATCGGCAGGAAGTGGCCGACGTCGATCACTTCGGTGGCCTGGCCCTTGATCACGGCCGAGCCGAGAATGCCCTGGCTGGAGCCGCCGACCTCGATGTTGAGCCGTTCCTCGACGATGTCGATGATCTCGTCGACGACGAGGCCCATGGAGCGGCCGTCGTCGGAGAACACCAGGATCGGCTGGGCGCCCTGGCTGGCAATGGTGACGCTCTCCATGGCAACCAGCGGCATCAGCTGCTCGCGGTACTGCACCATGTAGCGGCCGTTGCTGAACTCGATCTTGTCGGCGGGCAGCTCCTCCAGGCGCGTGACCAGCCCGAGCGGGACCGCCTTGGGCTGGGACGAGCCGGCGCGGAAGACCAGCAGCGAGGTGGTCTGCTCGCCCGTTCCGATGTGGTGAGCCCCGTTCTCGTTGGCCATGTCATGGGCCGAGGCGCCGGCGGCGCCGAGCGCCTTGGCAATGCCGTTGGGATCGATGATCATGATGACCGCGCCGTCGCCCAAAATGGTATTGCCGGAGAACATGTCGATGTGACGCAGCTTCGTCGACATCGGCTTGACCACGATTTCTTCGGTGTGGAACACGCCGTCGACCACGATGCCGAAGGTCTGGCTGCCGACCTGGGTCACCACGATAAAACCGTTCTCGGGATCGGAGACGGCGCCGTCGTCGATCTTGAGCAGCTTCTTGAGGTGGATCAGCGGCAGCAGCTTGTTGCGCAACCTGAGGACCGCGGTGTCCTTGATGCGCTCGATGCGGTGCTCGCTGTTGGCGCGGGCACGGACCAGTTCGACCACGGCGAGCTGCGGGATCGCAAAACGGTCGCCGGCGGCCTCCACGATCAGCGCGGAGACGATGGCCAAGGTCAGCGGGATCTTGATGGTGACGGAGGAGCCCTCGCCGGCCACCGACTTGATGTCGATGGTGCCGCCGATCTGGTCGATATTGGTGCGCACCACGTCCATGCCGACGCCGCGGCCCGACACCGAGGTGATGGCGGCCGCGGTCGAGAAGCCCGGGGCGAAGATGAACTTGTGGATCTGGGCTTCGCTCATCTTCTCGAGCTCGGCCTCGGTGGCCAGACCCGAGGAGATCGCCTTGGCCTTGATCCTGTCGGTGTTGAGCCCACGGCCGTTGTCGGCGATGCAGATGATGATGTGGCCGCCCTCGTGATAGGCGGACAGGCGGATGGTGCCCTGCTCGCCCTTGCCACCGGCGAGACGCTCGGCCGGGGTCTCCAGGCCATGGTCGGCGGAGTTGCGCACCATGTGGGTGAGCGGGTCCTTGATCAGGTCGAGCACCTGGCGGTCGAGCTCGGTGTCGGCACCGTGCATCTCCAGCTCGATCTGCTTGCCGAGTTCGCCCGAGAGGTCGCGGACGATGCGGGGCAGCTTCTGCCAGGCATTGCCGATCGGCTGCATGCGCGTCTTCATGACGCCTTCCTGCAGCTCGGCGGTGACGTTGGACAGCCGCTGCAACGGCACCTTGAACTCGGTGTCCTCGTTGCGGCGGGAGATCTCCAGCAGCTGGTTGCGGGTCAGCACCAGCTCGGAGACCATGGTCATCAGATGCTCCAGCGTATCCACGTTGACGCGGATCGACTGGTTGGCGATGCGGTCGCCCTCGGAGGCCGTCTCGTCGGCCCCCGACTTCTTCGGGGCGGGCTTTGCCTTGGCGTCCTTGGCAGTTTCCTTGGCAGTTTCCTTCGCCACAGGCGCCGGCGCCTCAGCGGCCGGCGCGGGCGCGGCCTTTACTTCAGCTTTGGCAACGGGCGCGGGGGCCGGGGCTTCGATCGCGGTCTCGCGGAAGGCGCGCTCGAGCTCGTCGAGCGACACTTCGCCCAGACGCAGCGGCCGCTCCAGGGTCTGGTCGGCCAGCACGCCGGAGGTCGGCGCGGCTTCAACGGCGACAGGTGCTTCCGGCACCAGCGGCGGCGCTTCGGCCACGGGAGCAGCAGCGACACCTGCTGACATCGCCGCCATGCCATGCTCGACCATCGCTTCCAGCTTGTCGATCAGGTCGCGGTCGGTGCCCTCGGGCTCGGCTTCGGTCGCCTCGAGGCCAGCGAGGATTTCCTTGATGCGGTCGATCGAGGACAGGATCACCGTCACCGCCTGCCCGGTCACCGGCATGCCGTCACGGAATTTGCCCATCAGCGTCTCGCCGGCATGCGCCAGCGCTTCCAGGCGCGGCAATCCGAGGAAGCCGCAGGTGCCCTTGATGGTGTGGACCAGGCGGAAGATGTTATCCAGGATCTTGGCGTTGTTCGGCTCCTGCTCGAACTTCACCAGCTGATTGTCCACCGTGTCCAGGCTCTCGCCGGTTTCCGTCAAAAACTCCCGCAACAGATCATCCATGAAAACAGGCCTTCATACAGGGAGGGCGCGCACGTGACGTGATGCGCCATTTCGGAATGAGGCCAGCTTCACCGCAAAGCGTTTAATAATGGTTGAGTATGTGCAAAAGAACGGAACCAACAAAGAGATAAGGCGCTCCGGACAAGCCGAAGCGCCTTGTAAAGATTCGATTAACGTTTGAGAGCGTCTTCGTGCCTACGAAGCGATTATGGTGATGGCCTCGCCTTCGTGCGCAAGCCTCACGGTGAGCCCGCAAGCCTCTGCCAGCAGCCGCGTGTAATAAGGCTGGATCGCGTGCGCATCCGCGGCCGGGCCGCGCTCGCCGCTCAGGAGCTCGGAGATGTTCAGCGGCAGGCGCGCATTATGTCCGGTCGCGGTGATGCGGAAGCTCATCGTCTCGCCCTCGCCGATCGGGTCGATCGTCAGCGTGCCGCCGCGCGGAATCGTGTGCTGCGAAACGACCAGCATGTTGAGCAGCAGTTTGACGCGATTTTTCGGCATCAGGATCCGCGGCAAATTCCAGGTGATCGAGCACTTGCCGTCCTCGATGTGGCCGCGCGCCATGGTCTGGGCATCGCCGAGATCGATCTGCGCGCCGGACGAGCCGGCCGCCCCGAAGGCGAGGCGACAGAACTGGAGGCGGGCAGAGGCGGTTTTCGCGCTCTTGCGAATCAGGTCGAGCGCGAACTCGCGGTCGTCGGGCTTGGGGTTGTCGTCGAGCACTTCGAGCCCATTGACGATGGCGCCGACAGGGCTGATGAGATCGTGGCAAACGCGCGAGCACAGCAGCGCAGCGAGTTCGAGCGCATCTGGAGCGGTAGCGGAAGCGGGTGACGAAGCGTCAGACATAAAGGGTTCCTGGAATTGCACGGCGCGGACGCGGCGAATCACGCATGCTTGACGAATGCCGCGGGTTCTAACATTCGCAAGCCCGTGGCAGCTAGCTTGCGATCGGCTCGAAGCGGCCATAAAGCCGCGGCGAATCACTCGAGTAGGGATGGAATCGCCGATGAATGAGGCATGCAGGTGAAGCGGATCATCGACGGCGCGGCCGCCTCCCACCTGATGGAGCCGCTCACCGCCCTGGTGGTGAAGGCCGGCGAGGCCATTCTCGCGGTCAACCGCGCGGCGATGCGGGTCGACGGCAAGCAGGACGGCTCGCCCGTGACGGAGGCCGATCTTGCCGCCGACCGCATCATCGCGGACGGCCTGGCGCAGCTTGCGGGCGATATCCCGACGCTCTCGGAAGAGCGGACCCAGCTCGCCTCGCCGCCGTTCCGCGACAGTTTCTTCCTGATCGACCCGCTCGACGGCACCAAGGAGTTCGTCGCCGGACGCGACGAGTTTACCGTCAACCTTGCCCTCGTGACATCAGGCGTGCCGCTGCTGGGCATCGTCAGCGCCCCGGCGCTGGGGCTGCTCTGGCGCGGTATCGTCGGCCGCGGCGCCGAGCGGGTGAGGTTTGGCGGCGCGACCATCGGCGCGGCCGAACCGATCCATACCCGCAAGCTGCCGACGCCGGGCGAGCCCTGGATCGCGGCGGTGAGCCGCTCGCACGGCGATCCCAAAAGCGAGGCATTCATCGATGGCCGGCCCAATGCCGTGCGAAAGACGGTCGGCTCGGCCGTGAAATTCGGCCGGATCGCGGAGGGCAGCGCCGACATCTATCCCCGCTTCGGGCCAACTTGTGAGTGGGACGTCGGGGCCGGCTGCGCGGTCGTGACCGCGGCCGGCGGCAGGGTGACCGACGGCAGGGGTGGCGAACTCCGCTTCGGCGAGCGCCACGATGGCGGCTTCATCATCCCGGCGTTCATCGCCTGGGGCGACCCGCAGGCGGTGGTTGCTACTGACTGAGCTTGTCCTGGAGGGCCGGCCAGCGCTTGCCCACCTCATGGAGGAAGCGCTCGGGATTGGCGGCGAAGGCGTCGCGATTGGATTCCCGGCTGAACAGATAAAGCCGCTGCGCCGCGATCACGAACAAGCGCGGATTGCCGGCGACGGTCACGCCCCGGGCGATATCGACCGGATCATAGCCGCCGAACTGCGGTCCGTAGATCTCGGGGTGGGCCAGGAAAGAGGCCCGGTTGCCCTCGTTCCGGAACCGCCAGACAGCGTCCCAGAGGTTCGCTTCGAACTCCGCCGTGCCCTGCACGGCCGTGCCATCGACGAAATAGGCCACGGGGTCGAAGCCCTCGATCGCTACGCCGTTGAAACGATTGACGACGATCCGCTCGGTGGTGGCCGCCCGCGCCGGCAACCCCGGACAGATGATCCAGATGCCCGACAGCAGGCAGACCAGAAGGCCGATCAAGGCAATTCCGGGGCGCAAAGGGCTGGCTTCCTGCCGTTGTGCCGTCATAGTTGCTGCGGATAACATCCGAGTCGAGGGGACATTCGGCGCAACCTAGAGCCGCGCCTGTTGGCGTCAGGTTAAGGAAGCGACCGGTTTCGCTACCAGGGGTTCTTTTATGACTTTCGCATCACGCCTTGCTGCGTTCGCGCTTGCCGCGATGGTTGGCTTGATCGTGCCGGCCGCCGCCCAGCAGGCGGCGCCACCCAATTTGCCGCCGCCGCAGCGGACCCAGACGCCCAGCACCTATGGGCCGGACGAACTCGTGAACGCCGGCCATCGCTTCTTCGGCAACGTCTCGCGCGGTCTTGCCTCGATCATCGAGAAGGCGGTCAGCCAATGGGGCCTGCCCAACGGCTATATCCTCGGTGAGGAAGGCTCCGGCGCCTTCGTCGCCGGCCTGCGCTACGGCGAAGGCACGCTCTACACCAAGAACGCCGGCGATTTGCGCGTCTACTGGCAGGGCCCCTCGCTCGGCTTCGACTGGGGCGGCGACGGCGCACGCACCATGACGCTGGTCTATAATCTGCCCGCCACCAATGCGATCTATCAGCGCTTCGCCGGCCTCGACGGCTCGGCCTACATCATCGGCGGCTTCGGCATGACGGCGCTCACCGCCAACAACATCGTGCTGGTGCCGATCCGCTCGGGCCTCGGCCTGCGGCTGGGAGCCAATATCGGCTATTTGAAATTCACGCCGCGCGCGACCTGGAACCCGTTCTAGGTTTCCCTCCTCCGGTCCCGTTCCGGATTCACGTTAACAACAGGGCGGGGCTGGCTTTTTGCCGGCCCGCCATGCATTGTCATTGGTAAATTTTTCCTTAGCTCTGGAGTTCTGGCCCATGGTCGAACCGATCATGTACCTAGCGATCGGTTTCCTGCTTTCGATGCTGTGCGGGCTTGCCATCGTGCCGCTGGTGCATAGCCGAGCGGTGCGCCTGACCACGCGCCGGCTCGAGGCCGCCACGCCGTTGTCGATGGCCGAGATCCAGGCCGACAAGGATCAGCTCCGCGCCGAATTCGCCATGTCGGCGCGACGGCTCGAGATGAGCGTCGACCAGCTCAAGAACAAGACCACGAGCCAGCTCGCCGAACTCGGCAAGAAGAGCGACGCCATCAACCGCATGAAGATCGAGCTCGGCGAGAAGAACGCCACGATTTTCGCGCTCGAGGCGCGCGAGAAGGCGGTGAAGGAGCAGCTCCGCGCCACCGAAGAGGAATTCAACACCAAGACCGAGGCCCTGCGCGCCGCCGAGAATGCGCTGACCGACAAGCGGGGCGAGTTGGCAAAAATCAATTCCGAGCTGTCCGACCGCTCGATGATGGCCGAGAGCCGCCAGGTCGAGCTCGTCGCGGTCCGTGCGCAGATCGAAGAGCTGAAAAACCGCGTCGGCGACGCCGAGAAGGAATTTGCCGCAACGCAGACGCGGCTGACGCAGGAACGCACCGAATCCGAGACCGCCTCGCGCGAGCTTGGCGACGCCCGCGGCCGCGTCGAAAATCTGAGCCAGCGCGTCAACGAGCTCGATCGGCAGCTCATCGTGCAGGTCAAGGAAGCCGAGATGCTGGCGGGCCGCGTCACCGACCTCGAAGGCCGCCTCGCCACGCAGGGCAAGCTGCTTGCCGAGCGCGACTACGAGAATAACCAGCTCCGCCAGGCCAATGAGGGCAACGAGCGCACCGTCAAGGAGTTGCGCGTCGAGATCGCAGCGTTGAGCGGCGGCAAATCGTCGGCCGCAATGGAATCGCTCCGCGCGGAAAAGACCGCGCTGGAGGAGCAGCTCCGCACCGCCCGCGACGAGCGCGCCAAGCTCCAGCGCGACATCAACGCGATCCAGCAGCAGGCTGAGAGCTCCTGGGCGACCGAGCGGATGGAGAACGCGCTGCTGCGCGAGCGCATCAACGACATCGCAGCCGAGGTCGCAAAGCTCGCGATGCAGCTCGAAGGCCCGAACTCGCCGATCGAGGCCCTGCTTGCGGCCGAGGCCGGCCAGCCGCCGAGGCCGACGCCGCGCCCGGCCAATGACGCCGCGACCAATGGCACGGCCGCAGGCACCCTGCCCGAAGGCGGCGGAACACTCGCCGAACGCATCCGCGCGCTCCAGGCCCACGCCTCCCGCGCCCGCCAGCAGGGCGCGTAGGCGGCCCCAAAACGGTCTCACTGCCGGATTGCGCCGTCTCTGGAAGGTTTTCGGGCCTTGAGGCGCCCTCAAAACTTGACACCTTCGGCCCGCACTTCTAAATCGCGGGCTCCAATGCGCCGGCCGGCCGAAAGTCCGGCCTGCATGATGGTCCCGGGTGCATAGCTCAGCGGGAGAGCGTTCCCTTCACACGGGAGAGGTCCAAGGTTCGATCCCTTGTGCGCCCACCATCCATCTTCCTGAACCATAGTGATTGCGGACCCATCGTCGGCGCCTAGCGGCGTTTCGGGACCGTCTCAATCAAAAATGTCGAAAACAACCCCATGCACAGTAGCCGACGCGAGCCGGATCAATAGGTTGCGCCTTTTCCGAATCCGCTTGCTCCGCCGGGCAAAACACGGGCAGGATGGCGTCATCCCGATATGTCCCACGCGGCTGGGTGGGGCGTCGCAAAATCGCTCCGCACTCTTCCGGAGCAAGCTTCAGGCGGTCCGCTCCGGCCGCCTGGCCGCGCAGAGACCGACGAGGGTCCCGATGGCGACCAGCGCTGCGGCCAGCAGCAGCTGCAATTCCCCATCGTCGGTCGTGCCTACGGACGACACAAGTCTGGTCACGACGACGAACAGAACGCCCACGGAGGCCGCTGCACCCACACTGAGATAGGCCAGCTCCCGCGTCAGGTCGCGGCCGAGAAGTCCGAGTGCGGTGAAATACATCGCGCAAGCGTTGGGATGAACGAACAGGGCAACGCGCGCGTAAGGACCGTAGGCGTCGAGGAGGGACTCGCATCGGCTCAGCGCCGCTTTGGAAGCTACGCGCTGCAACAACGGTCTGAAAAAACGAGCCTGTCCGTAACTCAGGACGGCGCCCACGATGATGGCCAGCCACGCCACGATAAAAACGGAGATATCCGCGGGCTTCGGATTGAGCGCCACGGACATCAGGATGAGGGCGGTTCCGGGAAAATAGCCAAAATACGGGAAGACCGACTCCAGGAGCACGCAGACGAACACGAAGACCGGAAACCATGACGAAGCCGTTGCATCGTGGACGATGGCGTTCAAGTCGAAGAGGTCAGTCTTGTACAGGACGAGGTACATGCACATGGCCAATCCGGCCAGCGCGTAGAACGGCAACGCCCCCGAGAGAAACCGTCTCATCCAGCCGCCATGCTTTGCTTCGCGGACACGGCGGAGACCTTCGATATCAGCACAAGACAACGGAAACGCATGGTTTATGTTTAGGCGAATGAGATTGCCCCTGTCGATAGCAATCCTCGCCTCAGCTGCGCGGGCCATTCGCCGCATTGAAATGCCAGCCGATCGGGAAGGCGCAGTCAATCACAGACCCAGTGTGACTTCGGCCCAGTGCATCGCAGTGCTGCCGCCCAGAAACTCGATCACGCGGGGTTCGATGGTCTCCGGCCGATCGTGGCCAATGACCGCGGTCGCTGCGATCATGTCGCAACGCTCGTTGTAGACGACCGACACCAGCGTTTTGCCGGGAGCGCCACGTGAGTTGAGCGTGTAGGCGCGGCTGCGACCTTTCATCCACGCAATCGTGATGGGATGGCCGGAACCGAGTGGAGAGACTTCGCCCAGGAGAACGGTATCGCCCATACGATCGAGGTCATCATCATCGGCGACGCCCGTCGTGCAATTGCAGAAACCTATCTTGGCACGCAGGTACAGCGTCACCTCGACACCGCAGTCGGCCGCCTTGCAGCGGAACGACTTTCCTTTGCCCCATTGGTCAATCGAGAAGGGCCACGTCACCTCCTGCCACACCGGCGTGGCGGAATTTGCGGCGGCATGCCGTGGCACATAGAGCCACAACAGCGATGCCGCCAGCGTGCTTCCCAGTGCGATTGCGGCGACGGCGATGGCGGCTGCCCTTCTCATCACTCCACCGTTCTCGTTCCGGCTCAGTTGCTGGCGAGATATCTCTTCGCCGCCGCAACCTCGGGGCGCTCCGAATCGGCACTGGCCGTCAGCGTTACGAGCTGTTGACAGTTCTGTCGTGCCGCTTCCTTGTCACCAAGGGCTTCGGCCGCTTTGGCCGCCCCCGCGAAAGCGTGCAAGCGGTTCGGCTCTTTCGCCTTGGTTGCCTCGAATGCAGCAAGCGCCTCCCTGGCCATGCCGCGATCGAGCAGCATGAACCCGTAAAGTTCGCGCGCCGGCGCCAGTGGTCCGGGCGTGATCACGTGCTTTTCCGTCTTGTCCTCGGCATCCGCCGCGGCACTCATCGCATTGAGGGCCTCGTCATATTTGGCCTCGGCGTAAAGCACCCAGGCGACGGCGACCTGACGCTGGACGTCGACGATTCCGGACCAATAATTGTCTTTGGCGTCCTGCAGCTTGTCGCGCAGTTCCGTCAGCTTCTGGATGTCGGCCTTGGCGGCTTCCGGCTTGCCGGACCGTGCCGCGCCGAGGGCGCGCGCGAAATGCGATACTGCCATCGCGAAGTTGAGGCCGCTCGGCCTGACCGGCAGCTGCGATGCATCATCCCAATCGCTACGGTCGATCGCATAACGCGCCGGCGAAGCCGCCAGCGCGTAATCTGCCGCTGCGACTGTCGCCTTGAAGCCGGTCTCCTTGATCATGTCGTCGATGACCGCGCGCGCCTGCTTGTCCTGGCCGAGCTGCAGGTGAGCATAAACCATGTAGTCTTGCGCGTGCAGGTAGTTGCCGACCGACTTTTCGGCCATCGCGGCTTTCACGGAAGCGGTGTTGGACTCGATCGATTCCTTCCAATAGCCGACGCGTGTGTAGATGTGGGATGGCATGTGCTGGGCGTGCGGCGCGGCCGGTGCGATCTTGGCGTAACGATTGGCTGCATCGAGCCCTTTCTGCGCCAGCGCCGGGTAGTCGTAGAGGTGGATCAGATAATGCGTCACGCCTGGATGCTGCGGCAGCCGCCTGGAAATCGGCTCGAGGATCGCCGCGCCCTTGGTCTGCTGCGCGTAAGTCTTGTCGTTCAGATCCGCCGACGTATTGAGCGTAATGGCGTAGGCGATCTGGGCTTCGTCGTCGTCTGGATATTTTGCCGCGACGCGCGCCTGCGCGTCACGCAGCATGCGCATCCGCTGGGCGTGAGGGATGTTGTCGTAATCGGCATACATCACCATCAACGCATCGATGTAATCGCGTTCGCGTTCGGTCGCGGCTCCGATCTCCTTGGCCTTCATGATCGCGGCGAGGCCCGGCGCCAGGTTCGGCTTTGGAATCGCATTGTGCGGATTGTCCATGTAGGTGAGCGCAATGCCCCAATAGGCCATGCCGCATGTCGGGTCAGCCTTGATGGCTTCCTCGAAGATCTCCTTGGCGTTGAGATACCAGTAGGAATGCTGATAGCGCATCCCGCGATCGAAGCGGCGCTGGGCCACATCGTTGCAAGAGGTCTGGAAATGAACGCTGCCGAGCTGCTGATCTACATCATCTTGCGCGGCCAGAGCCTGTGGTCCTGATAGGCCGAGACCGGCTACGATGACGAGGAACAGGGACTTTCGCATGGATCCCTCCCTTTGCCTGACACGCAATGTATTGGTCTTGATGGCCCTCACTATATGACGTTCGCGGCTTTTGAACAGCGAAGTGAATCGCGGCAGCGCGACTGACCCAGCGGCGCCTCGGAGTTGGCGAAACCGGTCCGAAGCCAGAGCTGTCGGGGTTTGATCCTTATACGCCCACCATTAGGCCTCAGATCGCATCCCTACCCGATCGACAGAATCTCGATCTCCTGCGCGCCCGCCCCCACGACGTCGCCAACGGCCTTTCCCATCAGCGACCTCGCGACAGGCGCGACGAACGAGATCGAGCCGGCCTTGGGATCGGCTTCGTCCTCGCCGACGATGCGATAGGTTTGCACGCGGCCATCGGTGCGGCTGAAGGTCACGGTGCTGCCGAAGGCGACGATATCGGTCGACACCGGGGCGGGAATGACCTGCGCCGTGCGCAGCCGTTCGGTGAGATAACGGGCGTCACGCAAGGGCACCGCCGATTGCCTGCGCTTTTCGTTGACGTCCTCGATGCGCTGCGCGGCTTCATAGGCCTCGCGCGCATCCTGAAGCTGCGTCTGCAATGCCTGCAAGCCTGCTTCCGTCACGAGATTTGGATGCGGCGAGATCGGCCGATCCGGCAATAGCGTCTCGGCGGCGGTTTCCGCGCTCTCTTCTTTGGTAAAGGCGACGCTCAAGTCGAAAATCCTGTCGAACTGTTGGGGCTCACCGCTTGCGCTTTCCCGCCGCGAGGAATTGCGCCCGTAGCCGCTGGCGATTATCCCGGACTATATCTCAAGTTCGACGAACCGGCGCAGCTTGAAGACGAGGTCCGGCATAGCCTGGCGGAACCGCGTTGCATTCCGGAACGTGGTCGAGAACGGCGCGAAGGTGATCATCGCGTTCCAGTGCCTGTAACCGTAGACCGTCACGGAGGCGCCGGTCGCCGGAAAATTCTCCATCTTGCGCAGCTCGCCCAGGACGAGATCGGCGATCGCTTCGGCCGGCAGCAACTGCTTGCCGTCCGGCGTGGTGGCGATCTTCGCCGGCGGCTCGGCCGGCTCGGTGACAGCCGGCACCGCATCGGGCTCGTTCTCGGGTTTGGCCGGCGCAAGATCGGGAGTTGACGGCTCGACCAGCTCAAACCCGTTCGTCGGCGCTGTCGGCGGAACCTCAATGAGCGGCGGCGGTGCAATACTGTCTGCTGCGCGCTTGTTGCCTCCCAGGATGCTGCTGATCATGGCCACAAGGCCAGCATCCTTCACGTCGTCACTCATTACTCCCCCCAGGCTTCGGCCTACTCTAGCACCGCTCGCGCGGACCTCCACTGGGGACGTATGACCGGATTCCGCCCGGCCAAGGTCCTGGTTTCAAGACTGTCACGCGGATGGCAGCGGCGGCGCAACGGCTGATCCCCTCGCGCGGCCGTGCGATCCGTCACCGTTTATCGAACGGAACGTATTGCTGGTACTGCTTGGGCACCGAGCTGCGGTAGCGCGCGGGCACCGTGCCGCTGTCGACCGAGTGATCGATCTCCTGCTGCCGCGTCATCTTCTTCTTCGCCGGCTTCTTCGACGCACTCTTCTTGGAGTCGGTCGGCTGGCTGGAAGCGTCATTGGTTGCGCCCGGCGCTGTCGTCGTCGCTGCCGGCGCGGCGGTTGTCGTCGCGGGTGCCGCGGTTCCGCCGGCGGCCGGTGCGCCCTGCGCCAGCGCGAGCGGTGTTTGCATGAGAAGCGCCAGCGCTGCTGTCGCAGCCAGCAAGCATGACCTTTGCATCATAATCTCCAAAATTCCTGATCCGAACGAGGCAACCGTAGTTCGCCGGGATCGACGCGTGCAAGTCTGCTCACAATAGGCCGGAACCCCATCGTGAACTGTGGCCGAGATCACATTGCCGGCGGCCGGCTGCGTCATGATGTACCTTGTCGCGAACGCAAGGCGTTCCGCCGACACCAACACAGGCATGATCCTGCATCAGACGAGCTCATAGTCCTATCCACTCGCTCTCGAAGGAGACTGAAATGCGTCGCACCATCCTCACTCTCGCATCGCTCGCGGCCCTGATCGCCGTAGCATCCCCGGCCGCCCAGGCACATCCTGCAAACGATCGATATTGCCTGCAGGGGCGCATGTGGGGCTATCCCGGCAACTGCCAGTTCACGAGCTATCAGCAGTGCCAGGCCACCGCCTCCGGGACGTCCGCTTATTGCGGCGTCAATCCGCGCTACGCGTTCTCGCAGCAGCGCGACTACTGACAGGTTCGCGGCGTGCGCGCACCACGCGCGCGCCGCTACAATTTTTACGTGAAGCCGATCCGCTTCGCCAACGTCCCGGCGAATTGAAACTGTGCGAAGCCGCCTGCGTCCGTCGATGACGGGAATGTTATCCGTCGCCGCGACGGAGAAATTCACGATGCGCGGCCGTGGCTTGCGGGCAAGGCGGCTCCTGCGAAGATTCCGATGCCCGGCAATTGTGATCCATCTCGCTCGTGGCACGCGTGATCGCGCTTAGGCTGCAAACTCCAGCGCAAGAAACTAGCCCGTTTCATTCGATTTTCAGGGAGGTGTTTCAATGAGCAGCCGCCACGCAATTGTCCCGCGCGGTCTGAACGCAACGCGTTCGCCGCTTTCGCAAGGCCGCTTCGGCCGCATGTTCCGCAAGATCAAACCGGCGACATTCGGCCCGAACGATTCCGACAATGTTGCGAACCTGTCGGCGCTGGCCGACAAGATGGTCGCGGGCTTCGATGGACCGAAGGACGGCCCGGACGCCGAAGAGAGCGGCATTCCCGCGCTCTACACCTATTTCGGCCAGTTCATCGACCACGACATCACCTTCGATCCGGTAAGCTCGCTGACCAAACAGCAGGACCCCGACGGGCTCGTCGACTTCCGCACGCCGTCGCTCGATCTGGATAATCTCTACGGCCGCGGTCCGAACGACCAGCCCTACATGTATGACGGCATCAAATTCCGCCTCGGCGAGAAGGTGACCGGCGCGGGCGTGCCCGATGCCAGCGACCTGCCGCGCTTCAAGGGCCGCGCGCTGATCGGCGATCCCCGCAACGACGAGAACAGCATCGTCTCGCAGTTCCAGGCCTTGATGCTGCGCTTTCACAACCGCATGGTCGACGACAATGACAGCCTGTCGTTCGAGGACGTGCAACAGCGCGTTCGATTCCACTATCAGTACGTCGTGCTGAACGACTTCCTGCCACGCATCGTTCATGCCAGCGTGCTGGACGAATTGAAGACCGCGGGCCGCTACGACCGCAGCAAGCTCGCCTACTACCACTGGAAGACCTATCCGTTCATGCCGGTCGAGTTCTCGGTCGCGGCCTATCGGCTCGGGCACTCCATGATCCGCCCCGGCTACCGGATGAACGATGCGGCCAACATGCTGTTGCAGATTTTCCCCGACCCCAACAATCCCGACCACAACGCGCTGACCGGTTTCCGTTCCATGGGCCCGGGACGCGCCATGGACTGGGGCCGCTTCATCGATCTGGACACGCGCGCCTATGGCGTCGAGGACGACGACACCAATGCCGACAACAAGAGGCGGCTTCAGTTCGCCTATCGCATCGATGCCTCGCTGGTGGACCCGCTGCGCAAGCTGCCGCCGGAAGTCGCGTCCAATCCGTCGTCGCTCGCGCTGCGCAATCTCGAGCGCAGCTGGCGGCTCGGATTGCCATCCGGCCAGGACGTCGCCAAGGCGATGAATCTGATCCCGCTGACAGACGACGAGATCATCATCGGCAAGGCCGTCGACGAGCCCGGCACGGGCGATCCGCAAGTCAAGATCGCGACCATCGCGAACGGCGTGTTTGCCGGCAATTGCCCGCTCTGGGCCTACATCCTGGCCGAGGCGCGGCAGTTCCAGACCGCCGTCACGATCCCCGCCACCGGCGCGCCCGGCCCCATCAACACGCCGCAGCTCGGCCCCGTCGGCGGTCGCATCGTCGCCGAGGTCTTCCTCGGTATGATGTTCGGCGCAAACTCCTCTCTGCTGTCGCTCGACCCGCAATGGACGCCGGTGACCGGCTCCAACTTCGCGCTGAAGGATATCGTCGCCTACGCGCTCGGCCAGGGCGATCCGCTGCACTGAGCTTGCGATCCGTCGAAGACATCAGGCCGCCCGCGTTCCCGGGCGGCCTGATTCCGAGGTCTGCTCAATGGGCAGTCCCGAGGCCGCTCTCCGCGAGGCGCGTGGCGAACCAGCGCGACAGCGGCTGATCGACGACGCCGCTGAAATAGACCTCCGAGATCGTCACATGGTGCCTGTCCAGCACCAGCAGCACGCCGATCCAGTAGGCGAACCAGACATGCGCATCCGTCAGCGCCATCAGCTTGTGCTGGTCGTGATCGAGCGGGGTGTGATTGCTCGCCTTGCGGATCTCCACGGTGAGCAAATTGTTCGGGATCTCGCGCTGATGCACGACGACGTCAGGATAGATCGACTTGCCCAGATGATCGTCGGTCGAGATGATGGTGCCGTGGGGCAGATGCAGCGTGCGCTCGCCGAGCCGGTCGTAGTTGCAGTCGACCGCCCAGCCCGAAAACTGCCGCTCGAGATAGACGGCGAAGCGGTGGGTCACCGCCCGCTCGCCGATGTCCTTCTCGAACAGGAATGCTTCGTGCGCGTAGAAGTCCCGGAGCGCCGCGATCACCTTGTTCAGCTCGGTCTGCATCGTGCTCCCCGGCCCATCACGCGCATTCCGATGCGCCGTCACCAAACCCTCATGGTGAGGAGCGCGGAACGCGCGTCTCGAACCATGAAGGTCCGTATCCCGCCTGTCACCATCCTTCGAGACGCCCGCGTAACGCGGGCTCCTCAGGATGAGGCCGGAATTCGCGGCGCGATCGACCAGATCCTACATCTGGACTTCGATCAGCCGTGGCCCGGGCTCGGCGACGGCTTCGGCCAGCGCCTTGTTGAAATCGTCAGCGTTGGTGACGGCGCGGCCGGGCACGCCCATGCCCTTGGCCAGCGCCACGAAATCGAGCGTCGGACGGTCGAGGCGGAGCATGTCGTTGGCGCGCTGGCCGGGTTCGCCAGCGCCGACATTGTCGAACTCGCCGCGCAGGATCTGGTAGATGCGATTGGCGAACACGATGGTGACGATGTTGAGATTCTCGCGGGCCTGCGTCCACAGCGACTGGATCGTGTACATCGCGCTGCCGTCGCCGACCATGCAGATCACCTTGCGGTCCGGGCAGGCGATCGCGGCACCGATCGAGAGCGGCGTCGAGAAGCCGATCGAGCCGCCCATGTTCTGAAGCCAGTCGTGCGGAGCCGCCGCCGCCGTCGGCGGGAAGAAGGCGCGGCCGGTGGTCAGCGATTCGTCGATCAGGATCGCGTTCTCCGGGATCGCGTAGGCGATCGACTGCGCGATCGAGGCGTGGGTGAGCGCGCCGGTCGGCTTGAGCAGCTCCTGCGCGGCCTGCGGCTTGACGTCCTTCGCACTGGCCTTCACCGCGCCCGCAAGCGCTTCCAGCGCTGCGACCGAATTCTCGCCCCAGGAGGTCATGCGATGCACGTCGCAGCCCTCGGGCTTAAGGATGCTCGGCTTGTTCGGATAGGCGAAGAACGCCACGGGATCGTCGGACTCGACCAGCACGATGTGACGGAACTTCGCCAGCATCTGCAGCGCGTTGTCGATCACGTAATGGATGCGATCAATCGAAAAGCGGCCGCGGCCGCGCGCCATCCTGGGACGGAAGGTCGGGCCCATCACGGTGCAGCCGGTCTTGGCGGCGATGCGCTCGGCCAGCGCCAGGCCCTGCTCGCTCAGCGCACTGCCGGTCATCAGCAGCAGCGTGCCCTCGCCGTCGCCGTGCAGGATCTTTGCGGCTTGCTCGACCGCCTGCGGCGAATAGCTCGCGCGCTGCTGCTCGGCCGGAACCTCGGCGATGCCGTCGGCCTCGTTCCACGCAGTGTCCGCGGGCAGGATCAGGGTCGCGATCTGCGGCGGCGCGCTTCTGGCGGCGGCGATCGCCGCGGCACCATCGGCGGCGACCGATTTGGAGTTCGGCGAGGTACGCACCCAGGACGACATCGGCCGGGCCAAACCCTCGATGTCGGAGGTCAGCGGCGCGTTGTAGGCGATGTGGTAGACGGCGTGCTGGCCGACGATGTTGACGATGCCGGAATTCGCCTTCTTGGCGTTGTGCAGATTGGCAAGGCCGTTGGCGAGACCGGGACCGAGATGCAGCAGCGTCGAGGCCGGCGTGCCCTTCATGCGGAAATAGCCGTCGGCAGCGCCGGTCACCACGCCCTCGAACAGGCCGAGCACGCAACGCATGCCGGGCACGCGGTCGAGCGCTGCGACAAAATGCATCTCGGAGGTGCCGGGGTTGGAGAAGCAGACGTCAACCCCGCCCTTGACCATCGTCCGCACCAGACTTTCCGCACCGTTCATCCGTCAGCTCCCGTAACCGGCAATTTTCCAACAATCCGTCCGATCAATCATTGTTCGCTCGTCTCGTCAAAGCAATAGCCGGCATCGCCGCCCTGCCCCGCGCGGCGATGCGCCGGTTTGGCTAATGCTTTTCGCCAAATTGGCGTGGTTGCCGATTTGGTAACTTCCTTCATTAAGGATGCCTGCCTCACGGGGCCGTGGCTTGCGGAAAGCCCGCAAATATGGCCTGTGACTTCAGTTGAATCGATTTTTGCTGGGGGAAACAATGATCCGGTTTTTTGCCGCGCCGATCGCCGCCATCGCACTGCTGTCGGCCACCGCCGGCGGCGCCTTCGCCGAAGAGTTCGACACGCGCGACATCATGGGCGGCGGCCCGAACTTCTTCCGCGGCGGCTCGAGCCCGGTCCCCCGGACCACCGTCATGTATAACGGCAAATACGCCCCCGGCACGATCGTCGTGAACACCAGCGAGCGCCGGCTCTACCTGGTACTCCAGAACGGCCAGGCACTGCGCTACGGCATCGGCGTCGGCCGCGACGGCTTCCGCTGGGGCGGAGTGCACAGGATCACCGCCAAGAAGGAATGGCCGGATTGGACGCCGCCGTCGCAGATGCTGGCCCGCCGGCCGGACCTGCCGCGTCACATGAGAGGCGGCATAGAGAATCCTCTCGGCGCACGCGCGATGTATCTGGGCTCGACGCTCTACCGCATCCACGGCTCCAACGAGCCGGAGACGATCGGCCAGGCGGTGTCCTCAGGCTGCTTCCGCATGACCAATGACGACGTCAGCGACCTCTACGGCCGCGTCGGGGTCGGCACCACCGTGGTCGTGCTCAACAACTAGCGGGCGACGAATCGCGCGAAACCGCGAGCGCGTGAATATGCGGTCTTGTGCGTCGCTTGCGAATACGGCAGCGTCGCCCGGCAATGAGCGCATTGGCCCCGTCTTCGTCCGGCTTTCGCATCGCCCTGCTGGCGCTCGCCACCGTCGCGTTCGTCCCTGACACCGCTACCATCGCCGTCGCCGGTGAATTGCCCGCGATCGCCTCGCGCCAGCGCGCCGAGAAGAAGAGCTTTACCGACGGCGAGATCGTCGATGGCTTTCTGAAGACGGCATTCGGCGCCGAATACCACCTTGCCGGCCGTGTCGATCGCATCCGCAAGTTCGACGGGCCGGTGCGCGTGTTCGCCGAGAGCGACCGCGCCGACCGCAAGGCGCAGCTCACAAAAGTCGTGGCTGACATCGGCAAACGCGTGCAGCATCTCGACATCGCCATGATCGACACCAGCGAGGCGGCGAATGTGCGGGTGAAGCTCGTGCGCGACAGCGATCTGTTCCGCACCATCTCGAGCTTCTACGGCGCGGCGAAGGCCCGCGAGATCCGCACCTCGCTCGATCCGCAATGCCTGTCCGGCTTTCGCAAGAACGACAATTACGAGATCGAGCATTCCGACGTCATCCTCACCGTCGACAACGGCGATTTCACCTTCCTCGACTGCGCCTATGAGGAGCTGCTGCAATCGCTCGGCCCGATCAACGACACCGCGAGCGTGCCCTGGACCATGTTCAACGACAACGTCTCGATGGGGTATTTCGACGTCTACGACCAGTACATCCTCAATCTGCTCTATGATCCCCGCATCAAGGCCGGCATGACCATACAGGAGGTCAAGGCGGTGCTGCCCGACGTGCTCACCGATGTGCGCATTTGGGTGACGCGCGTGAATGATCTGAAAGAGTGAGGCGCCTTCCCCACAAAGGGAGAAGAGAAAGCAGTCACACTTTCCTCGCCTTCGTCATCAGAAATTGCTGGCGCATCACGTTGTTGCTTCCGTCGAAATATTCGGAGATCAGCGCCTCGAACTCGCTGCGCAAACTTCGCAGCTTGTCCGGCTCGTCCTTGTACTGGGCCACGAGCTTGATCAAAGGCCCGATCGTCGTTTCCATGGTGCGGCGGAAATGCTGCGGGCTGAGTGCGGACGGATTCATGATGTCCATCTCGAACGAAATATCCTTCACCTTCCCCGCGAGACGTTCGGCGACGATCTTCGGATCACCCCACGACACCGGTGAGGCCACGCCCTCGGGCGGCGGCAGATGGCGGCCGATCAGCGCGAACATCCGTCCGACATAGAGATGCGGCGGCCAGGTGGAGAAGGCGATGGTGCCGCCGGGCTTCAGCACGCGCAGCATCTCGCCGATGGTGACCTCGGGGCGCGGCGCGAACATGTGGCCGAACTGGCTGAGCACCACGTCGAACTCGTTGTCGCCGTAGGGCAGGCTTTCGGCGTCGCCTTCGGCGAAGTCGAGATCGAGGTTCGCCAGCTGCGCGTGCTCGCGGGCGCGCTCGATCAGAACCGGAGACAGGTCGAGGCCCCTGACCTTTGCACCGCGGCGCGCCGCCGTGATCGCGGCAACGCCGGTGCCGCATCCGACATCCAGCAGCCTTTGGCCGGTAGCGACCCCGGCGAAACTCACGAGCTTGGCCGCCGAGGGCGTCGTGAACACTTCCATTGGCGTGAACAGCGACCAGGCCTCCTTCTGGACTGCCTTGAAACCAGCAAACGGGTCTTGCGCGGCCATGGAACTCTCCCTTCTCGACGTCAGTTTTCATGAGGCTAACCAAGGATGCCAAAGGTTCAACGCACCGCAAAGGCGGTCGCGCCAGCCCTACTGCACGAGATCGGCAACTGTGGTCGCGGCCTTCAGGCCGGTGCCGGTCAGCACCGCGACCGTGGTCTCGTTCGCCTTGATGGCGCCTGTGGCGGATAGTTTTTCCAGGGCCGCGGCCGCACTGGCGCTGGTCGGCTCGCCGAACAGGCCCTGCCGTGCCAGGCGGCGCAGGGCGGCGACGATCTCATCCTCCGTGAGCGCAACGGTGCCGCCGCCGCTCTCGCGCAGGGCGCCGATGATCTCGCGCAGGCGCAAGGGATTCTTGATGGCGGTGCCTTCGGCGATGGTCTTGTTCACCTCGCGCGCGACAGGCGTGTCAACGCCCGCCTGAAAACTCGCATCGATCGGCGAACAATTTTGAGGCTGCGCCGCGAACAGCCGCGGCAGCTTTGCGATCTGGCCTGCCCTCAGCAGCTCGCGGAAGCCGAAGGCGCAACCGAGAAGCGAGCTGCCGGCGCCGACGGGGACAACGACGTTGTCGGGGGCGCGAAAGCCGAAATCTTCCCAGATCTCATAGGCGAGCGATTTGGTGCCTTCGAGAAAGAACGGCTGCCAATTGTGGCTGGCGTAAAAGGTCTGGCTGGACTGGCGAATGGCTTCCGCCTCGGACTCCTCGCGCGGACCCTCGACGAGCTGCACCGCCGCACCATAGGCACGCACCTGCGCGATCTTGGCCGGCGACGTGGATGCCGGCGCCAAAATCTTCACGCGCATGCCGCCGGCGGCACCCAACCCCGCCATCGACGAGCCGCCATTGCCGGATGAATCCTCCAGAATGGCGTCGACACCGATCTGGCGGAGGAAGGACAGCATCACCGCCGAGCCGCGGTCCTTGAAGCTGCCGGTCGGGTTGAACCATTCGAGCTTGAAGAACGGGCGCAGGTCGCCCCAATCCTGCTGCACCAGCGGCGTGCAGCCTTCGCCGAGCGTGATCGGCTTTGCGATCTCGACGGGCAACGCCGCCCGGTAGCGCCAGAGCGATCGGGTGCGGGGCTCGATGTCCTCGCGCGATATGCCCGCACCCGGTGTCACCAGCAGCGGCGTGCGTTCGTCCGAGCACCAGCGCGGCTGGTCCAGCGGATAGAGCTTTGCGTTGCGGGGGTCGACGTAGCTGGCGGCAGGCATGGCGTTCTCCGGGGACAGAGCCGATCTGTCGATATGTCCGAATATGCCGGTTTTATCCAGTCACCTGTTTGGATGGTGTGGACGCGGCCAATTTGTGCAAGATGTTGACCATGCTTCGTCTTGACCACATCACCGTCGCCGCCAACGACCTTGCCGAGGGCGTTGCCTATGTCGAGCAGGCGCTCGGCATAGCGCCGCCGGCGGGCGGTGCGCATCCGCTGATGGGAACGCATAATCATCTGCTGCGGCTGAGCGAGACGGCGTTCCTCGAAGTCATCGCGCCGAACCCGTCGGCCCCGGCGCCGACCCGGCCGCGCTGGTTCGCGATGGACGATGCGCGAACGCATGCAGCGCTCGCATCCTCGCCACGGCTGATGACCTGGGTCGTGAGCACGTCCGATATCGCATCAGCGCTTGCGAAGATCCCGCAAGCCGCCCGGCCGGCGATCCCTGTGACGCGCGGCAATCTCGAATGGCTGATCTCCGTCCCGCCCGACGGCTCGATGCCGTTCGATGGCGCGTTTCCGACCGTGATCGAGTGGCCGGCCGGGCCGCATCCGGCCTCGCGCATGCCCGACCTCGGCTGCGCGCTGGTTGCGTTCGAGATACGGCACCCCGAGGCGGACACGATCCGGTCGTCGCTGACGGGCTTTCTGGACGATCCGCGTATCCGCTTCAGCCATGAGGCCGAGCCGTCGTTTCGCGCGGTGATCCGGACGCCCAAGGGCGAGCGGCAACTGGCTTAGGCGCACCACGGGGCGCCCGCCCTTTAAAAATACAAACAATTACATAGATATAGCTCAAAGCCCGTGGCCCGTGCCGGCGTCGCGCGCCGGTCATAGCGCGCGAATACCTGGATGAACAGCATCGGCAAGGGCGAGCCTGCGCGGGCACGATTAACTTGTCTGTCGCAGCTCACAGCTACAATATGTCGGATTGATCTTGCGCCGCTGGTGTTCCGCACCGGCAACGCGACCGAGCCAGGCCCGTCCGAGCGGCGGGCCGTTGGCTTTTTGGGAGTTTGGTCATGAGCCGCGCGAACCGTACCGACCACATCCGCCTGACCTCTCATCCGGAGCCGGGCCGGAAGGCCGCCTTCCCGATCCACTGGGGCGCCGCCGACGCACGCGCCCGCGGGCCGATCATCGGCACGGTGTCGCGCGCAGGGGATCGCAACGTGATCGGCAGCCATGGCGGCTCCTATGCGATGTACCGGGCGCTCGCAGTGTCCGCCGGCGCGCTCGATCCTATCCGGCGTCCCGATCTCACCAACACCTTTCCCGCGGCGACCATCGGGCCGTTTCCGCAATGGAGCGATCCCGCAAAAATCGTCGCGCTCGATCCTTGGGGGCATCTCGTCGCCGAGAATTTCGGCAAGGACATCGCCGAGGGCATCGACATTCGACCGAGCATCGCGGTAACGCGCGCGCGGCTGGACCTGCCGGAGATCCGCGAGGCGCTCGCCGCCAAGCGCCTGCGCGCCGACGGCGATGTCGTGCACGCCAATGGCAGCGTGTCGGTGGTGAAGATCGCGATTGATCCGGTCTGGTATCTGCCCGGCCTTGCGGAACGCTTTGCGACCAACGAGACCGAGCTGCGGCGCACGCTGTTCGAGCAGACCGCCGGCATGTTCCCCGAATTGGTGACGCGGCCGGACATGAAGGTGTTTCTGCCGCCGATCGGCGGCACCACCATCTACATGTTCGGCGACGTCACCAAGCTGCCGGACCATCGCACCAAAATCACCTGCCGCGTCCATGACGAGTGCAACGGCTCCGACGTGTTCGGCTCCGACATCTGCACCTGCCGTCCCTATCTCATCCACGGCATCGAGGAATCCGCGCGCGGCGCCCAGGAGGGCGGGCTCGGGCTCGTGATCTACAACCGCAAGGAAGGCCGCGCGCTCGGCGAGGTCACGAAATTCCTGGTCTACAATGCGCGCAAGCGCCAGGAGGACGGCGATGCGGCCGCCGCCTATTTCGAGCGCACCGAATGCGTCGCCGGCGTCCAGGACGCGCGCTTCCAGCAATTGATGCCGGACACGATCCACTGGCTCGGCCTGAAGCGCATCGACCGCTTCTTGTCGATGAGCGACATGAAGCACGACGCGCTGACCTCGCAGGGAATCGACATCGTCGAGCGCGTGCCGATCCCACCAGAGCTGATCCCGGCCGACGCCTATGTCGAGATCGCCGCGAAGAAGGCCGCCGGCTATTATTCGGACGACATCGCGCCGGCGAAGGACGTCGACGACGTGGTCGGGCGTTCGCTGGAAAAATACTGATCAATTGATGGCAGACGCTTTGGAATTGCAGGCCCGTTCGCTGCTCAGCGCAGCAGCGGTTCGCGCGCGTGCCGGCGAGATGCTCGAGATCGGCCTGAACGGCGGGCTGACGCATTTCACGATCGATCTCGATCGCATGGACGGCGTTGCGGAGGCCGTGCTCGCGGTCACGCGAAAAGCCTATCCGACGCTTGAGATCCCGTTCCACGCGCGGTGGCGGCATTTCGTGTTCGGTGGCATCGACCGCTGGGCGCGGCTTGCGGACGCGGCCTCATGGCCCGATCGCGCGGCGCGAGCGCGTGCGGAGTTTGACCTTGCCATCGTCAGCGTGCTGCTCGATGCCGGCGCGGGTGCGGCGTGGCGATACCGCGACGCCGTGACGGGACAGGGCATTGGCCGATCCGAAGGGCTTGCGATCGCAAGCCTCGACATGTTCGCGAGCGGCCTCTTTTCCCGCGATGCCAGCGTACCGTTCAGGACCGATGCGGACGTGCTCGCAAAACTGCCGCTCGCCGCGCTCACAGCCGCCTTTCAGGTGAGCGATGCCAATCCGCTGCTCGGGCTCGAAGGACGCACCGATCTGCTACGGCGTCTGGGCAAGCTGGTGGCGGAGCGAGCGGACGTGTTCGGCTCGCACGACACACCGCGGCCGGGCGGCCTGTTCGATCACATCGCGGCGCAGGCGAATGGCGGCGCGCTTCCCGCAGCCGCGATCCTGTCCGCCGTGCTGAACCAGCTCGGACCGATCTGGCCTTCGCGGCTGGAACTTGCGGGAATTCCGCTCGGAGATTGCTGGCGCCATCCTGCAATCAAGACGGACGATGCGACTGCGGGCCTTGTGCCCTTGCACAAGCTATCGCAATGGCTGAGCTACTCGCTGATCGAGCCGCTCCAGCGCGCCGGATTCAATGTCACCGACATCGACGGCCTGACCGGGCTTGCCGAATATCGCAATGGCGGCCTGTTCGTCGATCACGAGGTGCTGCGCCTGCGCGATGCGGCTGACGCCGAGCGCGCGCATGCGGTGGATTCAGCTCTCGTCGTGGAGTGGCGCGCGCTGACCGTGGCGCTGCTCGACCGGCTTGCCGAACTGGTTCGCGCAAAACTCGGCCGCACCCCCGATACATTGCCGCTCGCCAGCATTCTGGAAGGCGGCACCTGGGCCGCGGGCCGCGCCATCGCGTTCTCCCGCCGGCCCGACGGTTCGCCGCCGCTCAAGGTGATCAGCGACGGCACGGTGTTCTGATAACCAGATCGTTTGAATTCGCGGAAACAGACCTCTCATCCGGCGCTTCGCGCCACCTTCTGCCACAAGGGGAGAAGGGAAAAAGCAAGAGCATCCACTATGGAAGGCGTCACGATCGTCGATCATCCGCTGGTGCAGCACAAGCTGACGCTGGTGCGGGACAAGTCCATTTCGACAAAGTCATTCCGCGAGCTGATCAAGGAGATCGGCATGCTCCTGTGCTACGAGGTGACGCGCGACCTGCCGCTCACCGACGTCGTGGTCGACACGCCGCTGGCACGGATGCACTCGGCCAAGATCGCGGGCAAGAAGCTGGTGTTCGTTCCCATGCTGCGCGCCGGCACGACTTTCGTCGACGGCATGATGGATTTGGTGCCGACCGCGCGCGTCGCGCATATCGGGCTCTACCGCGAGCCGCACAGTTTTGCAGCGGTCGAATACTTCTTCAAATCGCCGTCCGACCTCGGCGAACGCCTCGCGATCGTGGTGACGCCTGTGGTTGCGACCGCCAACACGGCCGTCGCCGCAATCGACCGGCTGAAGGAGCGTGGCGCCAAGGATATTCGGCTGGCCTGCCTGATCGCCGCGCCGGAGGGACTGGAACGGCTGCGCGGATTGCATCCGGACGTCCCGATCTGGACGGCCGGGGTGGATGAAGGTCTCGACGAGAACGGCTTTATCCTGCCGGGCCTCGGCGACGCTGGCGACCGCGCCTATGGGACGCGATAAGGCGAAGCTCAGATCTTCCCGCTGCCGCAAATCAACTTCAGCGACTGCCACTCCGTATCCGTGAGAAGCGGCGGGCCGCTGGCGGGGCGGTCTTCTTTCGTCATGCGGGCGAGGCGGTCCTCGGTCAGCGGATGGCTCGCGAGGATCGACGTGAGGCCGCCGCCTTCCTTGCCGGTGATGCGGAACATCAGTTCGGCCGCGGGCTTCGGCGAGCGGCCGAGCTTGTGCATGATCTCGATGGCAAACGTATCCGCAGCGGTCTCGGCCTCGCGCGAATAGGAAGCCTCGACCACGCTGCGCGAGGCGAAGATCACGGCGCTCGAGCCGGTGACGTCACCGAACAACAGGCCGATCAGGAACGAGGTGCCGCCGTTGTAGATCAGGCCGCGCATGTTGTCGTGGTGCTTGAGATGACCGAGCTCGTGCGCGAGGATACCGGCGATCTCGTCGGGGTTTTCGGCCTTGTCGAGCAGGCCCTTCAACACGAAGACCTTGCCGCCCGGCAGCGCGAACGCGTTCGGCACCGGGGTCGGCAGCACGCCAGCCGTCATGGAATCGTCGTCGAGGCCGGCGGCATCGCGCAGCCGATTGACGAGTTTGATGAAGGCCGCTTTCCCCGCCGCATCCTCGCACACGCTGCGGCCGAAGATGGTCTTCACCTGGACCTCTGACGCATCGCCGATGCGCCGCTCGATTGGTTTCGGCACCAGCGGCGCGAGGCGGTCGGCAGCGAGCGGCACGCCGAACAGCACGACGCAGACGATGGAGACGGCGGCAGCCATCGACCAGCCGACGATTTTTGCGACGCTGCGGCGCGAAGTCTGGTGCTCGTCGAGCCGTACGCAGCGGGCGGTCACGTCCGACGCGAGCAAAGCGTCGCGGATTTCCAGCCGTGCCAGCGGCGGCGCGGAAGCGCTGGCGAGCCGCAAAATGCCGGCCGGGCTGTCGGCGCGGCGGATGTCGGTATAGGGCCAGACAACGGGCGTCCCGCCCTCTTCGAGGATCTCCAGCGCGTCGCCGAGCACCAGCGTCACCTGCCGCCTGCGGCTCGACACGCCGTCGAAGAAGATAGTCGGCTTTGCGGACTGCGCCGGGGCCTCAGCGAATACGTCACTCACAGCTCAGAATCCCGCGACATCGAGTCCATCGGCAAAACCTTCGCCGAGTGCGCTGGCGAGCTCGCCGCTCCCACGCACATCCGCCGCGGCCGCGATGTTGTGCACATCGGCGGTTTCCAGCACCTTGGCCCAGAGATCGCGCTGGAGATAGACGCGCATGACGATGTTAAGGGCAAGGGCGAGTGCGAAATAGCCGACGACCATCATCACCAGCGTCGGGATGCTCTTGGCGGCATTGCCGGGCCCCAACGCCTGCTCGACCGAAAGGCCGCTCAGCGTGACGACGAGCATGGTCGCTCCGCCGATATAGGCGCCGAAGATGGCGGAGAGCAGCGTCCACCAGCCGATCACTTTCCAGTACAGGCCGTAGAATGCGTTGTGCGGCAAATCCGAGGACAGGCTAACGCCACCGATGCGGATGCCGTCGAGCCACCAGCGCCATTCGCGCGCCTTGAACTCGGCATAGAAGAACGGCGCGAGCGGGAAGATCACCAGCGCGATCGGGCTGAGCAGCCACAGCCACCAGCCGCGCTTGAAGAACGTCCAGCCGTCGCCTGCGAATTCGCCGCGCAAATCGCCGAAATGGGTGTGCCGCATCTTGTAGCGTTCGAGCGACGCCTCGCGCCACGGCAATGCGAGACCAAGCGTCAGGAACACCAGCAAGCCCCACAACATGGCGCGGAACGAATAGGCCCAGCCAGATCCGTCCATCCAGAACCGTACGCCGCGCCAGACCGTGCGCGTCAGCCGATAGCGGCGCGCGCGAAAAATCGCAAACTGGCCGAAGGCATAGAAGCTGATGAACAGCGGCGTCGAGGCAAAACCCTGCCAGCGCTCGAACTCGATGCCGACGAGGAAATAGGCGAGGTAAATCGGCACCAGGATCGCGAGCGCGAACAGGAAGCCGACGAGGAGCTCCTTAGCCCGGCCGGTATATTCCGCGGCATCGTCATCGACCGCGGTGTTGGCCCACAGATGGCGGCGGATGTCGGTGACGAGCCAGAACCGGTAGAAACCAAAGGTGACCAGCTCCAGCAGGGCACCCTTGGTGACCAATTTGCGAAACTCGGTGCGGTTGCCGGTGAAATCGACCCGCGTGGGCGGCAGCGGCGGCGGTAAGGGTTCGGAGCCGATGGGGGCCCATTGCATATCGTTCACGGCAGCAACCTCGGGATGCGGACCTGGTTCGATCAAACTATAGATCAGAGATTAGTCGATCCCCAAGATGGCCGGGTTCGATTTGGCTCGATTCCAGCCGATTTCTTGCACGATTCCCCGCCCGACGGAGTGCGCGAGATCACGTTCGCGTGGCGGCGTGACGGTCGCTCTCGTGAAGGTTGGATGTGGCAAAACTCTCACTTGCTCCGACGCAGACAACCGGCTGTAATTGCAAATCAAATACCGCAGCGCAGAACTCAACGAGAACGCGCGGTTCACGCCAGGGAGAACGGTCATGCACGGGACCATCGAGAGCGCGGCAAAGCTCGACGCATTGCGCGAGCGTGCGACGTCACTGCCGCTGGAGCAATTCGACCCGGGCGATCCTGAGTTGTTCAGGACCGATACGTTCTGGCCCTATTTCGATCGCCTGCGCCGCGAAGATCCCGTGCACTACTGCAAGGACTCGATGTTCGGGCCGTATTGGTCGGTGACGCGCTACAACGACATCATGGAGATCGAGACCAATCATTCGGTCTTCTCCTCGGCCTCCTCGCTCGGCGGCATCACCATCCGCGACATCGATCCGGAACTGCGCCGCGAGAGCTTCATCTCGATGGACCCGCCGCGCCACGCGGCGCAGCGCAAGACCGTGGCGCCGATGTTCACGCCGACGCATCTGGACAATCTGGCGCTGAGCATCCGCGAGCGCTCGGCCGAGTGCCTGGACAATCTGCCGCGCGGCGAGGTGTTCGACTGGGTGGACCATGTCTCGATCGAGCTCACCACGCAGATGCTCGCCGTGCTGTTCGACTTCCCCTGGGAGGACCGCCGCAAGCTGACGCGCTGGTCCGACATCGCGACCACCATTCCCGGACCCGACGGCCTCGTCGCCACCGAGGACGAGCGTCAGGCGGAGCTGACCGAATGCGCGGGCTATTTCGCGCGGCTCTGGAAGGAGCGCATCGCACAGCCGCCGAAGAGCGACCTCCTGTCGATGATGGCGCATGGTGCCGCGACGCGCGACATGGACGCGAAAAACTTCCTCGGCAATCTCGTCCTTTTGATCGTCGGCGGCAACGACACCACTCGCAACACCATGTCGGGCTCGCTCCACGCGCTGAGCCAGCATCCGGAGCAATATCGCAAGCTGCGCGAAAACCCCGCACTGCTGGACAGCTTCGTGCCGGAAGTGATCCGCTGGCAGACGCCGCTGGCTCATATGCGCCGCACCGCGCTTGCGGACTTCGAGTTCCGGGGCAAGCAGATCAAGAAAGGTGACAAGGTCGTGATGTGGTACGTCTCGGGCAACCGCGACGCCGACGCGATCGAAAAGCCCTACGAGTTCATCATCGACCGCGCCCGTCCGCGCACCCATCTCTCGTTCGGCTTCGGCATCCACCGCTGCGTCGGCTTGCGGCTTGCCGAACTCCAGCTCAAGATTATCTGGGAAGAGATCCTCAAGCGATTCGACCATATCGACGTCGTCGGCGAACCCAAGCGGGTCTATTCGAGTTTCGTGAAGGGACTCGAGACGCTGCCGGTGAAGATTACGGCGTGAGGCGAAGGAAGAACCAACTGGAGCCACGACCATGAACATCCAAGCGCCGGTTAACGTGGACAAGGCCGAACGCATGCGCAGGGCCCGCGAGGAGGCCTATGCGACGCCGCTGGCGCAGTTCCATCCCGGCGCGCCCAGGCTGTTCCAGGACGACACCCTGTGGCCGTGGTTCGAACGGCTGCGCCAGGAAGAGCCGGTGCACTACTGCACCAATGCGCCGATCGACCCGTATTGGTCGGTGGTGAAGTACAACGACATCATGCATGTCGACACCAACCACAGCCTGTTCTCTTCCGATTCGACGCTCGGCGGCATCGGAATCCGCGACGTGCCTGAGGGTTATGATTGGCCCAGCTTCATCGCGATGGACCAGCCGCGGCATTCGTCGCAGCGCAAGACGGTGTCGCCGATGTTCACGCCGACGCATCTGGACGAACTGGCAAAATTGATCCGCCAGCGCGCGCAGACCGTGCTCGACAACCTGCCGCGCAACGAAACCTTCAATTTCGTCGAGCGCGTCTCGATCGAGCTGACGACGCAGATGCTGGCCACCCTGTTCGACTTCCCCTGGGAAGAACGGCGCAAGCTGACGCGCTGGTCGGATGTCGCGACCGCGCTGCCCAAGAGCGGCATCGTGGCCTCCGCCGATGAGCGCCGCCGCGAGATGGACGAATGCTATGCCTACATGTCCAAGCTGTGGAACGAGCGCGTCAACTCCGCGCCGCGCAACGATTTGTTGTCGCTGATGGCACACAACGACGCCACGCGCTTCATGGACCCCGACAACCTCATGGGCAATATCATCCTGCTCATCGTCGGCGGCAACGACACCACCCGCAATACCATGACCGGATCGGTGCTGGCGCTGAACGAGAACCCGGACCAGTACGACATGCTGCGGCAGAATCCGGCGCTGATCGATTCCATGGTGCCCGAGGTGATCCGCTGGCAGACCCCGCTCGCACATATGCGGCGCACCGCGCTTGAGGATACCGAGATCGGCAGCAAGCACATCAAGAAAGGCGACCGCGTCGTGATGTGGTACGTCTCGGGCAACCGTGACGAGGAGATGTTCGAGATGCCGAACGATTTCGTCATCGACCGCCCGCGGCCGCGCACCCACCTCTCCTTCGGCTTCGGCATCCACCGCTGCGTCGGCATGCGCCTGGCCGAGCTGCAGCTCAAGATCGTCTGGGAGGAGATGCTGAAGCGCTTCGACCGCATCGAGGTGGTCGGCGAACCCAAGCGGATCTATTCGAGCTTCATCAAGGGATACGAGTCGCTGCCGGTGAGGATTCCGGGGTAGGCGGCTACGCCGTCATTGCGGCGCGTTCAACTCTATCCCCTCACCCTGAGGAGCCTGCGAAGCGGGCGTCTCGAAGGGCGAGGCCGAGAGCGGGGCCTGCCTCCTTCGAGACGCGCGCAAGAGCGCGCTCCTCAGGATGAGGATGAACACCTTTCGCGCGGATATAAAATTCCGGCATGACAGCTCGCACAACATGCGATGGGTCGCACACGGCCTTCTGTCCTAAACCGCACTGAAAGCATCTAGCTCAACTTGATGTCCCACACGCCGTCCTTGCGGCAGGCGGCGACCTCCTCGCGCAGGAGGGCGGTGACGGCGAGCGAGGCCGTCGAAACCGGACGGTCGATCGGAGAGGCGAATATGAGCTCGCGCGTCATCGGCTTCGAGACGACAGCGGTTTCCAGCCGCCCGTCCGCGACCTCGCCGTGGACCGACGAGGGCGGCAGCAGCGCGAAGCCGAGGCCTTCTTCGACGAGACTCGTGAGCACGCGGAACGAATCCGCCTCGAGCTGGATGTTGAGCTTGATCTTGCGCTGGGCGGCCGCGTGCTCGATCAGCGCGCGGAGGCCGTGGGAATGACTGGGCAGCACCAGGCGTTGCCGCAGCAGCCAGCCGACATCGACGCTCTTCTTGCGCGCGAGACCACAACCGCGCGGCCCGACCGCAACGATGTTGTCGCGGCCGAGGCTTTCGACGTTGAGATGCAGATCGGCGGAGCGGCCGTAGAGGATGGCGAGATCCATCTCGCCGCGATGCAGCCATTCGACCAGATGACCGCTGTAGCTCTCGACGATGCGCAGCGAAATGCCGGGAAACTTTTCGACGCAGCGCCGCGCGAAGCGCGCCGACAGCACGCAGCTCACGGTCGGAACCAGGCCGAGCACGACCTGGCCGGAAGGCGGCCCCTTGGACGACTGGATGTCGTCGCGGATCTGGTCGATCTGCCGCACGATGCCGGAGGTGCGCGCCAGCAACAGGCGGCCGGCGTCCGTGAGCACCATGCCGCGGCCGTTGCGAGTGAACAATTCGATGCGCAGCTCGTGTTCCAGCAGCTTGATCTGCCGGCTGAGCGCCGGCTGCGCCACGCGCAACGTGTCGGACGCCTTGGAGAGGCTGCCGAGCTCCGCCACGCAACTGAAGGTCCTGAGCTGACGGAAATCCATGCTTGCCAATCCTGGAAGGCTACTCCATACGCTATAGCAAATGAGCATAGGGGGCTGGCATTGTTTTCACAACGCCAGAGGATCGGCCGGCGTTATCTTAACTGCCGCACCCAACGGAAAACGCCATGAGTGAAGAACACCACAGCGAAGATCATGCCGACATCCGCGAAGCCGTCGCAAAGCTCTGCGCGCAGTTTCCCGGCGAATACTGGCGCAAGCTCGACCGTGAGATGGCCTACCCCAAGGCGTTCGTCGATGCGCTGACCGAGGCCGGTTATCTCTCGGTGCTGATCCCCGAGGAATATGGCGGCGCAGGGCTCAAGCTTTCTGCGGCCGCCGCAATCCTCGAAGAAATCCAGCGCGCGGGCTGCAACGGCGGCGGCTGTCATGCCCAGATGTACACAATGGGCACCGTGCTTCGGCACGGCAATGACGAGCAGAAGGCAAAATACCTGCCGAAGGTCGCAAGCGGCGAACTGCGGCTGCAGGCGTTCGGCGTCACCGAGCCGACCAGCGGCACCGACACCAGCTCGCTGAAGACTTTTGCGCGCAAGGATGGCAATGCCGGCTACATCGTCAACGGCCAGAAAATCTGGACCAGCCGCGCCGAGCATTCCGACCTGATGCTCCTGCTGGCGCGCACCACGCCGAAGGACCAGGTCAAGAAGCGCACCGACGGCCTTTCCGTGTTCATCGTCGACATGCGCGAAGCCAAGGACAAGGGTCTCGAGATCCGTCCGATCCGCACCATGATGAACCATGCCACCACCGAAGTGTTCTTCACCGACATGAAGGTGCCGGCGGAAAATCTGATCGGCGAGGAAGGCAAGGGCTTTCGCTACATCCTCTCCGGCATGAATGCCGAACGCATTTTGATTGCGGCCGAATGCGTCGGCGACGCCAAATGGTTCATCGCCAAGGCCACCAACTACGCCAAGGAGCGCAGCGTTTTCGGCCGGCCGATCGGCCAAAATCAAGGTGTCCAGTTTCCGATCGCCAAGGCCTACGCCGCGATGCGCGCCGCCGAATTGATGGTGAAGGAAGCGACGCGCAAATACGAAGCCGGGCTCGACTGCGGCGCTGAAGCCAACATGGCGAAGATGCTGGCGGCCGATGCGTCCTGGGAAGCGGCGAATGCCTGCGTCCAGACCCATGGCGGCTTCGGCTTCGCCGAGGAGTACGACGTCGAGCGCAAGTTCCGCGAGACGCGGCTCTACCAGGTCGCCCCGATCTCGACCAACCTCGTGCTGTCCTTCATCGCCGAGCACGTGCTCGGCATGCCCCGCTCGTATTGAGGCCGCATCATGGGAGCTCTTGACGGGATCAGGGTGATTGCGGTCGAGCAGGCCGTGGCAGCGCCGTTCTGCTCGTCGCGCCTGGCGGACGCCGGCGCGGAAGTCATCAAGATCGAGCGGCCGGAAGGCGATTTCGCCCGCGGCTATGACGCGGCGGCCAAGGGGCAGAGCAGCTACTTTGTGTGGCTCAACCGCGGCAAGCAATCGGCGGTGGTCGATCTCGCCACCAAGGAAGGCTGCGCTGAGCTCGAGAGGCTGATCGCGAGCGCCGACGTGCTGATCCAGAACCTCAAGCCGGGCTCGATGGACAAGCTCGGCTTTTCGCGCGAGCGGCTGTTGAAGGATTATCCAAAACTGATCTCGTGCACGATCACCGGCTATGGCGACGAGGGCCCCTACGCGCACCGCAAGGCCTATGATCTCTTGATCCAGGCCGAGAGCGGACTGGCTTCGATCACGGGCAATCCCGACGGCGCCTCGCGCGTCGGCATGTCGATTGTCGACGTTGCGACTGGTGCCACGGCGCATGCGGCGATTTTGGAAGCGCTGATCGAGCGCGGGCGCACCGGCAAGGGCGCCGACATCCGTATCTCCATGTTCGACGTGATGGCGGACTGGTGCACCGTGCCGCTGCTCAACTCCGAAGCCGGCAATCCACCGAAGCGCATGGGCCTGCGTCATCCCTCGATCGCACCCTACGGCGTATTCACCTCCAGCGACGGCAAGGACATTCTGATCTCGATCCAGAGCGAGCGCGAGTGGAAGACGCTTTGCGCAAAAGTGCTGGACCAGCCGGATTTGTCCTCCGATCCCCGCGTCGCCAATATGGTCGAGCGCGTGCGCAACCGCGACTTCACCGACCAGGCGGTCGCGGATGCCTTCGGCAAGATGACGCGCGATGAGCTGTTGAAGCGGCTGTCCGATGCCGATATCGCCTTTGCCGAGGTCAACACCATGGCCGACCTCACCAACCATCCGCATCTGCGCCGCATCGAGGTCGACACGCCGCAGGGACGTGTCAGCTATCCCGCGCCGGCGCCGATCATTGTCGGCGAGACGCGCGCCTATGGCGCGGTGCCCGGCATCGGCGAAAATCCCCAATCCAGGAAATAACCAGAGCGAGGCGTCATGACCGGGAAGCTCGACATCGATCATCTCAGGCAATGGATCGGCCGCAGCGAAGAAGCGACCGACACCGTCACCTCGCAGCTCGTCAAGGGTTTGCGCGCGACGCTGTTCCAGGAGGTCGGCGCGCCCAAGGCTGGCGATGCGGCGCCGTTCACGGTGCATTGGTGCCTGGCCCAGCCGGTGTTTCCGATGTCGATGCTCGGCCCCGACGGCCACCCCACCCGCGGCGGCTTCCTGCCGCCGGTGCCGCTGCCGCGCCGGATGTGGGCCGGCGGCGAGATCGAATTTTTGCAGCCCCTGCGCGTCGGTGATGAATCGACGCGGACCTCGCGCATCGCCGATGTGCAGGTAAAGACAGGATCGACCGGCACGCTGTGCTTCGTCTCGGTCGAGCACAACATCTCCTCGCCGCGCGGCGTCACCATCCGCGAGCGCCAGGACATCGTCTATCGCGAGATGACAACCACGCAGGCCACGATTACAAAGGCCCCGCCCCCGCCGCCGCAGGCGCAGCATCGCGAGACCTATGTGTCGGATCCCGTGCTGCTGTTTCGTTATTCTGCACTGACCTTCAACGGCCACCGCATCCATTACGACCGCGATTACGTCACTGCGGTCGAGGGCTATCCGGGCCTGATCTTCCACGGACCGTTGCAGGCAACGTTCATCATCGAGATGGCGGCGAAGCTGCGCGGCGGCAAGGCGCCGAAGAAGTTCACCTATCGCGGCGTGCAGCCGCTGTTCGAAGGCAGCGAGTTTTCCATCAACGCCAACGAGACCGAGGCCGGCATGGAGCTGTGGACCGCGAACGCGGAGGGACAGCCGACCATGAAGGGCACGGCGGTGTGGTAATCCTCGTCATTGCGAGCGCAGCGAAGCAATCCAGAATCTGTCCGCGGAGATAGTCTGGATTGCTTCGTCGCAAGGGCTCCTCGCAATGACGGTGGGGCTGGGAGCGTCGATAAATAACAGGGGACGGAAACCAATGTCCAAGAACGGCAAGACCGGCAACAAATCCGTCACCGTCAAGCAGGCCACGCTCGACCTGCTGCGATCCTTTGGCATTAAGAAAGTCTTCGGCAATCCCGGCTCGACCGAGCTGCCGTTCCTGAGCGACTGGCCCGATGACATCGACTACGTGCTGGCGCTGCAAGAAGCGAGCGCCGTCGGCATGGCCGACGGTTACGCGCAGGCGACACGCAATGCCGGCTTCGTCAATCTTCATTCGGCGGCCGGCGTCGGCAACGCGCTCGGCAACATCTACACCGCGCATCGCAACCAGACGCCGCTGGTGATCACCGCGGGCCAGCAGGCGCGTTCGATCCTTCCCTTGCAGGCGTTCCTGTTTGCGGAGCGCGCGTCCGAATTTCCGCGGCCTTACGTAAAGTACAGCGTCGAGCCGGCGCGGCCCGAGGACGTGCCGGCGGCGATCGCGCGCGCTTATTACACAGCGATGCAGCCGCCATGCGGGCCGACCTTCGTGTCGATCCCGGTCGACGACTGGGCCCATGCGGCAGCTGCCGTCGAAGCGCGCAAGGTCAGCCGCGAGATCGGCCCCGAGCCTGATGCAATGAAGGCGCTGGTCGCAGCACTGGCCTCGGCCAAGCACCCGGCCCTCGTCGTCGGCCCCGGCGTCGACCGCGCCGGCGCCGTCGACCTGATGGTGCGCGTCGCCGAGAAAGCCAAGGCCAGCGTGTGGGTCAGCCCGTTCTCGGCGCGCTGCTCGTTCCCCGAGCGGCATCCGCAGTTCGCAGGTTTCCTGCATGCGTCGCCGGCGCAACTCTCCGACGCGCTGCGCGAGCACGATCTCATTGTCGTCATCGGCGCGCCGGTGTTCACCTTCCACGTCGAAGGCCACGCCGCGATCTTCGACGGCGGTGCGGCGATTTTCCAGATCACCGATGACCCGGATGCCGCGGCGGTGACGCCGGTCGGCACCAGCATCATCGCGACGATGAAGCCGGCGCTGAGCGCGTTGCTCGACCTGTTGCCGGAGAGCAAACGCGCCATGCCGACGGGCCGCACGCTGCCGCCGGCGCCACAGGCTGCCGATCCGCTGCCGGTCGAATTTCTGCTGCATTCGTTGTCGCAGGCGATGCCGGAAGGCGCGTCACTGGTCGAGGAAGCGCCCTCGCACCGGCCGGCGATGCAAAAATTCATGCCGATGCGCGGCCAGGACAGCTTTTACACCATGGCAAGCGGCGGCCTCGGCCACTCCCTGCCCGCCGCGGTCGGCATGGCGCTCGGCAAGCCGAAGCAACGCACGGTGTGCCTGATCGGCGACGGCTCGGCGATGTACTCGATCCAGGCGCTGTGGACCGCCGCGCAACGCAAGCTGCCGCTCACGATCGTCGTCATCAACAATTCCGGCTACGGCGCGATGCGTTCGTTCAGCCAGGTGATGCAGGTGAGGAACGTACCGGGGCTCGAGCTGCCGGGGATCGATTTCGTGCGGCTCGCCGAAGGCATGGGTTGCCATGCAGTGCGGGTGAGCAAGGCGGCGGAGCTTGGCGAGGCGCTGAAGCGCGGGCTGGCGTTTGCGGGGACGAGCCTTGTGGAGGTGGTCGTGGATTCGGCGGTGCCGGTGCTGTACGGGCAGAAGCATTAGCCGACGAGACCTACGTCCCGAACTCGTCCCGCATCTTCGCCTGGATCTTCGCCATGCCGCCGATCCAGCGGTCGTAATTCTCGGTCTTCTTGCGCATGTAGCCGAGCACCTGCGGGTGCGGCAGGATCAAAAAGGTCTCCTGATCGAGGCCGGCGAGCACGTCCTTCGCGACCTGCTCCGGAGTGAGATCGCCGTCGCCGGATTGCGGGCCCTTGGGGATCGCGCGCAGCATGTTGGTGTCGACGCCCTGCGGGCAGAGGATCGAGACGCGGATGTTGTGGGCCTTGTGCGAGATCGCGAGGTTTTCGGCAAAGCCGACCGCCGCATGCTTGGTGGTGGAGTAAGCGGGACTGCCGACCTGCGACAGCAGGCCTGCGGCCGAGATCGTGTTGAGGAAATAGCCGCCGCCGCGCGCCTTCATGCGGGGGATCAGATGCCGCGCCGCATAGACATGCGCCATGACGTGGATAGCCCAGCTTCGCTGCCACGGCTCGTCTGACGCGCCGCCGGCATTTTCCGACGTCGGATCGAAACCGCCGCCGATCCCGGCATTGGAGCAGAACAATTCGATCGGGCCGAACTGCCGCTCGGTCTCCTCGATGACGTGGGAAATATCCTTTTCCTGCGCGACGTCGCATTTGAAGGCCGCGCCATTCATTGTGGCAGCGACCGCCCTCGCGTTGGCGGCGTCCATGTCGGCGACGACGACCTTGGCCGCACCAGCCTTGTGAAACGCCTCGCACAGCGCCTTGCCGATGCCGTTGGCGCCGCCCGTGACGACCACGACCTTGCCGGTCACCTGCATGCGACGTCTCCTCTTGTCTTATACCGCTTCGCTTATTCCGCTTCGCGGATCTTGCTCAGCTCAACACGAGGTCGAGCACCGCGGTATAATGGCACGCCGCCCCGGCCAAGACAAAGCCGTGCCAGATCGCATTCTGGAAGCGCAGCCGCCGCCAGGTATGGAAGATCACGCCAAAACTGTAGAGCAGGCCGCCCGCCAGGATGAAGCTCAGCACCAGCGCAGGCAGCGCCTTGACCACGGAATCGTAGAGCATCACGCCGCTCCAGCCCATGGCGAGGTAGATGCCGACCGCCACGCGGTCGAACCGGCCGGGGTAGAGAAGTTTCAGCACGATGCCGAGCATCGCCACGCACCAGACGCCGGCGAGCAGCACCAGCGCGAACCCGCTGTCCTTCACCTCCAGGATGAACGGCGTGTAGGTCGCGGCGATCAGGAGATAGATCGCGGAATGGTCGAACCGCCGCAGCAGCCATTTTGCCGGCGAGACCGGCCAGAGATTATAGGACGCCGAAAACACCAGCATCGAGAGCAGGCCGGCGACGTAGATCGAGACCCCCACGATGTCGGTCGCGTCGGCATAGAGCACCGTCAGCACCACCAGCACGGTCGCGGCGATGATGCCGCAGAGCACGCCGATCGCGTGGACGACGCCATCGGCAATCAGTTCGGCGCGATCAAAATTCCGGCCGATCGCGTCGGCGGCGGCATGGACGGAGGTGGATGCGAGCTGTTTCAACTGGAAGACGGTCATGGCAATCCGCAAGGCGAGACAATACGCTCTTGTATGGGTGTTTCGGGATCGGCGCGTCGTTCAAACGGGTGATTTGCCGACAAAGGCGGTGAAAGTATGAAACTTGATTTTCCTCCGGCAGTTGCCACTTTTGTGACTGGTCCTTTTTGCGTATTCGCCCTCGCCCGGGATTCCCGACGTTCATATGGCATTTAGCTTCGAGGATATGGTCGAGGAGGCGCGCCTGTCGGCTCGGGCGCTGATCGACTACGGCGAGCATTTCTTCAATCCGACGGTACGATTGGGGGTTACCGGCCTGTCCCGGGCCGGCAAGACGGTGTTCATCACCGCGCTGATCCACGGCCTCACCCGTGGCGGCCGGTTTCCGGTGTTCGAGGCCTATTCATCGGGCCGGATCGCGCGGGCGCATCTGGCGCCGCAGCCGGACGACGCCGTGCCGCGCTTTGCCTATGAGAGCCATTTGCGCGCGCTGATCGAGGAGCGGCGCTGGCCGAACTCGACGGTCGACATCAGCGAGCTCAGGCTCGTGATCGACTACCAGCGCCAGAACGGCGCGGATCGCACGCTGACGCTCGATATCGTCGATTATCCCGGCGAATGGTTGCTCGACCTGCCGCTGCTCCACAAGAGTTTTGAGCAATGGTCGGCCGAAAGCCTGGCACTGTCGCGCGAGGTGCCGCGCGCGCATCTGGCCGCGGATTGGCACGCGCATCTCGCAACGCTCAAGCCCGACGCGTGCGAGGACGAGCAGGCGACGCTGACGGCCGCAAAACTCTTCAGGGGCTATCTGCAAGGTTGTCGCGACGAGCGGTTTGCGATGAGCCTGCTGCCGCCCGGCCGCTTCCTGATGCCGGGCAATCTCGCCGACACACCGGCGCTGACCTTTGCGCCGCTCGACGTTCCGATTGGCGGCCAGGCGCCGGAGGGATCGCTGTGGGCGATGATGGTGCGCCGCTATGAGGCCTACAAGGACGTCGTGGTGCGGCCGTTCTTCAGGGATCATTTTGCCCGGCTCGATCGCCAGATCGTGCTGGCCGATGCGCTCGCGGCATTCAACTCCGGCCCCGAAGCGCTGCACGATCTCGAAGCCGCACTCGCCGGCATTCTCGACTGCTTTCGCATCGGCCGCAGCACGTTCCTCTCCGGCCTGTTCAGGCCGCGCATCGATCGCATCCTGTTCGCGGCGACCAAGGCCGACCATCTGCATCATTCCAGCCACGACCGGCTCGAGGCGGTGCTGCGCCGCGCCGTCTCGGGCGCCGTTGCGCGCGCGGAAAATACCGGCGCGGAGATCGACGTCGTCGCGCTCGCCGCCGTCCGCGCCACGCGCGAGGCGCAGGTCGCGCATGGCCGTGACAAATTGCCGTCGATTTTGGGGACACCGGCCGCGGGCGAAAGCACCGGCGGCGAGTTCTTCGACGGCAACACCGAGGTCGCGACCTTTCCGGGCGACCTGCCGCTCGACCCCGAGCCGCTGTTCAACGGCATCGATGCGTTCCGCGGGCTCTCGACCGAGGCCGCCGCGAAGAGCGATTTCCGCTTCCTGCGCTTCCGCCCGCCAAAGCTCGAGCGCGAGGGTTCCGACGCGCCGGTGCTGCCTCACATCCGCCTCGACCGTGCCTTGCAGTTCCTGATCGGAGACAAGCTGTCATGAACGACCGATCGAAGCCACGGCGGCCGGCGACGTTCCGGCTCGACGATCCCGGCGTCGTCGTCACCGAAGGCGACGAGACGGCGCGCCTCGGCCGCACCACCATCCAGATCACGCCGGAGCCCGATCCGGCGAACTTGCCGGTGCCGATCGCGCCGGCGCTTCCGGCGCGACGCGGCTTGCCCTGGGGCGCATTGTTCTGGTCGGGCGTCGCCGGGTTGACGCTGCTCGGCATCGGGCTCGGCGTGGTGCATCTGATCGAGGATTTGTTTGCGCGCAGCGAGAGCCTCGGCTTTGTCGGACTGGCTCTTGCGTTTGTCACTGCGCTTGCGCTCGCGGTGGTGATCGGACGCGAGGCGTTCGGGCTGGCGCGCCTCGCAACGATCGAGAAGCTGCATGAGCGTGCAGCCGCCGTGCTCGCCAGCGACGACCGCAAGGAGAGCCGAACCATCGTGCAGGATCTGCTCAAGATCGCGCATCAGAACCCGCGGCTCGCGCGCGCCCGCGCCGCGCTGGAGAGCCATGCCGGCGAGATCATCGACGGCGCCGACATGATCCGGCTTGCCGAGCGCGAATTGATGTCGCCGCTGGACATCGAGGCACGGCGGCTGGTGTCGTCGGCTGCGCAAAAAGTCTCGATCGTCACAGCGGTCTCGCCCCGCGCGCTGATCGATGTGCTGTTCGTGTTCGTGGCGTCGCTGCGCCTGATCCGCCAACTTGCCCGGCTCTATGGCGGCCGCCCCGGCGCGCTCGGCATGATCCGCCTGCTCCGCCACGTCATCGCTCATCTCGCCATCACCGGCGGCATGGCCGCTAGCGACAGCCTGGTGCAGCAGATGCTCGGCCACGGGATTGCGGCGAAGCTGTCGCAGCGGCTGGGAGAAGGCGTGCTGAATGGATTGCTGACGGCGCGGCTGGGCCTCGCCGCGATCGACGTCACACGGCCGCTGCCGTTCGCGGCACTGCCGCCGCCGAAGTTGTCGGATCTCGCGACGGATCTGTTGCGGAAGAGGGACGACGAGGAGTAGCGCTTTGCTTGCGCGGCGCGCTCGCTTCCCTCGTCAGACTAACACGCGCTTCTCGAACTCGCCCGCCAGCACGCGCCACTGGAATAGCGGCGAGTCCTTCGGCGGCGACAGCTCCGGGGTCCAGCCAGTCAGCTTCTCTACCACATAATTGTCCATCACGAGGCCGCGCCAGCGTCGTTCGACCTGACCGAGTTGCTCGCGCTTGGCCGGGATCGAATCCCATAGCGATGAGCGATTGTCCGGCTCTCGCCCGACATAAATGCCCGCGTGGTCTCGGATCCGGTCCATGCCGGGATCGCGGAAATCCTGGAAGCGGCCGCGCTCGTTGATCTCGATCACGGGCACGCGGCCCCTGAACAGCCAGCGCATCATGGCGTAGGTGCGGTAGTCCGTGGTTGCGATCCAGGTTGCGCCGGTCTCATCCAGCGCGGCCTGCGCGCGCGCTGCGACCTGCTCGTAACCGGACTCGGCACCGATCGGATCGATCTTGCCGAGCAAATTCCAGGGCGCGGCGACGTAATAGAGGAACACGACCACGACGAAAGCGATGCCCGACACCACCGCCGTGTTGACCCAGAACAGCGACGATCTGAGCATCCGCGCCGACCATTTTTCACGCGTCATCATGGTGAGGTTGACAGCGGCAGCGGCGAAGCCGACCGGCCACATGAACATCGGCCAGGTGTCGCCGACCCGAAGCGTCAGCGATTTCGCCAGGAAATAGAAAAACGGCACCAAGACCGCGGTCGACAGCAAAATCGCGACCGGCTCGCGCGTGCGATAGCCGCGCCATGCCGTCAGCACCAGCCCCGTCATCACCACCGGCAGCATGACGAAACCGACCAGCCCGAATTGCAGGCCGATGTAATCGCCGACCGTGCGGAGCGAGATGCCGTAGCTGGTGGTGGCGCGCACGCCCTGAAAGCGGATCGCGGCCCAGTCGTGCTGCACGTTCCAGATCAGGACCGGAGAGAACACGGCGATTGCGATCAGGACCGCGAGGTACGGATAGGGGCTGCGCAGCCAGCGCCAGCGCCAATCCGGCACCAGCAGAAAGGCGGCAACCGCCGGCGCGAACATGATCACGGTGAATTTCGACAGCATCGCCAACCCGGCGAACAGGCCGGCCGCAAGCCACCAGCGGCCGTCGCCGCCCTGCGCAAGCCGCACCAGGGACCATATCATCGCCACCGCAAACGGGATCATGGCGACATCGGGCGCGACCTTGGCCATCAGCAGACCGTAATAGAGCGCGGCCTCCGGCATCAGCACCGCGAGCACGACGGCGCGCACATCATGGGTGAGGCGGCGGACGATATCGGCGAGCAGGAGCTGCGTCACCAGCATCGCGACGATGCCGCCGAAGCGCACACCGAGCGTGGTGTCGCCGAAGATGGCGGTGCCGAACCGGATCAGCCAGGCGATGCCCGGGGGGTGATCGAGGAAGCTGAGGACTGTCTCCTGCGACCAGGTCCAGTAATAGGCCTCATCCGTGCGCAGCTCGATCGCAGAGGCGTAGACGATGCGCAGCAGCGTCATCGCGGCAATGATCGCCGCGGCCATGACGAGCGGCCGGCGCGCGGCGCCATTGGGGAGCACGGTGATATCGGGAGCTGTCGTCACGGCCGCGCTTTTCGCCAACCTGAGAGGGGGAGTCAATGCGGGGGTACCGTGCATCTGGTGTCGTCCCGGACAAGCGAGCGACGATCCCAGCCCCGACGAGGAGACCATAGGGTGGGCAAAGCGAAGCGTGCCCACCCTAAGTGCCGATTGGTGGCACGGCGCCAAGGCGCCTCGGCCCAACCTACGATTTCGTAACCGTGCCGCGTATGTGATCCCGCAAGCTGTCCAGCCCCGGAATTAAACGCGACGCTGGCTGTTCTCCTTCATGAACTGATAGAACAGAATCATGGCCGCCACCGCATCCTCACGATTTTTCGAGCTTTCCCGCGCCATCAGCTTGCGGCAGGTGCGGCTGGTCTGCGGCGTCATTTTGTTCGCCTATGTGGTCAGCCATTTCCTCAACCATGCGCTCGGCAACATCTCGGTCGATGCCATGGAGATCGGGGTCTATTACCACACGCTGTTCTGGCAGTTCCTGCCGGTTGCGATCGTGTTCTACGCGGCGGCGCTCACGCATATGGGGCTCGGCATCTACGCGCTGTATCAGCGCCGGCAGTTCCGCTGGCGGACGGTCGAGCCGCTGCAACTCGTGCTGGGCTTAAGCATCCCCGCGCTGGTCATGGCGCATGTGATCGGCGTGCGGCTCGGCCAGACGCTTTACGGACACCAAAAACTCTATCCGCAGGAACTCTATCTGTTCTTCGTCGCGTCGAACCGAATCTGGACCATGACGATCCTGCTGATCATTGCCTGGGTGCACGGCTGCATCGGCATCTTTTTCTGGCTCCGCCTCAAATCATTCTTCACGCGCGCGGCGCCCTATCTGCTCGCGGCGGCTGTGCTGATCCCGACGCTGTCGCTGCTTGGTGTCTACCAGGGTGGCCGCAGCGTCGAGGTCGAGGCCGACGACGGGGAATGGCGGACGCATAATCTCACGCACCGCCAGGTCGGCACCGCTGCCGAGGCCGCGACGCTCGACCGCGTCACCGGCGGCCTCACCGCCGGTTATCTCGGACTGCTCGCCCTGGCGCTGCTGGCGCGCGGCGCACGCGCCTTGCGCGAGCGGCGCGGTGGCATGATCGCGCTGTCCTACGGCAACGGCAAGACGGTGCGCGTCCCCAAGGGCCTCTCCGTGCTGGAAGCGAGCTTGCGCCACAATGTGCCGCATGCCAGCGTCTGCGGTGGCCGCGCCCGCTGCTCGACCTGCCGCATCCGCATCATCGGCGATCATGGCGCCCTGCCCGAGCCGTCGCAGCGCGAGGCGTTCGTGCTCACCCGTGTCGGCACCAGCGATCCCTCGATCAGGCTGGCCTGCCAGCTGCGGCCGACATCGGACCTCTCCTTCTTTCAGCTCTTCACCTCGCACACTCTACCGGCGAACGCGCAGGCCTCGACGCCCGCCAGAATCGGCCAGGAGCGCTATCTCGTCAGCCTGTTCGTGGACATGCGCGGCTCGACGCAGCTGGCCGAGAAGCGGCTGCCGTTCGATACCGTGTTCATCGTCAACCGCTTCCTCGGCGCCGTCTCGCAGGCCGTGATCGAGAACGGCGGCCAGCCGAACCAGTTCGTCGGCGACGGCATGCTGGCGCTGTTCGGGCTCTCCGCCGATCCGCAGAACGCCTGCCGGCAGGCGCTGAAGGCCGCCGCCGGGATCGCCACGCAGATCGACGAGCTCAACGAGCTGCTGGGCCACGATCTGCGCCAGCCGATCCGCTTCGGCATCGGCATTCACGGCGGCGAGGTCATCATCGGCGACATCGGCTATCGGGATCACATCGTCTTCACGGCGCTGGGCGATGCCGTCAACGTCGCGGCCCGCCTCCAGGACATGACCAAGACGCTGGCCTGCGAAGCGATCGTCTCGGAGGAAGTCCGCCGCACCGCGGGCCTCGCCGATGACGCGCTGCCGCAGCAGGAGGTCGCGATCCGTGGCCGCGACGAACCGATGGCCGTGCGCGTCGTCGCGGACGCCAGGGAGCTGTCGGCGCTCGTTGACCGGAGCGAGCGCGTGGCCGCGTAAGCCGCGCGAGAGGTGCGCTCCCTCTCCCGCTTGCGGGAGAGGGTTGGGGAGAGGGTGTCTCCGCGTAGGGACGATCCCCTAGAGAGGAGAAAGCCCTCACCCGCGCCTTCGGCGCGACCTCTCCCGCAAGCGGGAGAGGTGCACCGTCGCCTGCGGCTACGGCTCGGCTCAATCTCGTTACAAACGTAACACCGGCTTGCTGCAACGCAGCGGCATGGGCCTGCTGCGAAAGCACGAATTGACTTCAACTGAGTCGTTGCGACAGATGAGCGCAGGAACGCGGTGATGACCGCGATCCAACGACAAGCTCCGGGAGGAGACCACATGTTCGATCGACGCGACCTGCTCAAAGGAGCGGGCCTTGCCGCTATTACGGCCGCACTGAATTCAAGCAAGGCGCTGGCACTCGACACCGTCACCCTGCCCTTCGCCAATGGCGACCGGCCGTTGGTGAAATATCCGCAGAAGCGGCCGATGATCGGCCTGACCGCCCGGCCGCCGCAGCTCGAGACGCCGTTCGCGGTGTTCAACGATGGCCCGATCACGCCCAACAACGCGTTCTTCGTGCGCTATCACCTTTCCGACCTGCCCTACAATCTCGACCCCGACAAGTTCACGCTCGAGATCAAGGGCAAGGTCGACAAGCCGCTCAAGCTGTCGCTCAAGGACATCAAGAAAATGAAGGCGAGCGAGATCGTCGCCGTCAACCAGTGCTCCGGCAACAGCCGCGGCCTCGTAGAGCCGCGCGTCGCCGGCGGCCAACTCGCCAACGGCGCGATGGGCAATGCGCGCTGGCGCGGCGTGCCGCTAAAGGCCGTGCTGGAGATGGCGGGTGTGCAGGCCGGCGCCAAGCAAGTCGTGTTCGGGGGCTTGGACGGCCCGGTCAGCGACAAGACTCCGGATTTCGCCAAGGCGCTCGACCTCGACCACGCCACCGACGGCGAGGTGATGCTGGCATATGGCATGAACGGCGAGGATCTGCCGTTCCTCAACGGCTTCCCGCTGCGCCTGATCGTGCCCGGTTATTACGGCACCTACTGGGTCAAGCATCTCAACGAGATCACCGTCATCGACAATGTCTATGACGGCTTCTGGATGAAGTCGGCCTATCGCATTCCGGACACCCCGAACAATGCGATCGAGCCCGGCACCGCGCCGAAGGCGACGATCCCGATCAGCCGCTTCACCATTCGCTCCTTCATCACCAGCGTCAGTGACGGAGCCAAGCTGAAATCAGGCGGCACGACGCTGCGCGGCATCGCCTTCGACGGCGGCAAGGGCATCAAGGAAGTCGCGGTCTCCACCGACGGCGGCAAGACCTGGACCAGCGCCAGGCTCGGCAAGGATCTTGGCAAATACTCGTTCCGTGAATGGAAGCTGCCGGTGAAGCTCGCGGCCGGCTCCCACGAGCTCAAGGTGCGCGCCACCGGCAATGGCGGCGAAACCCAGCCGGATACACCGCGCTGGAATCCGGCGGGCTATCTACGCAACGTCGTCGAAACCGTCCGCGTCACCGTGGCCTGAGGGGAATGATCATGCAGCGCACCGTTTTCCCCGCCATCACGCTCGCCCTCGCCGCCGTGGTGGGCTCGGCACTTGCAGCACCGGTCAATTACAAGACCCCCGATGAGGTCGCGGCGTTCAAGCCCGGGCCCAATCTCGAAGTGGTTCAGGGCAATTGCACAGCCTGCCACTCCTCCGACTACATCAACACGCAGCCGCCGATGAAGGACAAGAAAGGTTTTTGGCAGGCCGAGGTCACAAAGATGATCAAGGTCTATGGCGCGCCGATCGACGATGCCGATGTCGGCAAGATCGTCGATTACCTGGCCGCGACTTATTGACGGATGGCGCGTGACGTACGGACCAATTGACCGCGAAACGGGCAAAACCGGCAAAAACGCCGCGAAGTTGAGCGGAATTCGGCGAAATGCCGATGTGGTTTGAGCTACCAAGCCAACGACATTCCGCGTATCGTATTAGGACCGAACCGGCCGGTTGGCGGGGACTGGCGGTTCGAGATCTCGGAGGAAGACCCGCGGAGAAGTCGTGATGGCTAAAGGTACGGTCAAGTGGTTCAACCCGACGAAGGGTTATGGATTTATCCAGCCTGCGTCGGGCGGCAAGGATGTGTTCGTGCATATCTCGGCAGTGCAGAAAGCCGGTCTGTCGTCCCTGAACGAAGGACAGACGGTGGAATACGAAGAGATCGCAAACCGAGGCAAAAGCTCCGCAGAGAACCTCAAAGTATAAGCCCGCCAGCTTTTGCTACCTCCCGGGTCGATCCGGGAGCCGGGCCAAGAAAATTTTAGAAGTCGGTCAGTGCATTCGACGACAGGCGTTGCGATTGCACACGGAGAACTATTTTCCCCGCGAACACCGCTCGTTCAACGCCGCAGCAATGACAATCGCGACAGCACTTCGTTAATCCACCGGCAACGGTGCGTCGCGCTTGATCTCTTCCATCACCGCATAGGTTCGCGTCTCGCGCACGCCCGGCATCGACAGCAAGGTCTCGCCGAGGAAACGCCGATACGCGGTCATGTCCGCCAGCCGCGCCTTCACAAGATAGTCGAAGCCGCCGGCAACCATGTGACACTCCAGCACTTCGGGCGCGAGTTTCACCGCGCGCGCAAAACGCTCGAAATTATCCGGCGTGGTCTTGTCGAGCAGCACCTCGACGAACACCAGGAGCCCGAGGCCGAGCCGGTGCGGGTTGAGCCGCGCGCCATAGCCTTCGATAAAACCCTCCCGCTGCAAACGCTTCAACCGCTCGCCGATCGAGGTCGGAGACAGCCCGATGCGTTCGGCGAGCTCGACATTGGCGATGCGCCCATCCTGCTGCAAAATCGAGAGGATTTTCCGGTCGGTTCGATCAAGTTCCATGTTTTGTAAGGCCAAGTCGCTGGTATGCTTCATTTTCTAAGGCAAATCAGCTAATTTGTCTATCGAGCTATGGTAGCGCGGGCATTATCCTGGATTCCAGCCACAGGACACGCCATGCCGAACATTCCGCCTCCCTTCTCCGCCGCTTACGCGCCCGATGATGCTGAGATCGCCGCGCGGCTTTTGCCGGCTGCACATCTCAACCCGCCACAGGAGGCGCGGATCGATCGCACCGCGACGCGGCTGATCGAGGCCATCCGCAAGCGTGACGACCGGCTTGGTGGGGTCGAGGACATGCTGCGGGAGTTCGCGCTCTCGACCAAGGAGGGCCTCGCCTTGATGGTGTTGGCCGAGGCGCTGCTGCGCGTGCCGGACGCGCGCACCGCCGACCAGTTCATCGAGGACAAGCTGGGCGAAGGCGACTTCATCCATCACGAGACCAGGTCCACCGCCTTCCTGGTCAACGCCTCGGCCTGGGCGCTCGGCCTCTCGGCACGGGTGATCCAGCCCGGCGAGACGCCCGACGGCACCATCGGCCGACTGGTGAAGCGGCTGGGCGCGCCGGCCGTGCGCACCGCCACGCGCCAGGCGATGCGGCTGATGGGTAATCATTTCGTGCTGGGGGAGACCATCGAGCAGGCGCTGGAGCGGGGCCGGCCGCGCTCCGGCGAGACACCGCGCTATTCCTTCGACATGCTCGGCGAAGGCGCGCGCACGGCCACTGACGCCAAGCGCTATTTCGACGCCTATGCCAGTGCCATCGAGACGATCGGCAAGGCGGCCGGTAACCATCCCCTGCCCGACCGGCCCGGCATCTCCGTCAAGCTCTCGGCGCTGCATCCACGCTTCGAGGCGATCAGCCGCGACCGCGTGATGCGCGAGCTGGTGCCGCAACTGCTGGACCTCGCGCAGCGCGCCAGGGCCCATGATCTCAACTTCACCGTCGATGCCGAGGAAGCCGACCGGCTGGAGCTGTCGCTCGACGTGATCGCGGCAACGCTCGCCGATCCCTCCCTTGCCGGTTGGGACGGGTTCGGGCTCGCGATCCAGGCCTATCAGAAGCGCGCAAGCGCCGTGATCGACTATGTCGATGCGCTCGCCCGCGCGCATGACCGCAAGCTGATGGTGCGGCTGGTGAAAGGCGCCTATTGGGACACCGAGATCAAGCGCGCCCAGGAGCGCGGGCTCGACGGCTATCCCGTGTTCACGCGCAAGACGATGACGGATCTGAACTACGTCGCCTGTACTCAAAAGCTTTTGAGTCTGCGGCCGCGGATATTCCCGCAATTCGCCACCCACAACGCGCTGAGCGTCGCGACCGTTCTGGAGCTTGCCGGCGAGAGCGGCGGCTTCGAATTCCAGCGCCTGCACGGCATGGGCGAGGCGCTCTACGAGCAGCTTGCCAAGGATCATGCCAAGAACCACCCCGACATTGCCTACCGCACCTATGCGCCGGTCGGCAGCCATCGCGACCTGCTCGCCTATCTGGTGCGGCGCCTGTTGGAGAACGGTGCCAACTCCTCCTTCGTGGCGCAGGCGGCCGATTATCGTGTGCCGCTCCCGGCGCTGTTGCAACGGCCGGCCGACGCCATCGTCCGGCCGCAGCAGGCGGCCCATCCAAAAATTCCGCTTCCCTGCGATCTCTACGCGCCGGAGCGCCGCAATTCGCGCGGCGTCGAATTCGGCGCGCGCGCAGCGCTCGACCGGTTGCTGGCGGACGTCGAGGCCGAGACGGCCGACCTCAAGCCTGTCACTGAGGCAACGCCGGATCAGGCCAACGCGGCAGTGGCCGCGGCGCGCGCGGGCTTTGCCGCCTGGAGCCGGACTCCGGCAGCCGCGCGCGCGGCAGCGCTCGAGCAGGCCGCGCATCTTCTTGAGAACTGCGCGCCCCATTTCATCGCACTGCTGCAACGCGAGGGCGGCAAGACGCTCGACGATGCGCTGTCGGAGCTGCGCGAGGCTGCCGACTTCTGCCGCTATTATGCCGCGCAGGGCCGCAAGCTGTTCGGCAACGAGGTCGCGATGCGGGGCCCAACCGGCGAGAGCAACACGCTCGCCATGCGCGGCCGCGGCGTCTTCGTGGCCATCTCGCCATGGAATTTTCCGCTGGCGATTTTCCTGGGCCAGGTCACGGCCGCGCTCATTGCCGGCAACAGCGTGGTCGCAAAACCCGCCGAGCAGACGCCGCGCATCGCGCGCGAAGCCGTAGCTCTGCTGCACGAGGCCGGCATCCCCGCAAGCGCGCTGCAGCTCGTCACCGGCGACGGCCGGATCGGCGCCGCGCTGGCCGCGCACCCCGATATCGCTGGAATCGTCTTCACCGGCTCGACCGAGGTCGCGCGCAGCATCAATCGGGCGCTGGCGGCCAAGGATGGGCCCATCGTGCCGTTGATCGCGGAGACCGGCGGCATCAACACCATGATCGCGGATGCGACTGCGTTGCCCGAGCAGGTCGCAGACGACGTCGTCACCTCGGCGTTTCGTTCTGCCGGCCAGCGCTGCTCGGCGCTGCGGCTGCTGTTCGTGCAGGAGGACGTCGCCGACCGCATGATCGAGATGATCGCGGGTGCGGCGCGCGAGCTGAAGATCGGCGACGCGAGCGACGTCGCGACCAATGTCGGTCCGGTAATCGACGTTGAGGCCAAGCAGCGCCTCGATGCGCATATCGCGCGAATGAAGACCGCGGCGCGGCTGCACTTTGCCGGCACCGCCCCGGAAGGCTGCTTCGTCGCGCCGCATATTTTCGAGCTCAGGGATGCCGGCCAGCTCACCGAGGAGGTGTTTGGCCCGATCCTGCATGTCGTGCGCTACCCTGCCGAAAATCTCGAACGCGTCCTGCAAGCCATCGAGCGCAGCGGCTACGGGCTGACGCTCGGCGTCCATTCCCGCATCGACGATACGATCGAGGCGATCATCGACCGTCTCCAGATCGGCAACATCTACGTCAACCGCAACATGATCGGCGCCGTGGTCGGCGTGCAGCCGTTCGGCGGCAACGGCCTGTCCGGAACCGGCCCGAAAGCCGGTGGCCCGCACTACCTCGCGCGTTTTGCGACCGAGCAGACCGTGACGATCAACACCGCAGCAGCCGGCGGCAACGCCGCCCTGCTCGCAGGGGATGAGTGAGGCGCGGCGAGGAGCGTTGCATCCCGGCAAAACATCGGTCTAATGCTGCCCATGACGTGCCCCGCGCCAATTCCAGCGCGCGGGAAACAACAAGAGCGAGGGAGCAACGCCGCGATGGAAAAGGGCATTTTTGCAGGGCTCAAGGTTCTGGACTGCGCGAGCTTCATCGCAGCGCCCGCGGCCGCGACCGTGCTGTCGGATTTCGGCGCCGACGTCGTCAAGATCGAGCCGCCCGGCGCCGGCGATCCCTACCGCAATCTGCCCAACATTCCGGGCTATCCGAGCAGTGAGCACAATTTCGCCTGGCTATTGGAGGCCCGCAACAAGAAGAGCATCGCGCTCGACCTCGCAAAGCCGGAAGCGCAGGCCGTGCTCTACAAGCTGGTGGAAGAGGCCGACGTCTTCATCACCAACATGCCGCCGCCGGTGCGGACAAAGCTCGGCATCACCTATGATCACCTCGCCCATCTCAACGACCGGCTGATCTACGCCTCCTTCACCGGCTATGGCGAGAAGGGCGAGGAAGCCAACAAACCCGGCTTCGACAGCAACGCCTATTGGGCGCGCTCCGGCCTGATGGATCTCGTCCGCGCCGATACCGACACGACGCCGGCCCGTTCGGTCGCCGGCATGGGCGATCATCCCTGCGCCATGGCGTTCTATGGAGCCATCGTCACCGCGCTGTATCAGCGCGAGAAGACCGGCAAGGGCTCGCATGTCGCCTCGAACCTGATGGCGAATGGCGTGTGGGCTGCGAGCGTGCTGGCGCAGGCAAAGCTCTGCGGCGCCAAGTTCGCCGAGCGGCGGCCGCGCGAACGCGCGTTGAACGCGGTCGCCAACCACTATCAATGCAAGGACGGCCGCTGGCTGATCCTGTCGCTGCTGAGCGAGGAGAAGCAGTTTCCGACGCTGGCCAAGTGTCTGGGCCGCGAAGACCTCATCACCGATCCGCGTTTCGCCACCAAACCCGACCGTCACGCCCGCTCGGTCGAGCTGATCAAGATATTTGACGAGACCTTTGCGACCAGGGATCTCGCCGAATGGCGCAAGCTCCTCGATGGCAACGGCCTTGTGTTCGGCATCGTGGGCATTTTGGACGACATCCCGAACGACAAGCAGATGCTCGACAATGAGGTTCTGGTGCCGTTCGAGAACGACACCATGCTCACCATCTCCAGCCCGATCTGGATCGACGGCGCCAAGAAAGTGCAGCCACGCAAGCCGCCCGGCGTCGGCGAGCACAGCGACGAGATTTTGCGTGGCGCGGGATATGACGAGGCCGCGATCAAGCAGCTGCGGTCGAAGGGGGCGGTGGGGTAAGGGACGCGGGCGCCCCCGTCATTGCGAGCGCAGCGAAGCAATCCAGAGTCCCTCCGCGGATGCATTTCTGGATTGCTTCGCTGCGCTCGCAATGACGGCGTGGAGTGATTTCGGTATAACCTCACGGCAACATCCCCTGAGGTCCCATGCCCAGCTACCGCCTGCACTACTTCCCCGAATCCGGCAACAGCTACAAGCTGGCGTTGATGCTGACGCTTTGCGGCGAGAAATTCGAGCCGGTCTGGACCGACTTTGGCGGCGGCGTCACGCGCACGCCGGAATGGCGCAAGAGCGTGAATGAGATGGGCGAGATTCCTGTGCTCGAAGTCGACGGCGTGAAGATGACGCAGACCGCGCCGGTCCTGCTCAAGCTCGCCGACCAATATGGCCACTTCGGCGGCGACACCGCGGACGAGAAGTTCGAGCTGTTGCGCTGGCTGTTCTGGGACAATCACAAGCTCACCGGGTACATGGCGACTTACCGCTTCATGCGCGCCTTCACGCAAAACAACGATCCGCAGGTGCTGAAGCACTTTCGCCGGCGGCTCGAGGATTTCCTCGGCATTCTCGACGGCCATCTTCAGCACAATGAATTCGCGATCGGCGCCAGGCCCACGGTCGCCGATATCTCGATGATGGCCTATCTGCACTATCCGAGCGACGAGCATGGTTTTGATTTCGCGACGAGCTATCCCGCCATCCACGCCTGGCTCGGCCGCATGGCCGCACTCCCCGGCTGGCAGCCGGCCTACGAGCTGCTGCCCGGCAAGCGAATGACGAATTACGCGAAGTGAGGGCGCTCGCTATCGCAGCGCCAGCCAGCCGAGCGTGAACAGAATCCCGCCGACGATGACGACGACCGCGACAGCCCATATACTGACGCGGACGCTGCCGGTGACCTGCTTGGCTTCCTCATTGCGCGCGATCTCGCGATTGCGCTCCTTGTTGGCTTCGCTGGAGTCCGTCATGGTCATCCAAACCGGCTGGAGATAGCGCTAACGCGTCTTGATGAAGCACATGCCGATGCGGCGCGAGGCCGCGGCAGCCTGACAGGTCAAACCTTTAGCACAGCTCCATGACGTAAAACTCCTGTCGGCCGATCCCGATCCCGCATTTTCCAGGGAACAATGCGCGCCCCAGCCGTCCTGATACTCGGTCCCGGCCAACTCGCTATTGCCCCGGGTTTGCGGCCGGCTGGCAAATCCACGTGAGAAATCAGGACGTTTGCCCGCGGCAAACGCGGTCAGGATGTCGCGGCGGCGCACCTGGTCGCCGAGAAAATGCGGCGAGGCCGGCACGATGACGGAGTTGGACGGCTTGTCCGCAAGCCAATCGACGCCCGGGAAATGGAAGCCGCCGATGCCACGGGTCTGGTGGCAGCCGGCACAGGTGACGTCGTTGAGGCGGCGCTGGAAGCCTGCGACCGAGCGGACGTTCTGCAAGTCGATGCCGCGCGCAGCCGCCTGCTTCAGCGCACCGACCACGTCATTGTCGGTGAAAACAGGCTCGCCTTTGCGCTCTTCCTTGCCCTCCCCTTGCATCATGCCGAACTCCGGCTGCAACGAGGAAGCATCGAGGCCGGCGGGCGTCGGCACCACGGCAGCCTTGGCCAGGAATTTTTCAGGGATCAGCACCGTGCCGCGGTCGAAGTCGCGAAGATGATCGGGCGCGAGCAGCCAATCCCTGAGGTCGCGCCAGAGATCGTGGTCGGCGAGGATGCGGTCACGGTCGATCTGGTTCTCCAGCGTCGATTCCTCGAACCGCTTTGTGGTCGCGTCGTATTTGAACACCTTGAGCAGATAGTCGGAGCGGAAATCATGCAGCGCCGATTTCGCTGCAACCGAGATCTGAATGTTGGTCTCGATGCGGTCGAGCATCGCATCGTAAGGATAGAAGCTGCTGCCGATCAGCCCCTGCCAGTCGCCATTGTCCAGCCACCGTCGCGCGACCTCGGCGCAGGTGACCGGCTTGCCGCTCTCGTCCGTCTGGCGCGCATCGCGCGCCTTCATCACCAGATTGAGCGTCATCGGCAGCCGCGTTGCTGCCCTGCTGCCGTCCGGCTTGGTCTCGAAACCCACAAGACGGTAGATCAGCCTGATCTCGCCGCACGAGTCTTCCGCGACGTAGGCACGGTCCATGCGGTTGACGATGCCGGCCAGCACGAACCGGGTATCGCGGGATTTCAGATTGGCCCGATCGAACAATTGCACGTCAAAGCCTTCACCGACGCCGATGGTCTCGGTCGGATAGACCGCCTTTTGCCGGGCCACGTAGCGGTCGAACTCCGCGTCGATTGCTAAGGGAATTTCCTTGAGCTGCGACAACCACGAAAACATCAGATCGGTCGTCAGCGGAAAGTTCGCGTTCCGCTCCGGCCACAGCAGGCGCGAGATCGTGAGTGCATCGTTCTGGTCGAGCTTACGCAGGAGATCGGGATCGGTGATCGCCGTGCCGCGCGTGAGTGACGCGGTCTCTGCCGCCAAAAGCGAAACAACGCCGCCAAAAAATACGACGGCAGCAACGAGAATTCGCAACGCGCGGTTCATGCCTTAGGTAACACCGCGCGGGGACGGCTATTCAAGCAAAAAAGGCGCTTCACATCGTGGTGAAGCGCCTCTTTGGAATTCGGATATCAGTCGCTCAGCGCGCGACGATCAGCCCCTTGCTGGTGACGACCACCCAGCGGCCGTCCTGGCGGCGGATCGCATCGACGCGGCCGACCCCGGGGATGGGGTCACCGGCATAGACCTCGTAGAGGCCATTGCGGCCCTCGACCAGCGCGCCGCCGTTGGAGACGTCGCGCAGCACCCAGCCCTCAACCATCGGCAGCCGGCCGATCTCGGTCTTGGGTGCGGCAGGAGCCGGCGCGGCTGCGGCGGCCGCAGCCTGGGTCGGCGTGATCGAGCCGGTGGTCTCCCTGGCGGGCACGGCGGCCGCGGCCTGGGTGGGCGCCGCGGGCGGGGTGGCACGGAGCTTGTCGACGGACTCGGACAGCTTTGCGATTCTGGCCATCGGCTCGGCCTGCGCTTTCTCGAGCTTGTCGAGACGGTCGTTGGTCCGGTTGAACTGACCCAGACCGGTCTTGGAGGTGTGCTCGACATTCGCCTTGAGCGCGACGACATCGGCGTCGATCCGGGCGACCGAGGATTCCAGCGCGCTGGTGTCGGCGACCTGCGCCGGCGCGGGGCTTGCGAAGTGCATCATGCCGGCGGTCGCGAGCGCGCCGCTGATCGCGCCGACGCTGGCCGCGATCGCCACCACAGCTGCCATAGCCGACAGGCGGCGCTTGCCGCCGGCCTCGCGCGGCTCGTCGGCCTTCACATGCGGGGCAAATTCTTCGCGGTCCCAGGACCGCTCCGCGGGCGCCATGACGATGAGCTTGCCGGGCTTTGGCTCGGGCTTGGTCTCTGCCTTGGGTTCGAGCTTCGGCACATCGAGCCTCGATGCCTCGATTTTCGGCGGCTCGACCCTGACCGGGTCAGGCTTCACTGGATCAGGCTTCACTGGATCAGCCTTGGGCGGCGTCTCGTGGTCGGGGGCAATCGAGGGGGCCTCGATACCGGCAACAGCCGCGACGGCCTGCGGCACGGTCGCTGCGGCTTCAACGGCGCCAGTATCCTGGACGGCCTGCTCGGGCATTGGTTCGCTCACGGCTCAAATACTCCAGTCTCGGTTGACTTTTTGGTAACTTTCATTGCTTGCGAATTCCTTACCTGCGGACCCGCTTACCAAAATTTTAGGAACTCATCCGGGGCCGAATTTGGCCGGCAAAGTGGAACCGGTGTGGCGGCGTGCAACAAATCGTCAGCGGATGCTGCCCTGCGGCAGGCCACGCTCTCTCCGAACGGGCTGTTTGCCCGCTCCTGTTACCCGGCTAACATGTCTGTCCTGTCAGCCAGAACGGCTGTAGAAGGCCCTTGGGGGTGTCATGGCGATCGAGAAGTGCATCAACGAGTTTGGCGTCGATGACATCATCTTCGAGGAGGGCTCGACCGGCCGGGAGCTGTTCGTCGTCCTCGACGGCGAAGTCGAGATCGCCAAGTTGAGCGGCGCCAGAAAGACCACCATCGTCAAGCTCGGCAGGGGCGAATTCTTTGGCGAGATGGCCGTGATCGACGGCTCGGCGCGCTCGGCGACCGCAATCGCGGCAGCGCCGAGCACGAAAGTCATGAGAATCAATCACGCCCGCTTCGTCTATCTCGTCAGCCAGCAACCGGCCTTTGCGCTGATGGTGATGGATGCACTCTCCAAACGCCTGCGCGCGTCCAACGATGTCACCTACCGGGCAGCGCAGTCATGAGCGAGCGCAAGCCCACTTCGTTTCCAATCCTGATGAAGAACGACATCTGCTCGCTGATCCAGGCGGCGGACGACGTCTATCAAATTCGCTTCTCCAACCGCGCCGCCAACGTCTATCTCGTTCGCGGCTCGGTGCGCACCATCCTGATCGATGTCGGGCTGTCGTCGAATTACCCTGCGATGGTGGAATGTCTCAACTTCGCCGGCTGCCCGCCGGAAAAGATCGACATGGTGGTGCTGAGCCACGAGCATCTCGACCACATCGGTGCCGCCTGGCACTTCAACGAGCGCCGCACTTTTGTCGCCGCCCATCGGCTTGCCGCCAACAAGATCATGCTGCGCGACGACTTCTCGATGCTGCGGAAGATGTTCAACGAGCCGAACGTGCCGATCAATATCGACATCTGGCTAGAGGAAGGCAATCTGATCGACCTCGGCAATTTCCGTCTCAACGTGATGCACACGCCGGGGCACACCTCGGCCTGCATCACGCTGTACGACCAGGACAAAGGCCTGCTGTTTGCCGCCGATACGCTCATGCCCGGCGGCGTGATGGGCGGCGTGTTCGGCTCGGGCAGCATCGCCGACTACATCCAGTCACTGGAGCGGCTCAAGGGGCTGAATTCGAAGATATTGCTGTCGGGACACGGGCGGCTGTCGGACACGCCACAGGAGGACGTCCGCATCGCGATTGCGAGGTCACACGGCTTGCTGGAGGACACCGCACAACTGTTCGATGCGCTGGATGCGCGCTCGAACTTCGAGCCGATCATGCAGTCGGTGCGGGATTTGAACAAGCTGGATGATTAGGTGGGCGTGCGGCTGCGTGTGCCTCTTTGCAAAGAAACACGGCGCTTCAACGTCGTCATTGCGAGCGTAGCGAAGCAATCCAGAGTCCCACTGCGGAGACAGTCTGGATTGCTTCGCTACGCTCGCAATGACGGAGTGTGGGCTATCAGCCGGGGCTACATCACAACCGGCGCATCTGGCAATTCGTTGCGATGCGGTCCATGCGGCGGGAAATGCCGCGCCAGCTCCTGCGACACGGCCTCGATGCCGCCGATCACGCCGCGCTCGAACTGGCCCAACCTGAACTCGGCTTCCATCGCGCGGCAGATCTGTTCCCAGCGCTTCACATCAACCTTCGCGTCGATGCCGCGATCGGCGACGATCTCGACATCGCGGTCGGCGAGCAGGAGATAGATCAGGACCCCGTTGTTGTGCGCAGTGTCCCAGATGCGCAAATGCGAGAACACGTCGAGCGCGCGCTCGCGCGCCGGCTGATTGCGAAACAGCGGCCCGCCGTCGAGCGCGCCTTCGACGACGAACCGGACCTGGCCGGAATGCATGGCTTCGCCGCGCTTGATCGCCTGCTCGATGCGGTGGAGCACCCCTTTTGGAAACACCCGCTTGGCCCGCCAATGATGCTGGAGCAGATGCCGGGTGATGCGCTTGATGCTCATGACCTACCAGCTCCCCGAAGCGCCGCCGCCGCCAAAACTGCCGCCACTGCCGCTGAAGCCGCCGCTCGACGACGATCCGCTGCTCCAGCCGCCGGATGACGAGCCGCTCGACCACGAGCGGCCCCGCGAGGACCCCGTGCCCGATCCCGCCCCAAACAGATCGGCGATAAACGTCAGGATAGCGCCAAGCATACCGACGCCCAACCCGACGACCGCAGAGCCGATCACGAACCAGGCGAGGACACCAACGATCGCTCCAGTTATCCCCGAACCGAATAGCCGCCCGAACATGGAGCGCAGGATGCCGCCGATGACCAGCGGGCCGAACAGCAGGAAGAAGAAAAGCGGCTCGATGTCGTTCCAGTTGCCGAAATTCACGCTGCGCGAGGGCGTCGGCAGCGGCTCGCCGTCGATGACGCGGATCACGCGATCGACGCCCGCCGCGATGCCGCCGGCGAAATCGCCACTCCTGAATTTCGGCGTGATGTCTTCGTCAATGATGCGCCGCGAGGTGACGTCGGTGAGCGCGCCCTCGAGGCCGTAACCGACCTCGATGCGCAAATGCCGGTCGCCCTTGGCGACCACCAGGATCGCGCCGTCGTCGACCTTCTTGCGCCCGATCTTCCAGGCCTCCGCAACGCGGATCGCGAACTGCTCGATCGTCTCCGGCTCCGTCGTCGGCACGATCAGGACGACGAGCTGGCTGCCCTTGCGCGTCTCGAAGTCCCGCAGCTTTTGCGACAGCGCGGCGATGTCGGCGCTGGAGAGCGTGCCGGTCTGATCGACCACGCGGCCGGTCAGTTGCGGCACGGCGACATCGGCTGAGGCCGGGAAAGCAAAGGCGAAGAGCAGTGCGAAGACGAACAATGAGAAGCTCGAAACGGCACGCCACAATATCGCTGTCATCGCCAGCGAAGGCGGGCGATCCAGTATTCCAGAAGCAGCAGCGCTTGAACCGAGGAGCCGCGGCGTACTGGATTCCCCGCCTTCGCGGGGAATGACGGCTGTGGTCGGGGTTGGGCGCATGCGCGAAATCGAACGCACTTACTTCGAGGGCGCCGGATTGAAATCGACCTTCGGTGCGGTCGAGATTTCCTTCTCGTTTGCGACCGAGAAGTTCGGCTTCTCCTTGTAGCTGAACATCATCGCAGTGAGGTTGTTCGGGAATGAGCGGATGGTGACGTTATAATCCTGCACCGCCTTGATGTAGCGATTGCGCGCCACCGTGATGCGGTTCTCGGTGCCTTCGAGCTGCGACATCAAATCCTTGAACAGCGCATCCGACTTGAGTTGCGGGTAGTTTTCGGTGACCACGAGCAGTCGCGACAGCGCGCCGGAGAGCTCGCTTTGGGCGGCCTGAAATTTCTGGAATGCGGCGGGATCGTTCAGCACCTCGGGCGTCGCCTGGATGCTGCCGACCTTGGCGCGGGCATTGGTGACGCCGAGCAGCACGTCCTTCTCCTGCTGAGCAAAACCCTTCACCGAGTTGACGAGGTTGGGCACCAGATCGGCGCGGCGCTGATACTGGTTCACGACTTCGGACCAGTTGGCCTTGATCTGCTCGTCCTCGCTCTGGATGGCGTTGTAGCCGCAGTTGGTGAGGCCCAGCGAGGCCAACGCCGCCAGCACGGTCAGGATCTTGCGCATCAAATTTCTCCCGGTGGAATCGGGCGCAAACTACCAGATTGCGTGCGCGAGATGCCAGACATCTTGCATCCAGGCTGAGGCTTGCGAAAAGCAGCCGATTTACGCAAGCCTCTTGCTTAATCCCGGCTGTAATAGTCAACTCAAGAGAACAATAATACCAAGACGGAAACGCCGGGGGGGAACGCAATGACCTCGTTCGAGACCATCCTCGTGGAGAGGCCGGAGCCGGCGATCTCGAGGATCGTGATGAACCGGCCCGACGCGCGCAACGCGCAGAACCTGCAAATGACCTACGATCTCAACGCCGCGTTCGATGAGGCGGTGCAGGACGATGCGGTCAAGGTGATCATTCTCGCCGGCAACGGTCCGCACTTCTCCTCAGGGCATGATCTGCGCCCCGGCAGCAAGAATGTTGCGGGTGTCGATTTTCCGCCGATCGGAAATTGGGGCGGCTTCGCTGAACCAAACGCCCATGGCCGCTTCGCGCGCGAGCAGGAGATCTATCTCCAGATCACGCGGCGCTGGCGCAATCTCGCCAAGCCGACAATTGCGGAGGTGCACGGCAAGTGCATCGCCGGCGGCCTGATGCTGGCCTGGGCCTGCGATCTCATCGTCGCCAGTGACGATGCGCAGTTCTGCGATCCCGTGGTCACCATGGGCGTCTGCGGCGTCGAATGGTTCGTGCATCCCTGGGAGCTCGGCCCGCGCAAGGCCAAGGAGTTTCTGTTCACCGCCGATAGCTGGAGTGCACAAGAGGCGCATCAACTCGGGATGGTCAACCGGGTCGTACCGCGCGCAGATCTTTCATCCGCCGTCCTGGCGCTGGCGCGCAAAATCGCATCAAAACCGTCCTTTGCGCTGAAGCTGACCAAGGAAGCCGTGAACCGCTCGGTCGATGTGATGGGCCAGCCGGCGGCGATCGACCAGGCCTTTGCGCTGCATCAGCTCTGCCACGCCCATAATCTTAAGGAATTCGGAATGGTGGTCGATCCATCCGGCCTGCATCCCTCCGTGCGCAAGCCGCCGGCAGCCGCGGAGTAGACACGATGGATCTCAATCTCAGTGACGAGCAACGTCTGCTGCGCGAGAGCGCGGAGCGCTTCGTGGCCGGAAGCTATGATGCCGATCACCGCCGCAAGATGGCGAACGATCCGCTCGGCTTCAGCCCCGCGGTGTGGAAACAATTCGCCGAGCTGGGCTGGCTGGCGTTGCCGATCGCGGAAGAGTTTGGCGGGCTCGGCGGCGGCGCTGTCGAGATCGGCATTTTGACGGAAGCCTTTGGCCGCGGGCTGGTGTCGGAGCCGTATATCGCAACGGTAGTGCTTGGCGCAGCACTGGTCGAGCGATGCGGCGGCACGGTGCAGAAGCAGGCAATCCTGCCGAAGGTCGCCGACGGATCGCTGAAACTCGCCTTTGCGCATTCGGAGCGCGCGGCGCGGTTCGATCTCGCCAAGGTCGCGACCATTGCCAACAAGACGGCGCAAGGCTGGCGACTCTCCGGCAGCAAGGTTGCGGTGCTCGACGGCCACGCCCCCGGCGAGATTATCGTCTCCGCGCATATCCATGATCATCAGGGCCCCTCCGGCCGGATCGGCCTGTTCCTGGTGCCGGCAAAGACGCCGAGCGTTGCCGTCAGCGACTATGAGCGCCTGGGCGGCGGGCGCGGCTGCAATATCGAACTGTCGGACGTGCAACTGCCGCAAGCCGCCTTGCTCGGTGACGGACACGACGCGCTGCCCGCGATCGAATGGGCCGTCGATCGCGCCATGGCCGCGCTCGACGCCGAGGCCGTAGGCATCATGCAGGTGCTCCTGGAGACCACGCTGGAGTACACAAAAATCCGCAAGCAGTTCGGCCGGCCCCTTTCGGCCAACCAGGTGATCCGCCACCGCCTCGCCGACATGGCGGTGCAGGTCGACGAGTCGCGCTCGATGGCGCTGCGCGCCGCGCTGAAGGTCGATGCCAACCCAGTCGAGCGCGCGCGGGCCGCGTCGGGCGCGAAGGCGAAGATCGGCAGATGTGCGCGCTTTATCGGCGAGCAGTCGATCCAGCTCCACGGCGGCATGGGTGTCACCGAGGAGCTCGAGGTCGGCGCCTATTTCAAGCGGCTGGTCGCCTTCGACACTCTGTTCGGCGGCAGCGCTCACCATTATGGCCGCCACGCCCAGCTCGGCCGCAACGTCGTGCCTGCCTGACACAAGGAGCGCATCATGGACCTGTCGTTCAACACTGAGGAGCGCGCCTTCCAGGACGAGGTGCGCGGCTTCATTGCGAAAAACCTCACCGAGGAGATGAAACGCGCGACGGCGCTGACACCGTCGGTGTTCTCCGACCCCGATATCGGCATGGCCTGGCAGCGCACGCTGCACAAGCAAGGCTGGGGCGCGCCGGGCTGGCCGGTCGAGCATGGCGGGCCGGACTGGACGCCGGCGCAGCGCTGGATCTTCGAGACCGAAAGCGCGCGCGCCGGCGTGCCGAACGTCAACGTGATGGGCGTGAAGATGGTCGGGCCCGTCATCATCGGTTTCGGCAGCCCTGAACAGAAGAACTTCTACCTACCGCGCATTCTCTCCGGCGAGGACTATTGGTGCCAGGGCTATTCCGAGCCGGGCTCCGGTTCCGACCTCTCCTCGCTGAAGACGCGGGCGGTGCGCGACGGCGACGACTACATCATCAACGGCACAAAAATCTGGACCACGCATGCCCATCACGCCAACCGCATGTTCGCGCTGGTGCGCACCAGCGACGGCCCGCGGCAGCAGGACGGCATCAGTTTTGTCCTGATCGACATGAATGCGCCAGGTATCACGACGCGCCCCATCCTCACCATCGGCGGCGACCACGAGGTCAACCAGGTGTTCTTCGACGACGTGCGCGTTCCTGTGGCCAACCGCGTCGGCGAGGAAGGCAAGGGCTGGACCTACGGCAAGTACCTGCTCGAATTCGAGCGCGGCTCCGGCATCGCGTCGGCGAAGCTGCGCGAAGGGCTGAAGGCGATTGCGGAGCTTGCCGAGTCGGATTTGACGGGACGCGCGATCGACAGTCCCGACATCGCGACGCGCATCTCGGAGGTCGAGGTCGACATCGACGCGCTGGAGATGACGGAGTTGCGTGTGCTGTCGGCGCTGCAGACCGGGCAGAATCCCGGCGCTGTGTCGTCGATCCTCAAGCTGCGCAACAGCGAAATCCGCCAGGCGGTGACCCGGCTGGGGGCCGATGTGATCGGCCACGACGCGCTCGCGGTCGAGCCGATGCGCCCGCTCTACAGGCTCAACCACGAGCCGGCGATGCCGGAGGAGATGCTGACGGTGGTGCCGGAATATCTCAACGGCCGCGCCTACACGATCTTCGGCGGCACCTCGGAGATCCAGCGCGATATTATTGCGAAGATGATGCTGGGGATTTAGCGCGCGCCCCTCTCACCCGTCATTGCGAGGAGCCGTTGCGACGAAGCAATCCAGGCTGCCTCCGCGGAGGGATTCTGGATTGCTTCGCTGCGCTCGCAATGACGGTATTAACCCGCCACCTTCGCATCCCTGATCGCCTTCCAGATCTTCTGCGGCGTCAGGGGCGTGTTGAGCTGGGTGATGCCGAGCTCGGCGAGCGCATCCATCACGCCGTTGGTGACGCAAGGGGGGCCGCCGATGGCGCCGGATTCGCCGCAGCCCTTGGCGCCGAGCGGATTGGTGCGGCAGGGCGCGGAATCGTCGAGCGTCACCACGATCGGCGGGACGTCGTCGGCGCGCGGGATGCAATAGTCCTGGTAGCTCGCGGTGAGAAGCTGGCCGTCGGAATCATAGGACACGCCCTCGTACAGTGCCTGGCCGATTCCCTGCGCGACACCGCCATGGATCTGCCCCGTCACCAGCATCGGGTTCACGGCGACGCCGACGTCGTCAACCGTGGTGTAGCGCACGACCTTGGACACGCCGGTCTCGGGATCGATCTCGACCTCGCAGATATGCGTGCCGTTCGGCCAGCTCGGACCGTCGACCTCGCCTTCGGAATCGACGCTGAGCTTTGCGCCGCTCTCCTTCTCGGCAATATCGAACAGGCTGATGCGGCGGTCGGTGCCGACCACGGTGAGCATGCCGCCCTGGTATTCGATGTCCTCGACCGAGGTCTCCAGCACGTTCGCCGCCTTCTCGCGCGCCTTCTGGATCAAATCGTTGGAGGAGACCGCAACCGCCGTGCCGCCGACGAACAGCGAACGCGAGCCGACGCTGCCAAAGCCTGTTGCCAGATCAGTGTCGCCCTGGACCACGTCGATCTTGTCCATGGCAATGCCGAGCGTGTCGGAGATCATCTGGGTGTAGGTGGTCTGCAACCCCTGCCCCATCGCCATGGTGCCGGAATGCAGGACAACGCGGCCCTGCGCGGTCGCGTGCATACTGACCTTCTCGGTATGAGCGCGGCCCCCGGTCCATTCGATATAGGAGGTGAGCCCGCGGCCGTAGAGCAGGCCTTTCTTCTTCGCCGCCTTCTTGCGCGCGGCAAAGCCGTCCCAGTCCGCAAGCTTCACGGCACGGTCGAGCATGTGCGCGAAGGCGCCGGAATCGTAAACCTGTCCCGCCGCATTGGTGTAGGGCAGTTGCGCCGGCTTGATGTAATTGGCCTTGCGGATCGCGCGCGGATCCATGCCGATTTTCCGCGCGGCAGCGTCGAACAGGCGCTCGACGATGAAGACCGCTTCGGGACGGCCGGCGCCGCGATAGGCCCCGACCGGCGCGGTGTGGGTCATCACCGACTTCACCTCGAAATGCACCAGCGGCAAATCGTAGACGCCGGTCTGAACGAACGGCCCCAGCACCAGCGGAATGATGTTGGCCGCGCCCGAGGAATACGCGCCGGTACAGCCGATCGAGCTGACGCGATAGGCCAGCACCTTGCCCTTCTCGTCGAGCGCGAAGGAAGCGGTCGAGGTCAGATCGCGGCCATGAGTGCCACCGACGAATTCGTCCGTGCGGTCACCGCGCCAGCGGATTTTTTTGTTCAGCTTGGTCGCGGCATAGGCGACGATGCCGTCTTCCGGATAGAGATTGGTCTTCTGGCCAAAGCCGCCGCCGATATCGCCGACCAGCACGCGCACGCTGTCCTTGGGACGCTTCAGCACGGCCTCGGCCAGCACGTCGCGGGTCGAGGCCGGCGTCTGCGACTGCACGTGCAAGAGGAGCCGCCCGGTCTTTTTGTCGATCTCGGCGATGGTCGAGCGCGGCTCCATGGCCGACGGCACAAGACGCTGGCTGACGAGATCGAGTTCGACAGTATGCGCCGCCTTGGCAAAAGCCTCGCCAACCTTGGCGGCATCGCCGTAAGCCATCGCGCCGACGATGTTGTCGGGTGCCTCCGGCCACACCACGGGCGCGCCGGGCTTCACCGCCTCGACGGGATCGACCACCGCCGGCTGCACGTCATATTCGACAACGATCGCTTCGGCCGCGCTCTGGGCGTCAGCACGCGAGGCAGCCACCACTGCGGCCACGGCCTCGCCGGCGTAGCGCACGATTTCGTGCGCCAGCAGGCGGCGTGGCGGCACCGTCATCGGCTTACCATCGGGGCGCTTGAAGATGCTCAGCGTCGGGATGACGCCGACGTCGTCCTTGACGAGGTCGGCGCCGGTATAGACCGCGGTCACACCGGGCATCGCAGTGGCGGCGCCGGTGTCGATCGAGACGATCTTCGCGTGGGCGTGCGGCGAGCGCAGCAGGTACAACCACAGCGCGCCCTCTTCCGGCTTGTCGTCGATGAACTGCCCCATCCCGGTGAGCAGCCGCTGATCTTCCAAACGCTTGACGGGCTGCCCCGCTCCGAAACGCAAATTGCCGGGAAGAATGTTCATTCCGTGGGGTCCTTGAAGTCTCTTGAAATGCGGGCTGCCTTTTAGCGGATCGGGACAGGCGAGACCAGCCGCGGTTTTGGGCGGCCGCACCATGGATTCGTCATGTCGGGGAGGGCGGTTAGGCAAGCTCCCGCAAAGCCGCTTCCACGACCTTGCGCGCATCGGCGGTGAGAGCGGCCTGCGGCGGGACGGGATCGCCAACGTCATAGCCCTGGATGGCCAACCCGGCCTTGATGCAGGCGGCGAGATTGAAGCGGGCAAAAGCCTCATTGATGCGCCACAGCCTGCGCTGGAGCGCCATCGCCTCGTCCCAGCGGCCGGCCTTGCAGAGATCGTAAAGCGCCACGCTCTGGCGCGGGATGATGCAGGCAGGGCCCGCCATCCAGCCGAGCCCGCCGATCAGCATCACCGCGGCCGGGATGTGGGCGGAGGCCGAGAACACCCGCAAGGCATCGCCGCAGCGGTTCATGATCGAGAGCAGCCGGCCGGTATTGGTCGAAGCGTCCTTGATGTAGCCGATGCGCGGATGCTCGGCGAGGCGCGCGATGATATCGAGGGTCAGATCGGAGCGCTGGAATTGCGGATTGGTGTAGATGACGACGGGGATGTCCACGGCATCCGCGATGGCGCGGAAATAGGATTCGATCTGCGCATCGGCGAGCGGGAAATACGCTTCCAGGATCGCCAGAATGCCGTCGGCGCCGAGCTTCTGATACGCTTTCGCCTGTGCCACCGCGTCCGCCGTCGAGGTGGAGGCGACGCCCGCGACAACAGGCACACGTCCCTTCGCCGCCTCGATCGTGGTCCGCACGATCGCCGTGCGCTGCACGGCGTTGAGATAGGCGAACTCGCCGGTCGAGCCCAGCGGCGTCAGGCCGTGCACGCCGGCGCCGATCAGATCATCGCAGAGCCTGCTGAGCACGTTCGTCCGCACCGCGCCATCGGCATCGACAGGTGAGACGAGATAGGGAAAGACGCCGTGAAAGTCGGACATGGCAGGTGTGAATCCCGGAAACTGGCTAACGCCTGACCGGTCTTACCAACGCTCGCGCCGGCGATCAAACCCTGATCAGCCGCGCCCGCGTGCCCCAGGGATCGACGGCCTCCACGCGGTCGGCATAGACCTCGATGCCGTTACCCTCGGGGTCGTCGAGCTAGACCGACTCGCTGACGAGGTGATCGGCGAAGCCCGACATCGGCACCCGATACGAGGCGGCGTGCACCAGCCAGCGCGCGAGGTCCTTGCGTGTCGGCATCAGCAATGCGGTGTGGTAAAGGCCGGGGGCATTGCGTGGCTCGCTGAAAATCGTGGAAGCGGCGCAATTTCGCGATTGCAACACGTTCGCGTGAGCGGCTCCCAATCACATATTCGTCGGCCGTGGTCTTACGGACCAGCTTTCCAGATCAGCTTTCCTGGCCATCCGGCCAGTTTCACAATCCGCCGCGACATCCCAGATTGGGGGCAGCTTACAGGAGCCTGCCATGACCGACCCCACTCCGCTGTCTTCACTGTCGTCCGCACTCGCGGATGTGGTGGCGCGCACCGCGCCGTCCGTCGTCGCCGTACATTCACATCGCGCCCGCGCCACCGGCTTCGTCTGGAAGCCCGGCCTGATTATCACCGCCGACGAGGCGCTGGCCGACGAGGGCGAAGTCGAGATCGGCCTCCCCGACGGCAGCCGAGTGGCCGCCACGATCGCGGGCCGCGACCACACAACCGATATCGCACTGCTGCGCGCCGATACTGCGCTTGCCCCGGTCAAGCTGGCCACAACGGTCCCGCCCCTCGGCGCGCTGTCGGTCGTCATCGCCACCAACCGCGATACGCCGAGCGCCGCGCTGGGGATGGTATCAGCGTCCGGCAAGAGCTGGCGCAGCCTGCGCGGCGGCGACATCGACGCGCGGATCGAGCTCGACGTCCGCTTGCGCTCCAGCCAACAGGGCGGCCTCGCGCTCGACGCATCGGGCGAAGCCTTCGGCATGGCCGTGCTCGGCCCGAGGCGTGTGCTGGTGATCCCGACAGCGACGATCGAGCGGGTCGCGGCGCAATTGGAGGCGCGCGGCCGCATCGCGCGCGGATATCTCGGCCTCGGACTCCAGCCGGTCCGGCTCGACGACGGCGTCGGCGCGATGGTGATGAACGTCGACAAGACCGGACCTTCGGCCGCGGCCGGCATCCGCCAGGGCGACGTCATCGTCGCCGTCAACGACCAGAAACTGTCAGGCGTACGTGCGCTGTCGCGGACGCTGGGTCCGGCGAGCGTCGGAGCGGTGGTCGACGTGGCCGCGCGCCGCGGCGGCGAGCCGGTCAGCTTCAAGGTCACGGTCGGCGAGAGGCCCGAGGCGTGAGCGAGGACATCGCGCCCGAGATCGTGCTGTCCCTGGAGATCGACGATCCCGCCCTCGCCGATCGCCTGGCGGCTCTGCTCGGCAATATCGCCGGGCTTCGCCTCGCCGGACCCGGCGAGAAGGCCACGGCGACGATTGTCACCCGCGATCCGCGCATCATGCCCGGCGATATCGCGCTGACGCAGCGCGAGCTCGACGTGCTGGCGCTGATGGCGGAAGGTGGCTCCAACAAGATGATCGCGCGTCAGCTCAACATCTCCGTGCACACCGTGAAGTTCCATGTCGGCTCGCTGCTCGACAAGCTCGATGCCACCGGCCGCACCGATGCGGTCGCGCATGCGGCACGGCGCGGCGTGATCGAGCTTTGACACGATCGGGCTTCATTGCGCCGACGTCTTGGGGAAGCTTAGCCGGACCGTGAGGCCCGGCGCATTGTCATGCAGCGCAATCTCGGCGCCATGGAGGCCGGCAACGGCCGCCACCAGGCTCAAGCCCAGACCGTTGCCCGGCGTGTAGCGGCTCTGTTCGAGCCGGTAGAGGCGCTTGAACACGTGATCGCGCTCCTCAGTGGGAATACCCGGACCATCGTCGGCGATCGCGATCGTCGCACCGCCGTCGGCGCTGCGGCAGGTGACGCTCACCTGCCCGCCTTTGCAGCCGTGCTTGATCGCGTTGTCGACGAGATTGGCGATGGCGTCGAACAGCAGGTCGCGATCGCCCGTGATCGCCATCTCGCGGTCGCCATCCAGGCTGAGCCGGGTCGCAACCTGTTCGGCGGCGGCATCGTAGAGCTCGACGACCTCGCCGGCGATCCCGGCGAGATTGAGGGTGCGAAACGCGCTACGGCGGGCGCGGGTCTCGATCTCCGAAATGCGGGTGATGGAGGCGAACATGCCGAGCACCGCGTCGAGATCGGCGATGGTGTCACCGATCAGCGCTGCGTCGGACTCACCGTTGCGCGAGGCATGATAGGCCTTTTCCAGCCGGCCTCGCATGCGCGTCAGCGGCGTGCGCAGATCGTGGGCGACGTTGTCGCTGACCTGCTTGACCTCGCCCATCAGCGTCTCGATGCGGTCGAGCATCTGGTTGAGGTTTTCGGCGACACGGTCCCACTCGTCGTGACTGCCGCGCAAGGGAATGCGCTGATCGAGGCCGGACATCATGATGGCGCGGCTGGTGGCGTTGATCTCCTCGATCCGCCCGACCGTGCGGCGCGTGACCAGCACCGCGGCAAGGCCGGCGAGCACCAGCAACAGCACGGCGACCGCGGCCATTGCGAGCTCGATCATCGCGGTAAAGCCGCTGTGACCGCCGGCATCGCCGACGCGACTCTTCACATAGGCGATCGTGCCGAAATAGACATAGGCCATGATCGCCGCGACGATCAGCCCGAATGCCGCGATCGCGATCAGTGCCAGGCGGAAGGTCGAGGAGCGGAGCGTTTTAACCAGGAGCACGGAGACAATATCCGATGCCGCGGATGGTGTGGATCAGCGGATAGGCCTGGGCATCGTCGACCTTGCGGCGAACGCGGCCGACATAGACGTCAATGATGTTGGTGGAGGGATCGAAGTGCAGATCCCAGACATGCTGGAGCAGCATCGCGCGGGAAACGACTCGGCCCGCGTTGCGGACGAGATATTCGAGCAACTGAAACTCGCGCGGCAATAGCGGAATCTTCCGGCCGCGGCGGCTGGCGTTGCGCGCGATCAGGTCGATGGCGAGATCGCCGACCCGCAAAATCGTCTCCTTGGCGACCGTGTCGCTGCGGCGGCCGAGTGCCTCCAGCCGCGCCAGAAGCTCGACGAAAGAGAACGGCTTGACGAGATAGTCGTCGCCGCCGGCGCGCAAGCCGCGCACGCGGTCGTCGACCTCGCCCAGCGCCGAGATGATCAGGAACGGCGCTGCGATGCCGTCGTCGCGCAATTGGCGCATCACGGTGATGCCGTCGATGTCGGGCAGCATGCGGTCGATGGTGATCACGGCATAGTCGCGCGCGGCGCCGTGGCTGAGGGCTTCGCGCCCCGTGGCGGCGAGATCGACGTCGTAGCCAGAAATCGTCAGCTCCTCGACGAGCTGGCCTGCGGTTTCCGCATCGTCCTCGACGACCAGAATGCGGCGGTGACCTCCGGTCATGACAAACTCCGCGCGACGATCGCCATCAGACTATCCCGTTCCGGGGCTGAGCGGAACCGCCCGATGACGATCGCGACAATGGTGCGGTACGGCGATGCTAGTACCAAGAGTCTCCGCACACATTGACCCATTGCCGCCCATAGGGCGTCCAGTTCCTGCGCCAGCAACCGTCGTCATAATAATTGGCGTAGTAGAAGGGGGCGCCAACGAAGGCGAACCGGTGGAAGCGATGGTGGCGGAAGAAAAATGCGTGCCGGCCGATGAAGGGCCTGCCGTGCCAGCCGGCGCCGGCGAAACGCGGCCCGAAGGCGGCGCGGGTCGCTAGTGGCGCACCGGCAAAGCGCGGCCCAAAGGCAGCGTGGGCCGCCATCGGCGAGCCAGCAAAGCGGGCGCCACCGAAGTGAGCACCGCCCATGCCACCGAAGTGAGCACTGCCCATGCCGCCGAAGTGCATGCCACCGCCGCCCATACCGCCGGCGTGCATCCCCCCGCCGCCAAAACCGCCACCGCCAAAACCACCACCGCCGTGTCCGCCACCACCGCCGCCCCCGCGGGCGAGAACGGGCGAGGCGACCGCCAGCGTCGCAGCAACTGCCGCTGCGACGATGCCTGTGAGAAGCCTGTTGTTCATCTAAGTATCCTCCTTGTCGCGGCGATGGTCTCGCCACTCCGGAGGCTCAGATGAGGAAAACCCGCCCTCACCTTCAACTTACAAATGCGCCAGATTCTGACGCGGGAGTTAGAAAGGCGGACCCGCGCTCTCTCCTTGTCATTGCGAGGAGCCCTCGCGACGAAGCAATCCAGAGTGCCTCCACGCAGGCAGACTGGATTGCTTCGCTTCGCTCGCAATGACGACACGGATGAAGCTCGCCATACGTCGAGCGGCTCACCTCTCCCGCAGAAGGACGGGGAGAGAAGTTAAGACGTCACGCCCGCTTGCCGCCGTTCTTCTCGGCGGCACGGCGCAGCGCTTCGGCGAGGGCGCCGCCGCCGGAAGATTCCTGTTGGCGCGGTGCGGACGAGGTCATGCGGGAGGGGTTGCGCGAGCTGTTGTCGCGCTGCATGCCGGGCGCCTCCTTGGCGCCGACCTCGTCGTCGAGACGCAAGGTCAGCGAGATGCGCTTGCGCGCGACCTCGAAGTCCAGCACCTTCACCTTGACGATGTCGCCGGGCTTCACCACCTCGCGCGGATCCTTGATGTAGGTCTTGGACATCGCCGAGATGTGCACAAGGCCGTCCTGGTGCACACCGATGTCGACGAATGCGCCGAACGCGGCGACGTTGGTCACGGTGCCCTCGAGGATCATGCCCTTCTTGAGGTGCTTGATTTCCTCGACGCCGTCCATGAACACCGCGGCCTTGAACGCCGGACGCGGATCGCGGCCGGGCTTTTCGAGTTCGCGCAGGATGTCGGTCACGGTCGGCAGACCAAACGTCTCGTCGACGAAATCCTTCGGCTTCAGCGTGCGCACGATCTCGCTGCTGCCGATCAACGCCTTGATGTCGCTCTTGGTGGCGCTAAGAATCCGACGCACCACCGGATACGCTTCCGGATGCACGCCAGAGGCATCGAGCGGATCCTCGCCGCCGACGATGCGCAGGAAGCCCGCGCACTGCTCGAACGCCTTGGGTCCGAGCCGCGGCACGTCTTTCAGCGCCTTGCGCGACTTGAACGGGCCGTTGGCGTCACGGTACGCCACGATGCTCGAGGCAAGGCCGGAGCCCACGCCCGACACGCGGGCAAGAAGCGGCGCCGAGGCGGTGTTGACGTCGACACCGACCGCGTTCACGCAGTCTTCGACCACTGCATCGAGCGATTTGGCGAGCTTGGCCTGGCCGAGATCGTGCTGATACTGGCCGACACCGATCGCCTTGGGCTCGATCTTGACCAGCTCAGCGAGCGGATCCTGGAGGCGGCGGCCGATCGAGACCGCGCCGCGCAGGGTGACGTCGAGATCAGGCAATTCCTCGGAGGCGAAGGCCGAGGCCGAATAGACCGAGGCGCCGGCTTCCGACACCACGATCTTGGTCATCTTCAGTTCGGCGAGGCCCTTGACGAGATCGCCCGCGAGCTTGTCGGTCTCGCGCGAGGCGGTGCCGTTGCCGATCGCGATCAGCTCGACGCGATGTTTCAGCGCGAGCTTGCCGAGGATCGCCAGCGCCTCGTTCCACTGCCGCTGCGGCTCGTGCGGATAGATCACAGCGGTATCGACCACCTTGCCGGTCGCGTCGGTGACGGCGACCTTGACGCCGGTGCGGAAGCCGGGATCGAGCCCCATGGTGACGCGGGTGCCGGCGGGCGCGGCCAGCAATAGATCGCGCAAATTGGAGGCGAACACGCGCACGGCCTCGGTCTCGGCCGCATTCCACAGCCGCATGCGCAGGTCGATGTTGAGATGCACCTGGATCTTGGTGCGCCAGGCCCAGCGCACCGTGTCGATCATCCAGCGGTCGCCGGCGCGCTTGAGGTCGGCGATGCCGAACCGCTTCATGATCTTCAGCTCATAGGCACTCGGCACGCCCGGCGGCGATGCTTCGGCCTCGGCCTGAATCTGAAGGTCGAGGATCTCTTCCTTTTCGCCGCGGAACATCGCGAGGATACGGTGCGAGGGCAGCTTGGTCAGCGGCTCGGAGAACTCAAAATAGTCGGCGAACTTTTCGCCCTCGATTTTCTTGCCGTCACGCACCTTGGAGGCCATGCGCGCATTGGTCCACACCTCCTCGCGCAGGCTCCCGATCAGGTCGGCGTCTTCGTCGAAACGCTCGACCAGGATGGCCCGGGCGCCGTCGAGCGCCGCAGCGGCGTCGGCAACGCCCTTCTCGGCATTGACGAAGGTTTCCGCCACCACCTTCGGATCGTTGGTGGGCTCTGCCATGAGCTGATTGGCGAGCGGCTCGAGGCCGGCTTCCCTGGCGATCTCCGCCTTGGTGCGGCGCTTCGGCTTGAACGGTAGATAGATGTCTTCGAGGCGCGCCTTGCTGTCGGCAGCGAGAATGGAGGCTTCGAGCGCGGCATCGAGCTTGCCCTGCTCGCGGACCGATTCGAGGATGGCCTTGCGGCGGTCTTCGAGCTCGCGCAGGTAACCCAGGCGCTCTTCCAGAGTGCGCAATTGCGCGTCGTCGAGCGCGCCGGTCGCTTCCTTGCGGTATCGGGCGATGAAGGGAACCGTGGCGCCGCCATCGAGCAGCGTCACCGTCGCCTCGACCTGCTCCGCCCGAACCCCAAGCTCCTGCGCAATTTTCTGGTTGATATTTGCCACGCGAGAACCCCTCTATCCAAGCACGCACCGCGGCGGCTAACCACCGGCTGCGGGACGCCGCTTATGGACCAACCGGGGCTGATTCATCAAGGTGCGGCGAGCGGCCGTCGACAAGGGATTTTTTTGTCGAAGCGATGCGATCTCGCCACAATCGTGGGGACGCCGCAAACGGCGCACATATTCCGCCGTCTTCCTGGCGTTCAGGACGACGTCGGAGGATAGCCTCGACACCTTGACAGGCGCCCCGGTTCGACGGCTGTTTCACGAGCCGGACCATCGAACTCCCATGAGGACGAGCAATGCGGACGACATCGGTCGGCGTGATCAGGATTGCCACCAAAGGCCCCGGCGACGTCTCCGGCCTCCTGGACATGATCGCCTCCGGCGCGATCGATCCGACATCCATCCTGGCCATCCTCGGCAAGACCGAGGGCAATGGCGGCGTCAACGATTTTACCCGGGAATATGCCGTTGCCGCGCTGTGCGCGGCGCTGGCGCCGCAACTCGGCCTGTCGCCGCAGGAGGTCGAGCAGCGCATCGCTTTCGTGATGTCCGGCGGCACCGAGGGCGTGCTCAGCCCGCACATCACTGTGTTCACGCGCCAGGACGTCCCGCAGCGACCGGCAGGCTTATCAGGCAAACGCCTGAGCATCGGCATGGCGCACATCCGCGATTTCCTGCCCGAAGAGCTCGGCCGCTCCGCGCAGATCACGGAGACGGCCAAGGCCGTGAAAGCCGCGATGGAGGATGCCGGCATTGCTGACCCCACCGACATCCATTTCGTGCAGATCAAGTGCCCGCTGCTCACCAGCGATCGCGTCGAGGCGGCGAACGCGCGCGGCAACAAGACGGTGACGACCAGCGCTTACAGCTCGATGGCCTATTCGCGCGGCGCCTCCGCGCTCGGGGTTGCGGTCGCGCTCGGCGAGATCGCCTCCGACATTCGCGACGACGACGTGCTGCAACGTTACGATCTGTTCTCGAGGGTCGCCTCGACTTCGTCCGGGATCGAGCTGATGCACAACGTCGTCATCGTGCTCGGCAACGCGATGTCATCGACGAGCGAATTCGAGATCGGGCATGCTGTGATGAGCGATGCCATCGACGCCGCCGCCGTGCTTGCCGCGCTGGAGAGCGTCGGGCTGGACGTCGCGACGACGGGCCGCGAGCTCGTCAACATCTTCGCCAAGGCCGAGGCCTCGCCTGATGGCAGCGTGCGCTGCTTCCGCCACACCATGCTGGAAGATACCGACATCAGCTCGACGCGCCACGCCCGTGCCGCCGTCGGCGGCCTGATTGCCGGCCTCGCCGGCACCGGCGCGATCTATGTCTCCGGCGGGGCCGAGCATCAGGGGCCGGCCGGCGGCGGGCCGGTCGCGGTGATCGCAAAGCTCTCGAATTGATGCATCCGCATGCAATGCGGGTTTGCAGCCGACCTCTCCATCCGGCGCAACCCTGCCCTTCGCGTCGCCTCAGTTGTTTAAAGTGCTCCTGTGCGAAACTAAGATGGCGCCGCACGAAGAGGTTTGGATCGCATGACTTTCCCGATGAGCTGGAATGAATGGGCGCAGCACGACGGCGTGGGACTGGCGGCGCGCGTCCGCAAGGGCGAGCTGACGGCGAAGGAATTGGCCCGCCAGGCCGCTGCGGGCGTCGCCAAGGTCAATCCGGCACTGTCGGGTGTGGTCGAGCTGTTCGAGGACGTGATCGCCGATCCGGCCAAGGACGGCGCCAATCTCGCCGGGCCGTTCGCCGGCCTGCCCTTCCTGATGAAGGACCTCGGCCCGACCATGAAGGGCCGGCTCCAGGAAATGGGCTCGCTGTTGATGCGCGGCAATCGCGCCGCGGCCGATACGTTCCTGACCGCCAAATTCCGCCAGGCCGGGCTGAACCTGATCGGACGCACCACGACGCCGGAATTCGGCGTATGCAGCTCGGCGGACAATCCGGCCGTCTACGTCACGCGCAATCCCTGGGATACCGATTACACCACTTGCGGCTCGTCCGCGGGGAGCGCCGCGATGGTCGCGGCCGGCGTGGTGCCGATCGCACATGCAACCGATGGCGGCGGTTCGATCCGCATTCCCGCCGGGGTCAACGGCAATATCGGTCTTAAGGTCTCGCGCGGCGTGTTCTCGCTCGCCCCGCACATGTCGGACCTCACCGGGCTGGTCTCGATCCAGGGCTGCCAGTCGCGCAGCGTGCGCGACACCGCCGCCTTCGTCGATCATGCAAGGGGAGCGGCGCCGGGCGAATTCATGCCGTTCTGGACCACGGCACAGCCCTATTCCGAGATGATCAAGCGCGATCCGTCAAAACTTCGCATCGCGCTGTCGCACACCTGGGGCGACTACACCGCGACGCCTGAGATCGCCGCCGAGCTGGAGAAAGCTGGCCGCTTCCTCGAAGGCCTCGGCCATCACGTCGATTACGCCTTGCCCGAGCTCGACTTCCGCGCCGCGTTCGAAGCGCAGACCACCTGTTACATCTCGAATTTTGCCGTGGTGATCTCCAACATGCTCGCCGCACGCGGGCTGAAAAAGCCGCCGGAAGATCTCATCGAGCCCATGAACATCCGTATCTGGGAAGCCGGCCGGAACACGAGCTTTGCCGAGCGGGCGAAGATGCAAGGCGTGTTCAACACGACTTCACGCGCCTTCGGCGCCTTCTTCGAACAGTGGGACGTGATCCTGACGCCGATCACCGCGCTGCCGACGCCGAAGGTCGGCACCAGGGAATATCTCACCATCTCCGACAATCCTGACGTGCTCGACTGGTTCGGCAATCTCTGGCGCTTCTTCGCCTTCACGCCGCTCGCCAATCTCTGCGGCATGCCGGCGATATCGATGCCGATGGCCACGCAGGAACACGGCCTGCCGCTCGGCATCCAGGCGATTGCGAAGCAGGCCAATGACGGCCTCCTGCTGCAACTCGCCGCCCAGATCGAGCGCGCGCTCGACGGCAAGTGGAACGAAGGCAGAAAGCCGAAGGTGCATGTGAGCTGAAGGAAGGCTATCTGCATCCGACAATCGATATGCTTGCGGCCATCCTTCGAGACGCCCGCCTTTGGCGGGCTCCTCAGGATGAGGTCATCCTCGCGGCGAGATCTTTGACCCTCATGGTGAGGAGCGCCGCCTTACGGCGCGTCTCGAACCATGAAGGCCCCCTGCGATCACGTTGCCTGCTTCAGTTCTTCACCGTCGGGATCTCCTCGGCCGGCTGCTGCTGGCCCTGCTGATACATCGCCAGCGCCTTTTCGAGCGCTTCGCGCAGCGCCAGCGCGGCGGCCACGCTGCAGCGCAGATGCGCGGTCTGAACGACGTCAACCCTGACGGCGGCACCGACCGGCATCAACAGGTTCGCCGCAAGCTCGATCTGGATCGCGCCGTTGTGGTGGCCGAAGCAGGATGCGCCGTCGAAATAGATGATCGGCGCCCGCTCCGAGCTCGAGGTCGAAATGATGACGGGCCCCTGGCTGGTGGCGGGCGTTTCGGGATCGGCCATGGGCACACTCCTTACGGCTAGTCGATAGGACGAAGCGCCCACCATCGTTGCTTCGGCCCGCTCTGTCGAGGCCAAACCCGGCACACCTGCCGTGGACGCGCATTCGGGGTTTTGCGCCGCACCCGACACTGGTCTAGAACGTCGTCATGTCCAGCTCACCGACCACACTTCCGTTTGAGGAACTCGCCGAGGCGATCCGGGGGCGCCGCTCCGATTACGGACATATCAGCGGGCTCCAGCTCGACCGCTTCGCGCCTGGCGAGGCCTGGTCCAGCCTGCCCTACCGACCCGTCTTCGTCGGCGACACCGAGACCGGCGTGCTGCATGGCGGCGTCGTCACCGCGATGCTGGACGAGAGCTGCGGCATGGCGGTGCAGCTCGCGCTCGACGGCACGAGCGCCATCGCGACGCTTGATCTGCGCATCGACTACCAGAAGCCGGCAACGCCGGGCCTCGACATCAAGGCGCATTCGGTCTGCTACCGCACCACGCGCTCGATCGCCTTCGTGCGCTCCACCGCCTATCAGGAATCCGAGGACGATCCGGTCGCGACCGCCACCGCCTGCTTCATGATCGGCGCCAACCGTACCAACATGCTCGCGGATCGCAGGATGGATTCGCCCAGCATCCCGTCGCTGGAAGCGCCGGACGATCCGGCGGGCCCCTTCGCCAACAGCCCGTTCGCGCGCTGTCTCGGCATTCGCGTCAATAACGACGGCACACTGACGATGCCGTTCTCGCCAAAGATCATCGGCAATCCGATCCTGCCCGCGATCCATGGCGGCATGACCGGCGCCTTCCTCGAGACCACCGCGATCTTCGGAGTGGCGCGCGAGCTCGGCGCGGCCGCATTGCCCAAGCCGATCGGACTGACCGTCAACTATCTGCGCTCCGGCCGCGCGCTCGACACGTTCGCCAACGTTTCGATCGTGAAGCAGGGCCGGCGCATCGTCGCCTTCGAGGCGCGCGCCTGGCAGGACGATGCGGACAAGCCGATCGCCACCGCCTTCGGCCATTTCATGCTGCGGCCGACGCCCGGAAACGACGAGGAATAGGCGCATTTTCCCTTGACGGCCGGGGCCCGGGCCACAACGATAGCGCGATTCTGCGAGAGGTATTGGGTTGCGGCATCCGCTCGACATCGTCGCCATGTTCGCCGCGCTCTGGCTGCTGGCATCGATGGTGCTCGACGCGCTGACGCCGAAGGAGCTGACGGCGGTGATGATCGGCATCGCCATCGGACCCGCCGTCGTCATTACCGCCGTGTTCTACTATCTGCGCTGCCCGCGCCTGGATTTCGTGGTGATGTTCGCCGCATTGTGGCTGATCTCCGATATCGGCATCGCGTTCATCTCGCCGACGCAGCTGCCGCATTTCCTGATCGCACTCGGCTTCGTGCCGGCGCTGCTGATCGGCATCGTGCTGCACTGGCAACGCTTCCAGCGCCGCCACGAGCGGCTGCCCGTGCCGTCGGTCAAACGGGGCTAGCGCGGTAACAGATTGGTCTTGGCGAGATCGAGCACCTCATCGCCGCGGCCGTTCATCACGGCGCGCAGCACCCACAGGCTGAAACCCTTGATCTGCTCGGGCGTGATGGTCGGCGGCATCGACAGCTCCTGCTTCGCGGTGACGACGTCGAGCAGCGCCGGTCCGTTGTGAGCCAGCATCTCCTTCACCGCGCCTGGAAGCTCGCCCGGATCTTCGACGCGCCTCGCGAAGATGCCCATCGCGCGCGCCATCGCCGCGAAGTCGGGGTTTTCCAGATCGACATTGGTGTCGACGAAGCCGGCCGCCTTCATCTCCAGCGCGACAAAGCCGAGCACGCCGTTGTTGAAGATGACCACCTTCACCGGCAGCTTCATCTGCGTCAGCGTGATCAGGTCGCCCATCAGCATGGTGAAGCCGCCGTCGCCCGAGAGCGAGATAACCTGGCGGCCGGACTGCGCGGCCTGCGCGCCGATCGCCTGCGGCATGGCGTTGGCCATCGAGCCGTGCACGAAGGAGCCGATCAGCCGGCGGCGGCCGTTCATGTCGAGATAGCGCGCGGCCCACACCGTCGGCGTGCCGACATCGGCGGTGAAGACGGCATCGTCAGACGCATGGTCGCTGATGACCTTTGCGAGATATTGCGGATGGATCGGCTTGCTGCCCGGTGTGCCCTTGGCGAGAGAATCCAGACCTTCGCGCGCCTTCTTGTAGTGCGCGATCGCATCGTCCAGATGCTTGCACTGCGTCTTGGCCTTGAGCAGCGGCAGCAGCGCCTCGATGGTGAGCTTGACGTCGCCGACGAGACCGAGATCGATCTTGCAGCGCCGCCCGAGATTTTCCGGACGAATGTCGATCTGCGCGACTTGGCAATCAGTCGGGAAGAATTGCTTGTAGGGAAAATCAGTGCCGAGCATCACCAGCGCGTCGCAGGCGTGCATGGCGGCGTAGCCCGAGGAGAAGCCGATGAAGCCGGTCATGCCGACGTCGTAGGGATTGTCGTATTCGACATGCTCCTTGCCGCCGAGCGCATGCACGATCGGGCTCTTCAAGGCCTCCGCAAGCTGCATCAACGGCGCATGCGCGCCGGCGCAGCCGCGGCCGCAGAACAAGGTGATGCGCTCGGCGCCGTTGAGGAGGTCCGCGAGCGCCTTCAGTTCATCGGCCTGCGGCACCACCTTTGGCGCCGACAGCGTAAGGCCACGCGCCGTCGACAGCGCGCGCTTGGGTGGGCTACGGAAGGCGACATCGCCGGGCATGGCGATGACGGCAACGCCGCGCATACCGACCGCCGCGCGGATGGCGTTTTCCAGCACATAAGGTAGCTGACTCGGATCGGAGACCAGCTCGCAATAATGGCTGCACTCGCGGAACAGGTTTTGCGGATGGGTCTCCTGGAAATAGCCGCCGCCGATCTCGGCGGTCGGGATTTGCGCAGCGATCGCCAGCACGGGAACGCGGCTGCGATGGGCGTCGAACAGACCGTTGATCAGATGCAGATTGCCGGGGCCACACGAGCCCGCGCACACCGCAAGGCTGCCCGTCATCTCCGCTTCCCCGGCAGCGGCGAAGGCCGCGACCTCCTCGTGCCGGACGTGAATCCATTCGATCGTACCGCGCCGCCGCAACGCTTCGGTCAGCGCGTTCAGGCTGTCGCCGACGATGCCGTAGATGCGCTTGACGCCGGCCTGTTCGAGCGTTGCCACGAACAGATCGGCTACATTGTTGATCGCCATGTCGGTCTCCTGATCTCGCTGGTGCAGCAAGATAGGATAACGCGCGACCGTGACGGCATCACGGCTTGTTTATTGCGGGCTCAGTCTTTCGCAATCGCCCGATCGTAGGCCGTGATCGTCAATTTTGCGCGAGCGGCAACGTCCGTTGCCGTCATGCCGGGCTTGTAGAGGCTGGAGCCCAGCCCGAACGCCGTCACGCCACCCTTGATGTACTCGGCAAAATTCTGATCGGACACGCCGCCGACGGCGGCGATCGTCACGCCGGCCGGAAGCACGGCGCGAATCGCGGCAATGCCGGACGCACCGAGCACGCTGGCTGGAAAGAATTTGAGGCCCGATGCCCCCGATCGCGCTGCGAGCAGAGCTTCGGTCGGCGAGAACACGCCGGGCATCGTGATCATGCCGTACTGATGCGCGCGTGCCAGCACCTGGGTGTCGACGTTCGGCGAGACCATCAGCTTGCCGCCGACGTCGTTGAGACGATCGACATCTGCCGTCGTCAGCACGGTGCCGGCGCCGATCAGCACGCCGGCGGGCGCTTGCTTCACCGCCGTGGCGATCGAACGGAACGGATCCGGCGAGTTCAGGGGGATCTCGATTGCGGTCATGCCGGTTTCGATCAGCACGCCGACGATGGCCTGGATCTCCTCAAGCTTCACGCCGCGCAGGATCGCGACAAGTGGTCGCTTCATCGCCGGAAAGGGAACGCTCATCTCAATAGTCCTCTCATTTCGCCCAGATCGCGGCAGCGGCCATCGACAAACCGCGGCGAACGGCTTCATCCGCATCGATCGGCATGGCTGTCACTGACAGCGCGTCGAAAGCCAGCCTGTACAGCATCGCGAGCCGCCCCGAGGCAATCAGCGTGACGCCTGCTTTCGGCACCACGCCGGAGAGCCCTGCTGCCAGCTCTACACCAATCAACGTGCCCGACACCGTTTCGCGCGCCGCGGCCGGTGTGCCCTCGAACAGGAGCTGACGCGACCGCGCGGTGAACAGAAGATTGGCCGCGAAGGCCGGAGCTTCGTACGCGGCCTTGACCGCCGCCTTGAAGCTCGCGACATCCTCGGCGTCTTCGGCGCCTGCGACCGCGAGTGACAAAATCGTCTCGCGCGACACGACGCTGAACAGCTCGCCGGTCATGAAGGTGGAGAAATGCGCGACCGTTCCGTCCTTCACCCGCACCCATTTCGAATGCGTACCGGGCATGCAGACCAGCGCCTCGCCGGCGGTATCGAGACCGAGCGCGCCGAGCAGTTGGGTCTCCTCGCCGCGCATCACGTCCGGCGCTTTTGTATCGCGCTGCGCGATGCCCGGCAGGATGCGGATATCGCGCGTCTCGCCCGGCACAAGCGCGGCCTGCTTCAGAACAGCAGAGAGCGGCGCCGGCGTGTCGACATAGCCGGCCTCGACCCAGCCGGTACGCGCACCGGCCATGCCGCAGACGAGAACCGGCAGATGACTGGGAGCCTCGACCGCCGCAAGATGCGATTGCAGCACGGCAGCGAAGCCGGCCTTCGCCGCCGCCAGCATGCCCTCGTCGCTGCGGCGCTCGGTCAGCACCTTGCCGGCGCGGTCGATCAACCAGAGCCGGAAGCTGCTGGTGCCCCAGTCCACCGCGACATAGGCAGGTTCGGTCATCTCAATTCGCATCCTCGTCTCACCGCCAAGACGCCGTCTCGCGACAATGAGACGAGGCCTCGCAAATCTGCCCCGGGATATCGGCTATTGCGGCTGCAAACCAGCGTTTTCTCGCAGGTCTGAGGTGCCGCTCGCGTTGGCACACCGCTTGCGAAGAGGTGGCACACCGCTTGCTAAAGTGTCCCCGCTCACGTCCGTGAACCGCGCAACAAGACGCGTCAACATCAGATGAGGAACTCCATGGAGATCGGCTATTTCACGATGCCTTCGCACCCGCCGGAGTGCGGCCTGAAGGAAGGGAACGACTGGGACCTGCAAGTCATGCGCTGGCTCGACGAACTCGGCTATCAGGAGGCTTGGGTCGGCGAGCACCACACCGCGCCCTGGGAGCCCAATCCCACGCCCGATCTGCTGATCGCACAGGCGCTGATGCAGACCAAGCGCCTGCGCATCGGACCGGGCGGCTTCCTGCTGCCCTATCACCACCCGGCCGAGCTCGCCAACCGCGTCGCGATGCTCGATCATCTCTCCGAGGGCCGGCTCAATTTCGGGGTCGCGGCCAGCGGCCTGCCGAGCGACTGGGCGATGTTCAACGTCGACGGCATGAGTGGACAGAACCGCGACATGACGCGCGAGGCGCTGGAGATCATCCTGAAGATGTGGAGCGACCCCGCGCCCTGGACCTACAAGGGTAAATTCTGGACGGTGACCAAGCCGGACACGATGTTCGACTTCCTCAAGCCTCACATCAAGCCGTTGCAGACACCGCATCCGCCGATCGGCGTCGCCGGGCTCTCGAAGAACTCGGACACGCTGAAGCTCGCCGGCGAGCGCGGCTTCATCCCGATGAGCCTCAACCTCAACCCGGCCTATGTCGGCAGCCATTGGGATTCGGTCGTAGCAGGTGCCGCCAAGACCGGACGCAAGCCGAACCGCGCGGATTGGCGGCTGGTTCGCGAGGTGTTCGTCGCCGACACCGACGAGGAGGCCTGGAAGCTCTCGACCGGCGACATGATGGGCCGGATGATGGGCGAGTACTTCCTGCCGCTGCTCGGCCATTTCGGCTTCAAGGACTATCTGAAGCACGCGCCCGACGTGCCCGATAGCGACGTCACCGTCGAATATTGCGCCAAGCGGAACTGGATCGTCGGTTCGCCCGCGACCGTCGCCGAGAAGATCGAGAAGATCTACGATGAAGTCGGCGGCTTCGGCGTGCTGCTGGTGTTCGGCTTCGACTACAAGCACAAGGCTGAAGCCTGGCATCACTCGCTGTCGTTGCTGAGGAACGAGGTGATGCCGCGCCTGAAGCATCTCGGCTCCGCGATGAAGGCGGCTTGACCCGACGCGGGTGCGGCGCCATCGTGCCGCACCCGTTCTTTCTGGAGATTATCGCTTGAGCGTGGACGCAAAGGATTTCAAGCAGGCGATGCGCCAATGCGCCGGTGCCGTCGCGCTGGTGACGGTCGGCGCCGAGCACGGCAAGCGCACCGGGCTAACTGTGACCTCGGCTTGCTCGCTATCGGACTCACCGCCGTCCCTGATCGTCTGCGTCAACCGCAACGCCAGCGCGCATGCCCGCATCCGCGAGGAAGGCGCCTTCGCGATCAATTTCCTGCACGAGGACCATGCACTGCTGGCGCTCACCTTCAGCGGCCAGAAGGGCGTCAACGGCGACGATCGTTTTGCGTTCGGCCAATGGAAGCGCGGCGAGACCGGCGCGCCGGTGCTGAGCGATGCGGTCGCCGCATTCGACTGCGTACTGGCGCAGGAATTTGAAACGAAGACGCATTCGATCTTCGTCGGCGAGGTGCGCTACGTGTCACATTCCGACGCAGCCGCGGCGCTCGTGTATCTCCGCAGCAGTTTCCACGTACCGCACGAAATCCGCGGCACAGTTTCAGTCGGCGATCTCGATTCGCGACATCTGAGCTGGAGCGATTTCTCCTGAATTCGCGACGCCATGCGAATGCGGCCGCCGGGATCCGTTCCCGCTAGAGCAGATTGTAGCCGGGCGTGAGGTGGTTGCCTGGATCGTGGCGCCGCCTGGCATCGCGCAGCAACGGCCACTGCACCCCGAAATGATCGGCCCAATCCTGGGACGACATGGGAAACGCGCTCGCCGGGTACAACACGCCGCCGGCGCCGCGAATACGGTCGTACAGCTCGCGGTTCTGCGCGACCAGCCGTTCGGCATTCGTCTTGTCTGCCGATACCGGGATACGGATCAGATTGAACACGAACACGATCCGCTCGTCGGGCAACCGGACCAGTGGCGTGCGGCATTCATCCGTGATCATGGGATAGCAGGTGATCCGTCCGAACGGGCCGATGTCCTCACTCTTCGTCCCGGCAACGACCTCGCTCGCGATCTCCAGCGCGTTGCTGCCGCGCAGGAACACGAGAAGCCATGGATGCGGATTGAACCATTGACCGTTCGCCCTCAGAAGCGCTTCCAGCTTTGCAAACGCATTGGCGTCGTCGCGGAAGGCAAAGTCGGTGACGACGGCGCTCCCGCGGCGATCCGACAGACCTGCAAGCAGCGCCTCGTCGTCGGGATGAGAATCGCCGTCATGGAACACGCCTGCTTCCAGCAGGTATCGCCAGCCACCGGCCGCCTCTGGCACGACGGCTCCCTGCAGCTGATCGAAGCGCGCCTCCGCCAGGACACGGCGCTGATCGGCCGTCAGCGAGGGGAGATCCGGGTAAGAGAGTTGGAAGCGTCGGACCCGTTCGGGCGCACGCACCAGCCGAAGCGTCGCCCTCGTGATGATCGCGCATTGGGCAAGCCCGGCCCGAACGGCATCATAGAGCTCGGCGTTGGACGTTGGCGAGCAGGTCAATTGCCGGCCCTCGCCCGTCACCACATCGAGCTCGATAGCCTGGTCCGTCAGCAGGCCATGTCGCGACGACGATCCGCCGATTCCGCCGATGGCGAGGGTGCCGCCCACGGACAGGCCGAGGTAGTTGGTCAGGACCGGCGGAACCAGCCCTTTGGCCAAGGTCGCTTCCAGCACCGCGTGCCAGATCGCACCTGCATCGACCACGACACGGTCCGGCTCGATCCGATGGATGGTGGCCAGCGCGCCGAGGTCGATCACAATGCCGCCTTCCGTCATGACACGACCATAGATGCTATGGCCCTGCCCGCGCGCGGCAACCGTCAGCCCTTGCTCCGCGGCCCATCGCAGAATCCCCGCGATCCCGGGAATCGTCGTCGGCCTGAACACGGCACGCGGCTGCTTGTGGATGATGTGACCGAAATCCTCACCCGCGGCCGCGCAAGCTTCCGGGTTGCAGTTCGATGCGGCACTGGCAAATGGTCCATCGGCCGGGCCGCGCGACTGGCCGGCAAGAGCGAGGGAAGCTAGCGTCGCGGTGGCGCTGACACCTGCATGCAGCAGCGCGCGTCGATTGGGGGTCATGGTGCGGTCCTTCACGCCGGACCGGGCGGATAAGTGCCCGTGGCCCGCAAACTGCGGTCGCCCGCGCCTCCGAACAACCGACACATCGCGGGATACACATTCCCGCAAACCGGGAGAATGCGGACGGAACGCACGCCGGCGATGCACGTGGCCAATGGGTAAAAGAGCCGGGGCTCTTAGAGCCGCTCGCGCTTCAATCGCCCCGCCAGCAGATCGACGAACAGGCGCGTCTTGGCCGGCGGCGCCGCGCTCGGCGGGACTACGGCGTACACCGGCATGCGCGGTGCCTCGAAATCCTCCAGCACGATCTCCAGCGCGCCATCATCGACGCGATCGCGTATCTGCCAGAACGGCGCGTAGCCGACGCCGATGCCATGGCAGGCAGCCGCCTGCGCCGCCGTCGTATTATCGGTCCGGAAGCGGCCGTTCACCTGCACCATCTTCACCTCGCCGCCGATCTGAAACCGCCACGCTTCCGTGTCAGCCGGGCCGGTCCTGCGCAGAATACATTGATGGTCTGTCAGGTCGTCGGGATGAAGCGGACGCCCATGGCGCGCGAAATAGCCGGGTGCGCCGTAGACAACCGTGCGAAGCTCGCCGAGCCGCCGCGCCTTGAGCGAGGAATCCGGCAATTCCCTGATCCGCACGGCCAGATCGAATCCATCGGCGACGACGTCGATGGGCCGATCGGAGACATGGAGATCGGTTTCGATCCGCGGAAAGCGCGCCATGAAATCCGCAATCGCCGGCACGACGTGGGTCGATCCGAACAGGACGGGCGCGGCGACCCTGAGAAGACCCGACGGCTCGACGCGGCGGTTGGCCGCTTCCAGGCGCGCCTCGCTGATTTCGGCAAAGGCCGGCTTGACGCGATGATAGAACGCAAGTCCCGCTTCAGTCGCCAGCGATCGCCGCGTGGTCCGCCGCACCAGCTCAACACCGACGTTGCGTTCCAGCGCCGCCAATGCCCGGTTGACGGACTGCAGCGACCGTCCCAATTGTCGCGCGGCCGCGGTCTGGCTGCCGGCCTCGACGACAGCCAGAAAGACTTCGATCTCCTCCATCGAATCCTCTCCTCTCGCAATTTCTGGAAATGCACGTTCGCGACGGCCTGTCCGCCGCGAGCGAAGACACAGGCTGCGCCGGCATTTTCTGACTGCCTTCGGCGGAGCCGGGATGTCGAACCGGTCTAGTATGAACCCGAGTCGATCTTCAACTGCTTGATCTTGCGATACAGCGTCGCGCGGCTGAGTTTCAACGCACGCGCCGCATCGGTGACACGGCCGCCATGCTTGCGCAACGCCTCAATGATGGTCGCGCGTTCGGCTACGGCAAGGTCGGGCTCCGCCGCCCTTCCACCAAACGGCGGCAGATCGAGGTCGGCGTCGGTGATGACGCCGTCCTCCGCCGTGCAGCCGGCGAGCCGCAGGACATGCCGGAGCTGGCGCATGTTGCCGGGATAGGGGTAGGCCGCGAGCTGCGACCACGCCTCGTCCGAGAGCCGGCAGTTCGGCGCTTCCTCGCGCGCGATCTGCCGGATGACGTCGTCGCGGTCGGCGCGCTCGCGCAAGGCCGGCAGCCGCACTTCCATGCCGCGCAGACGGAAATAGAGATCGGCGCGGAAGGCGCCCTGCTCGGCCATGCGCCCGAGGTCGCGATGGGTGGCGCTGATCAGGCGAATGTCGACCGGCACGGGCTTCGGCGCGCCGAGCGGCCAGACTTCGCGATTCTCCAGCACGCGCAAGAGCCGCGTCTGCAGCGCGATCGGCATGTCGCCGATCTCGTCGAGGAACAGCGTGCCGCCATCGGCCTGCACGATCAGGCCCTTCGAGCCGTCGCGGCGCGCGCCGGTGAAGGCGCCGGCCTCGTAGCCGAACAGCTCGGCATCGATCAGGCTTTCCGGCATCGCCGCGCAGTTCAGCGCGACATAGTTGTGGCGCGCGCGATTGCCGGCCGCGTGAATGGCGCGCGCGAACACATCCTTACCGACGCCGGTCTCGCCGTGCAGCAGCACCGGCAGATTGTGATCGCCGATGCTCCTGAGCCGCTTCACGCTCTTGATCAAGCCGGGGTCGCGGCCGGCGAGCCGGTGCAGCGCGTCGAAGCGATCGGCAGGTGCATCGCGGCGCGGCGCGAGCGGACGGGTCGATGACCTCGCCCGCAGCGGCGGCGCGACATGGCCATGCCCCAACGGACTGCCATCGGCCCGGCGCAGCTCGACGGTGTCGTCTGCGTTGCGCGCGGCAGGATGATCGAACTTGACGTAGCGCGACAGATCGATGCCGGATGCGATCAAGCCGTCGGTGAGACCCAGCAGTGCGCGCGCCGAACGGCAGGCACCGACGATGCGGCGATCGTCGTCATAGGCGAGCAGGCCGCTGCCGCCGTCGCCCGGCACGGTCGCGATCCAGGCGTTGCGGAAATGACCGCGGAAGATCGCACCCTCCATGCGCCGCGTCGCCTCCATCGTCACCGCGAGCGCAAGCTGATGCGCGGTGCGTTCGAGGTCCTCGCGGCAGGAGGTGATGTTCACCGCACCGGCGAGGCGACCGGCCTGGTCGAACAGCGGCGCCACGGCACACGAGAACATGTGCCACTGCGCGCGAAAATGCTCGTCGCGATGCACCAGGATCGGCTTCTGCTCCGCAAGCGCCGTGCCGAGCCCGTTGGTGCCTTCGAAGGCCTCGGAAAAATTCGAGCCGGTATAGACCTTCCAGCGCATGAAGATCTCGGCATCGGCCGCGCCGGGCACCCGGCTCCACAGCATCGTGGCGCTGGGATCGGCGAGATTGACGCAATAGCCGGTCTGGCGCAGCACGCGGGCGAGATCTTCCAGCTCCGGCGTTGCAAGCCGGATCAGCTGCTCCATCGGCTCGGCGACATGCCGGACCTCCGCCTCGGTCAGCGTCTGCGGCGGGCCTTGGCGGGCGGGATCGAGCTTGTGGCTGATCAGGCAGCGCCGCCAGGAATCGGCAATGCGCGACGAGGCATCGACGTCGGCCACGTGATTGGCGACGGACAAGACACGGGCGACATGGTTCGAGGCCGAAAGGCTGGCCATCGCGGACGTCTCCACCCTGTATTATTGTGCAAAGTCTGGCACCGCAGGCGGGGATGTCAATCGGGAACCGGAAACGGTCGTGCCGCAATCAAGATTGCTGCACCGCCCTCACCACGTATCGATGCACGGCCGCTTCTTGCCCGTCCTCGCAGGCGGCTTCGGCACCGACCGCAGACCCGCCATGATCCAGCGTCGCGTCTCGGAGGGGTCGATGACGTTGTCGATTTCGAACACGGATGCGATCGAGACCGCCTTGCCGTTGGCATAGAGCTCAGCGACCTTGTTGCGATAATAGGTTTCGCGCTCGACGGGGTCGGCGATCGCCTCCATTTCCTTGCGGAAGCCGAGGCGGACATAACCCTCCAGGCCCATGCCGCCGAATTCGCCGGTCGGCCAGGCCGCGGTGAAGAACGAGGCATGGAAGCCGCCGCCGATCATCGACTGCGCCCCGAGCCCGTAGCCCTTGCGCAGCACGATGCCGAACAGCGGCACGGTAAGGCTCGCACCTGTCACGAACATGCGCGAGACGTGGCGCACGATCGCGGTTTTCTCGGCTTCCGGGCCGACCATGAAGCCGGGCGTGTCGCACAGCGAGACGATCGGCAGATCGAAGGCGTCGCAGAGCTGGAGGAAGCGCGCGGCCTTGTCGCCGGCATCGGCATCGATCGCGCCGCCGAGATGGCGCGGATTGTTGGCGATCAGGCCGAACGGCCTGCCCTCGATGCGGATCAACGCGGTGATCATGCCGACACCATAGTCGCGGCGCAGCTCCAGCACGGAATCCTTGTCCGCGACGAGGTCGATCACGCTGCGGATGTCGTAGACGCGCAGGCGGTTCTCGGGGATCGCGCGGCGCAGCAACCGCTGGTCGGCGGCCTGCCACTCCGTCACCGCACCCTGGAAATAGGACAGGTATTTTTGCGCAATGCGCGTCGCCTCTTCTTCGTCCTCGACGAGGATGTCGATGACGCCATTCGGCGACTGGAACGAGACCGGGCCGACCTCGGCCGGGTGATAGACGCCGAGCCCGCCGCCCTGGATCATGGCGGGGCCGCCCATGCCGATCGAGGCGTTCTTGGTGGCGATGATCACGTCGCTGCAACCGAGCATCGCGGCATTGCCGGCGAAACAATAGCCGGAGACGATTCCGATAACCGGCACGAGGCCGGAGAGCCTTGCGAACTGCACGAACGACGGACCATCGAGGCCGGTCATGCCGAGCCGGTCGGTATCGCCGGGCCGGCCGCCGCCGCCTTCGGCGTAGAACACCAGAGGCACGCGCCAGTCTTCCGCGAGCGTCAGCATGCGGTCGATCTTCTTGTGGTTCATGTGGCCCTGCGTGCCCGCGAGCACGGTGTAGTCGTAGGCCACGACGATGCAGCGCCCGCCCTCAGGGCCGAACTTCTCGGCGTTGACGGTCGCGACACCCATGACGAGGCCGTCGGCCGGTGTGTTCTTGACGAGATCGTCGAGCTTGCGCCGGCGCCGCTGCGCCGCAATCGCAAGGCTGCCGTACTCCATGAACGAGCCGTCGTCGACGAGTTGCGCGACGTTTTCGCGTGCGGTGCGCTGGTTGGTGTTGCGGCGGCGCTCGACCGAGGCCGGGCGATGTTCGTCGAGCGTGTTGGCCTGGCGCGCGATCATTTCGGCGAGATCGAGACGGATGTGGTCGAGAGCGATATCCGCTTCCTGCGCCGAATGATCGGCGGCGACGTCGAGCGGCTCGAGGTAGAGAATCGCCTCGCCATGCATCAGCGTGACACCGTCGCCGGCGACGAGCTTCATGACCCGGCCGCCCTGCTCGGCCATCACGAGATGCTCCATCTTCATGGACTCGATCACGGCGAGCTGCTGGCCGGGGCGCACGATCTCGCCTTCCCTGACCTGGATGGTGACGATGGTCCCCTGCAAGGGAGCCGCGACCATCACCGCGCCTTCCGGCACGATCTGTGCGGTATGCGCTTCGGTGCCGCGGCCGCCGCTTCGCTCCGTCGCCGCAAAATAGAGCGGCTTTGCAGCGCCATCGGCGGCCTCCACGAGCTTCGCGATATTGCGGTCGATGAAGTCGGTCGCGATGCGGTTGGTCCTGAAATCGGGATGCGCCAGCACCGCCTGAAGGAAGGCGATGTTGGTAACGACGCCGTCGATCCGAAATTCGCGCAACGCCCGCGAGGCTTTTGCAACCACGTCGTGCCAAGCCTCTCCCGGCGTATGCACGATGACCTTCGCCAAGAGCGAGTCGAAGGCGGCGCTGGTCTTGTAGCCGGCATAACCAAAACTATCGACGCGGACGCCGGGGCCCGACGGCGGTTCGAACACGGCAAGCACGCCGCCGGTCGGATGAGTCGCGCCTAGCTCGTCCAGCGTCTCCATGTTGACGCGGAGCTGCATGGCATAGCCGCGCGGCTTCGGGATCGAACCTTGCGCCAGGCCAAGCGAGGCAAGCGAGGCGCCGGCGGCGACCGCGAGCTGGGCGCGGACGAGATCGAGGCCAAGCACCTCTTCCGTCACGGTGTGCTCGACCTGCAGCCGCGGATTGGCTTCGATGAAGGCAAAACTGTCTTGGGCGGCGCCGTCGACCAGGAACTCGAAGGTGCCGAGACTGTCGTAAGACGCGGCTGCGGCGAGCTGCTTCGCTGCCTCGATGATACGGCCGCGCAAGCCTTCGCCGAGCGACGGGCTCGGCGCCACCTCGATCAGCTTCTGGTGCCGGCGCTGGATGGTGCATTCGCGCTCCCAGAGATGAGAGATTGCGCCGTGGCGGTCGCCGATGATCTGCACCTCGATATGGCGCGCCTGCCGGATCAGGCGCTCGGCATAGACGCCGTCGAAGCCGAACGCGGCCTTGGCCTCGGACTGGCAGCGCGCATAGGCCTCCGCGAGATCGGATGCGTTCTCGACCACGCGCATGCCGCGGCCGCCGCCCCCGGCCATCGCCTTGATCACGATCGCGGCGCCTTCGCCAAGGGATTCGAAGAATGCCGTGATCTCCCCGAGCGACGAAGGCCCGCTGGTGCCGGCGATGATCGGCACGCCGCAACGTCTTGCCAATTGCCGCGCCGCGACCTTGTCGCCGAACAGTTCGAGCGCCGCAGCTTTCGGTCCGACGAAGGCGATGCCTGCATCGGCGCAGGCCTTCGCAAACGCAGCGTTCTCGCTGAGGAAGCCATAGCCGGGATGCACGGCATCGCAGCCTGCGCTCTTCGCCGCCTTCACCACGGCCTCGATGTCGAGATAGGCCCGCGCGCCGCGGCCGGGGATTTCGGTCGCCTCATCGGCAACCCGCACATGCAGCGACAGCGCATCGTCGGCCGGGTGGATCGCGACCGTCGCGATGCCGGCATCAGCCGCCGCGCGCGCGATGCGGATGGCGATCTCGCCGCGGTTGGCGATCAGGAGTTTTTTGAACGACATGCAGCGTCTCCATGCCCGCGTGTCCAAGCGCGGGTCGGCAGGTCCGATGGTTCTGCTTCGTCGCTTTAGCCGAGGCCGTCAAGGGTGGAGGACGCCGGTCGCGATGCCCGTTCCCGCGAGCCGGAATATCAGTTGGTCGCGCGCGCTGCCTTGCGCGGCCTGCTGCATCGCGCTCGCTTTCTGCTGACACCTAGCGGCCCCTTTTGTCGAGCACGAGATCGATGGTGTGGGCGGCGATCTTGCGCAGCTGCGGCTCGTCATCGAAGGCACGCTCGATTACGGCGAGGCCGCGCGTCACGGTGATGATGTGCAGCGCTGCGGTCGCGGGGTTGCCGCTGAATTCGCCGCGCTTTGCGCCCGCCGACAACGCATCCTGAACCAGAGCGGTGATGCGCGAGATGAGGTTCGCGAAGGCCTGGCGCGCGTCCTCATCCAGCCCCTCGCCTTCGGCCGCGCCGAGCTCCATCAATCCGCGCGTGGTCGGGCATCCCCGCGGCGGTGAGCCGGAGCGGAAATTGGTGATGGTCGAATCAAAGAACGCGGTGAGACGCTTGCGCAATGAGCCCGCACCGAGCGCCTTTTGCAAGGCAATGAGATAGTCGCCCGCATAGCGCTCATAGGCCAGGAGGAACAGCGCCTCCTTGCTGCCGAAGGCGTTGTAGAGACTGCCGCGCTGGACACCGGCGTCGCGCGCGATGTCCGACAGCGAAGTGCCGCGCACGCCGTTGCGCCAGAACTGATCGAACGCGATGCGCAGGACATCGTCGTGGTCGAACTCGCGCGGCCTCAAGCTTCGCTCCTGTCCGGTATATTTGACACGATGTCAAAAACGTGCATTCTAGACGCTGCGTCAAAAACAAATTGGGGCCGACGCCCCCTTTCGTCAATGAGGAACTCGCGATGCCTCTCCTTCATATCTCGATGCGCGCCGGAAAGCCGGAGCCCTACCGGCAGGCGATCCTCGACGGCCTTTACCGCGCCATGCGCGAGGCACTGAACGTGCCGGAAGGCGACGAGTTCATGACCATCAGCGAGCATGCCGCCGCAAACTTCCGCTGCGGCAACGCCTACGGCGTCAGGCGCAGCGACGACGCCGTGCTCATCCAGATCACCGTATTCGCCTCGCGCACTCCTGAGCAGAAGAAGGCCTTGTACCGGCGGATCGCCGACCTGCTCGGCGAAAATCCGGGCATCCGTCCCGAAGACGTGTTCGTCAACGTGCTCGATGCGCCGGCAGAGAACTGGTCCGTCGGCCACGGCGTCGCGCAATTCGCTTGAAGCGCCAGCGTCACCGATCCGCAACGCACGTCTCCATGATTCCATCGAGCTCCGCTTTCGAGAGCACCCCGAGTTCGGCGATGAAGACGATCCGCGCGCGCGGCACGCCTTCGGCCGGCGCATCGCCAAGGGCGAGCGCGGCATCGCCAAGGGCGAGCGCGGCATCGCCAGGGGCGAGCGTGGCGCGGCCGGCGGCGAATTGAAACAGCATCTGGCGCCCGGGCTGCTCGACGGTCTCGAACAGGCCTTTTGCCCGCGCGAGTTTTGGCGCCAGCTTGCCGATCGCCTTTTGCAAGCGGGGCAGCAAGAGCGGTTGGTCCGACGTCCAGCTCAGCGTTTCGAAGCGCTCTTCTGCCGGCCGGCGCGGTCCGGGATCGCGCGGCGCGGACGCGCGATCGACGGTCGGGGGGAACAGCAGCGCGGACGGAATCTCGCCGTGCGGCGCGTCGACCACCACGGCAGGGACGCGTTGCGCGCGGATGGCCTCGCGCATCCGCCCGCCCGCGCCCTCGTCCGCCAGATCCAGCTTGCTCAACGCCACGATGTCGGCAACGCGCAATTGCGAACGCTGAAGCGCATCGTCCAGGGCGGCCAGCGGTGTCGCCGCATCCATCACGCAGAGCACCGTTTCGAGCGGCGCCGCGCGCAGGATCACGGGATCCATCAGATTGCGGACGATGTCGGCGGGATCGGCAACGCCGCTAGTCTCGATGACGATGTATTCCGGTTTCGGATCACGCCGCAGCAGCGTCGAGAGCGTGCGCAGGAGGTCGCCTTCGAGCGAGCAACAGATGCAGCCATTGGCGAGGCTGACCACGCCGTCGCTCGCGCCGGCGATCAGCTCGGCATCGATGTTGATCGCCCCGAAATCGTTGACGATTGCGGCGATCCGCCGCCCCTCCGCATGCGCCAGCAGATGGTTCACGACAGTGGTTTTGCCCGCTCCCAAAAAGCCTGTCACCAGAAGAATGGGGACCGGCACGGGTCAGCCCTCGACGACGGTGCGGCGCACGGGCCGGCCGGGCCGCGCCGCCACGTCCAGCACACCATCTGTGATCAGCGGCTGGCCGCTGACGATCAGATGCCGCACACCTTCCGAGGGACGGTTCATCGCCGTGAACGTGGCGCGGTCGCTGAGCTTCTCGTAGTCGAACACGACGATGTCGGCATCGGCGTCTTTCGCAAGCCTGCCCTTGGCGCGCATCGCCGGCGTGCCCGGCGACAGGATTTCCGCCGGGATCAGCGCACATTTGCGCACACCTTCCAGCAGCGACACGGTCTTGCGCTCGCGCACCCATTCGCGGATGAATTTCGTGAAGCAGCCCGCCGAACGCGGATGCGAGGTGGCGTCATCGGGCAGCGGCCAGGCATCGCCGGTGTAGGTCTTGCCGTCCGAGGTCGTCCACGGCATCGCGTCGGAGGCGATCGCGCCGCCGCGATAGAGCACCGACATGTCGAGCAGGTCGCGATGATGCGCGTTGTTCTCGGTGTCGAGGATGTGCCACAGCACCAGCGAAGACGGTTCTTCGGCCTGCGCTTTCAAGAGCTCCTCGCGATCGCTGAAGCGATGGCCGTCGGTGACCCGCTGCACGGAATCGTAGCCGGTGCCGTTGCGCTCGACGAATTCGGGGTCGCTGAAGAAGGCAGCCGCCAGCACGGTCGAGCCGGTGCCGTACGGATAGGCCTCGACCGTGATGGGCAGGCCCTGCGCCTGCGCTTTCGCGATCAGCACGCGGCAGCGCTCGACATCGGTCTTGCTCGACGAGTTGAAATGGCAGATGTGCATATGCGCGCCGGTGGCGCCGGCATAGCCGATCAGGCGGATGTAGGCTTCCGCCGCGCTCTCGGGGTCGACGCGCGACATGTAGGCGACATGGGTGAAGGTCGGCACGTCCTGCGCGGCCGCGAGCTGGCAGACCGCGGTCAGCTCCTGCACGCCGGCGCCCGGCGCGTAGGCGTTGAGGATGCCGATACCGATGCCGCCCTCGTTCAGGCCGCGTGCGAGGCGCTCGAGGATGCCGGCGACCTCCGCATCGCTCGCCACGTTGTCGATCCAGCGACGATCGCGCATGGCGTTGCCGAACGCCTCCAGCGAGCTTTCCGCATTGGAGCCGGTCATCGCGCCGATGCGCGCAAAGGCCCAGTTGGCGGCGGCGCCATAATTCAGCACGCGTCCCTTCCGCGCCTGGCGCTCATACCAGGACCCGACCGGCAGCACGCCTGCTTCGAGGTCGAGCGTCGTCGTCACGCCGTCGAACGCCTGCATGCGGTCGGCCGGGATCGACTGGCCATGTGCGTGCAGATCGATGAAGCCAGGTGCGACCACGAGCCCGGTCGCGTCAATCACCCGCTCGGCGCCGCCGAGCGAGGAGCCGACCGCGGCGACCTTGCCGTCCACCACCGCCACATCCCCGATGGCGTCCATTCCGCTGGCGGGATCCACCACCCGGCCGCCAGAGATCACCAAGCCGCTCATATCGTCACTCCCTCCACGCTGAATTCGCATCAAGGCAGATTCCGGAAGGTCCGACCACCTCCACCGATGCCGACGCATCATGCTCGCAAGGGAGGTCAATTCACATGCGCGTCGCAGACACGCGCTCGCAGTCTCGCGGCAGGTTTGCCCGAGCTATGCTTCTCGCTTCACCCCTCTCGAAAGAAAGGGCGCAGGGAAGACCGGGCGCCGGCTGGCACCCATAAAAACCCCTATGCGAACTGATTGCACACGCAATGCACAGGGGAGACACAGGGCAGCCGAGACCAGACCTTCCCTGCGGGATGGTTTGACGGCCTATGCCGCGCTCTCCCCGGAGACGAGTTCCTTCTTGCCTCCGTCACCCCCGCGAAATCCACGGCAACGCGCCGGTTGACGCGCTGACGCCTTCGCAAAGGCTTGACCGTAGCAACGACGGCCAGGACCACACGGTTTCGCCGTACGCAGGCTGCCTTGCGTCGCCAAAGGGTCCGCAAGACTTGAGCGCCGTCCGTCTATCGCGGTTCGTACCATGCTCACGAGGTTCATCTCGCCCTGCACGCACAAGCCCGCCTTTAACGCCGCCCGCGTCCACCGCACTCCAGCCCGCGTTCGTGACGACGTACGACCGCCCCTTTGCTGGGCTGGGATGGGCGAGAGATACGATATTTCCGAATTTCGGTAAAGTGGAATATTTTTGTGGACAGGGGTTGACGACGGATCGGAGTGTTTTGGCAGCGGGAACTGGTCACAGTCAGCCCCCTTGCAGCATTTACGTATTTGCTGTATTTTAGAGCAATGATGGAGATTGCAATGGCTAAGTTTTCGACCAGCGACCTCTCCCGAAAGTCGGGAGATATCATTGCCGAGGCCTTGCGCAGGCCCGTGACGATTACCCAGCGAAACAAGCCTCGCCTAGTGCTGCTGAGCATTGAAGACTACAATAGGCTCATGTCCAAGGCGGATACGCGCAAGGCTGGCCGGCTGGAAGCAATGCCTGACGACCTCTTCAACGAGGTCAAGAGCGCGATTGGCAGTTACGAACAGGAGCGCGACGAGACGTGAGCCTTGATGCGCTTCGCACTGGCCATGTGATCCGATTTCCCTATCTCTGGGTCCGCGAGGCCGAGCGCGGCGAAACCGAAGGCCGCAAATCTCGCCCGGTCGCGGTAGGCGTGAGGATCCCGCGGCCCGGAGGCGACGATGTGCTGGTGCTGTTTCCGATCACCAGCCAACCGCCCGCTCCGGGTCGTTTCGCTGCCGAAATTCCCGAGATGGAAAAACGCCGGGCCGGGCTCGACGTCGCATTGCGGCTCTGGATCATCCTCGACGAATATAATCAGGACACGGTCGGACGCTCGTTCTATCTCGAGCCGCAGCCGCCACTTGGTCGCTTCAGCAAAGCGTTCTTCCTGCCCTTAATGAAGAAGTTCATTGCGCGGCGCGCCAGCGCGCGCGCGGTTAACCGGCAACGCTGAAATGGACGAGCCGTTGTGGCCAAATAAAAAAGGGGGCGCCGATGGCAAGGAAGCTGCCGCCGATTCATCCCGGCGAAATCCTGCGTGAAGAATTTCTCGTTCCGCTCAAGCTGACGCCCTACGCGGTCGCGGCCGCCCTGAGCGTGCCGCGCACCCGGATCGAGCGCATTGCGCGCGAGGAAAAGCCGGTCACGGCCGACACCGCGCTGCGGCTCGGCAAGTACCGGCGCGGCGTTCTGGATGAACATCCAGACGCGCTACGACCTCGAAACGGCCGAAGACGTGCTCGCACCACAGATCAGGAAGATTGCGGCTTACGAGGCGGTTTGATGCAGTTGCGAGCGCAAATGTCTAGCAGACCTCCAAGGCGACATCCAAACCCGAAAAATTAAGTGCACCCTCGCGTAACCCGCCAACCTGTGAGCGAGAACCCTCAATGGAAAGTCGTATTGATCACATACGCGCGCTTGGCGCCGGCTATTTCGAGCAGATAGTCGCCGACCGTGAGGAGGAGACGCTCCATCTGGAGTTCAAGACACTCGCACAAGATGGCGGCAGGCTCACGCGTGATGATCGAAAAATGATCGCAGAAGCTCTCGCCGGCCTCGCAAATGCGGAGGGCGGCGTTCTGGTCATCGGTATCGAGACAAGGCACGTCGAAGGGGTCGATGTGGCAGCCGGCAAGCGACCTGTCAAACAACTGCAGCGCACGGCTAATCTGATACGCGCACAGATCCCTGAAATGTTCTCGCCTCAACATTCGGGGATCAAACTACTGTCCATTACTGAAGCTGCAAAGGATGACGAGGGTTTTGTCGTAATTGACGTCCCCGCATCACCGGACCGCCCTCACTACAGCAACGTCCACCACCAGTACTTTACGCGTGGGGCAGACAGGACCCGGGTGATGGAACATGGTGAAATTCGTGACCTCATGTTCGCCACACGCCACGGCAGCCTAGAAGTAAGAACATCAACTCAGATCGGCATCCGATCAGGAAACAAATTCGGAGGTAGCTTCTTGCTTTCGGTCGCAAACGTCGGGCGGCTTCCGGTACGAGCGCCATATCTGAAGGTTTCTCCGAGCTCTGGTTGGCAGGCAGTTGGTGTTGGGCTCCTCGATATGCGCCAGCTTCGGGGCAATACAGTAGGCCTCTACGCCAAAACTGATCAGTTGGTTCACGTTGACGACGAGTTTCATCTCGCACGACGCGCAACAGGTATCGAGTTGATGATGACAGGAGATCGCCGCGAGATAATTTCGAAGATTCGCGAGACCAGAGATGACAAGCTGTTTCGAATTAAGCCGTTCGAGGAGCAAAATCCGTCAGATCTTTCATTCGGCACTTTCCGAGTAACGTTCGGCGCGGAGAACGTCCTTCCCGACACCGCCACGTTCGAGTTAGGCAAATGGGAGATGTTTGAGATATTGGCCGAGAGCCTTGAAAATTCGTCGTTCTAATGTGGCGCTCCAGGGAGACTCACGAGGCGGTCTGAGAACGACGCAATCGCGAGTACCGGATATCCCATGCCAGTGAATTTCGCGGACATCACTCAAGCCTTCAATTGGGCCAACACCAACGGCGACATGGGGGAGTTTTGCGCCTTCGTTTGCATGGAAACCGGGAAGATTTACTATCAAACCGATTTTATGGACGCAGCGGAGTTCAACGACGAACTGCCGGACGACATTGACGACGAGGAGAAATACGTACCGCTCCCGGACAAAAACGACCTCGGCCAGGGCAAGCCGCTGGTGCTCGATTTTGCCCGCGAGGTCCTGCCGGACGATTTCGACGACGTCCGGTATTTCTTCAGCAAACGGGGAGCCTATCCGAAATTCAAGGCCCTGCTCGCCCGACGCGGTGCAATCGATCGCTGGCACGCCTTCGAAAATGAGGCGACAGAGCAGGCTTTGCGGGAGTGGTGCAAGGAGAATGAGATTGAGGTCGTCGGCTAGGGTCTGTTGGGATTCATCTGGAGTTTATCGCGGCCGCGGCCAGATAGATCATTGAAGTGAAGCTCTGGTGGGTCTTGTCGGCGCGCATTGCGATGCGCTTGAATTCCTTGAGCTTGCCGAAGAAGTTCTCGATGAGATGCCGCCATTTGTACATCTCCTTGTCGA